>JAYVXO010000013.1:0-2659 GCA_043785105.1 Fimbriiglobus sp.
TTGACCGCGAAGTGGCAGATCGTCCAGGATGCCGTCCGCGCGTACCGAACGACTCCGCGATACCGCCTTCAAAATGCCGCGACTGCGTAACTCCTACCAATGTTACAATGTGCGGTGCAGATACAATTGCGGGAAATTCTTCGGAGTGGACATGAGCAAGAGACTGACGGCGGTGATCCATCGTGAAGGGAACGGGTTCGTTGCCCTGTGTCCGGAAGTCGATGTCGCCAGCCAAGGGGATACGATTGAGACAGCCCGAGACAACCTCCGCGAGGCGCTAGAGTTGTTTTTTGAATGTGCGTCCCTTACTGAAATTCAAGACCGCTTGGGCGGTAGCAATACTCCTTCAGACGGAGACGTATAATTTGACTGAATCGGACAGGCAGATGGCCATTCACCCCGCGTGATGGTTTGTCGCTTGGCGGGCGGCGGGGAGGCGGTAGTGCAGCACTTCGGCTTGGGGGTCGAGGTTGTACGTTTCGCGGACGCGGTAAGAGGGTTTGCCTTGGCTCTCGAAGTAGATGCGGGTCATCACCTCGCCCATTAACCCGAGTGACAAAAACTGCACGCCCATCAATTCCAACATCACGCCGATTAGGAACAGGGGGTTCGCCGTCATGCCGGGGCCGGTGGTGAATTTCATCACGCCCGCAATGCCGAGACTGACCAACCCGAGGGCTAGCATTAGCAACCCGGCGAGGCCGAAGAGGTGCATCGGGCGGGTTTGGTAGCTGGCGAGAAACTTCACCGTAATCAGATCGAGCATCACGCGCACGGTGCGGGTGAGGTTGTACTTCGATTGGCCGGCGGCACGCGGGTGGTGGGCGACCGGGACTTGCGTGACCTTCGCGCCCTGTTGGACCGCGAACGCGGTGATGAAGCGGTGCATTTCGCCGTACAGTGACAGCCCATCGACGACCTCCCGGCGCATCACCCGCAGCGTGCAACCAAAGTCCTTGAAAGGCACGCCGGTGACTTTGCGGATGATCCAGTTCGCACACCAACTCGGGAGTTTACGAAGGATGAGTTTATCCTGCCGGTGTAGCCGTTGGCCGAGGACGACATCGTAGCCGTCCTCAAGCTTCGCCAACATTGCGGGGATGTCGGCGGGGTCGTTTTGGAGGTCGCCGTCCATCGTCACAACCACGTCGCCGATGGCGTGGTCGAACCCGGCTTGCATCGCCGCCGATTGGCCGAAGTTGCGTCGCAACCGGACCACCTTGACGCGGCCGTCTTCGGCGGCCAGTTGCCCGAGTTCTTGCGCGGTGCCATCAATGCTACCGTCATCGACGAACACGATTTCCCACGCCGGCTGTTCGACTAGCGCGGCACGAAGTCGCGTCACGAGGGGACGGAGGTTGGCACGCTCATCCTTGACCGGAATGACGACGGAAATTAGCGTCATCGCAGACTCCATTCTGCGAACCACGGGACCGAAACTGTTTCTACTTCACAAATACATTTGCCATTGCGGCCTGATCGCCGAACTTCACAAATGAGCTCGATCGAATCGTGACCCCGCATCCTCGGGCGTCAATCAACTCTGCAACAACCGTGTAACGACCTGGGGTGTTGAGCGGCGGCACTGCGAGCATGAACTCGATGGATTCCCCCACGGCAACCGTCTTCCGCAACAGCCCCGCTTGGCCGCGAAACTCCGTCGCGTTCAGGCCGGACGACACCTTGTAAAGCAAGTGCATCGCCGCGTGATTGCCGGGTTCAAACTGCCACGGTTCGGTCGAAGTATTGGTCGCCTTTAACCGCAACGCAAACGGCTTGTCCGCAGTCACCGTCATCGGCACCGCATCAAGCCATTCCAGTTTGGAGGCCGCCGGTCCCGGTGTGTAAACGTGGTTCACCCAGTGCCGAAGCCGGTCCGCCGAATGCGGTTCGCCGCGTTCCGTCAGCCACGATTCATACCGATCCAGGAACTGGTCCATCGCCACAGTCCGGCTCAGAGCGAAGTGCCCGTAGATCGGCCACAGTTCGCGCCGGGCTTCCGCAAGCGTGTCGTCGGTGTGCAGCAACCGCACGAGCGCCGCCGCCAACCCGGTGCGGTCGGCGCCTTGTTTACAATGAAACAGAACCGGCTGTTCCGAACGATCCAGCACTTCGACCAACCGCCGAATCTCCGCTGGTGGTGGCAACAAGTATGCGGACAGCGTGATGTCTTCCTGCGACACGTTCGCATCATGCGTGACGATCGCTTCGTTACGAAACCACGCATTGCGCGGGTCGGCTAACTTCTGTTGCGTGCCCCGCAGGTTCACCACGGTGCGAATCTGGTGTCGCTCAATCATCCTCGCCAAGTCCGTCGCCGACGGCTGAGAACACCGATAAAACCGCCCCGCAACCACCGTGTGGTCATTCAACCCGACAAACACCCGCACCGCTTCCGCCAGCAAATAACCCGCTACGACCAACGCCATCCCACGCAGCACCCATCGCCACCCGAAGGTGCCACGCTCGCCAATCAATCGCAGCCGCAAGGTACGGGGTTGTGTCAGCATATGGCCATTGTGACGAGTTCAGGGAAAGGATGCTAGTGGAACCAGGGAAAGGGGGTGTGCCTCCAGAAGTTGGCGTTAGGCTTTTAGGGTTGTCCAATGTTCTTCCCATTCGGCGGTTTTGCTCAGGGCGAGCAGTTCCACGAACGGTC
>JAYVXO010000014.1:0-56193 GCA_043785105.1 Fimbriiglobus sp.
GTGTTCAATAATACGAATACCGTCGCGGTAGCCGTCTGATACGATTTAGAAGTGGCTGATACGGAATGGGGCGGGTTCAGTGCATTCCGTAGCAAAGCCGGTAGCGGTGACCAAAGTTATCTAATCTCGCACCGTAAGAGGTCGAACCAAGAGTCACACTCGACTACGGCCTCGTCGGTCGCTTCGTGGACGGGAGTTGCTCTTGGCTGCGGCAACTGAATCGGGTCGTTACTTCTCGCCCGGCGTGTCCAACCTAGCCTGGATGAACTCCAGGTACTTCGGGTCTTCGTCCTCGAACAGCGATTCGCCTTCGGCGGTGAAGGCTGGCCCCATCCATTCTGCGGCGGTATCGAGTTCGCCCATCTCGTACAGGCACTGCCCGAGACGCATCCGCAGGAAGGCGTTCTCGGGGGCTTCTTCAAAGCACGTCATCGCGTCCATCAGGGCAGCCTTACCGGCTGGGAAATCACCGCGTAAGTAATGCACGTCCCCGATTGCCCCGAGTAGCCAGAGCGTGGCGCTCCACATTTCGCGGGGGTCCGGGAGCATTTCCCACGCGGCTTTGTACTGGACCAACGCTTCGTCAAAGAGATCATCGACGGCGAAGTCGTCCCCTTTGGCGCAGAGCTTTTGCACTTCGATGAAGACTTCGTCCGGTAATTCGGGCATCGCACCAACCCTCGGGAACCATCAAGAACTACCGACGGATTACAACTTCGACACCCGGTGCGGCTAGTGGGATTTCGGTGTTTTGTTCCAGGTTCCCCTCCAGCGTCCAGGTAAATTTCGCCGGAACCTCCGCCGTGACAGAGTGCCGCTTCGGTAACGTGATCGTTTGCCCTTCCACGGTTAGTTGCAAATCCCGGTCGGTGTGGTTAAAGAAGCCGACCGATCGTTTCGTTGCCGGCGTTGCCGGTGCGGGGCCGTCCACAGGAATGACATCATACCCCGTTCGGCGGCTCGCGTTCAGAGGACTAGAGCGTGAGGTTGAAGTACCGGGCGGATCGTTCGCCGGTGACGGGACGAGCAACGGAGGCAAACTCGTGTCCCCACCCGGAACTCGGGGAATGAGGGCCGGTATCCGGGGCGTTTCCAGTTCGCGTTTGGCTTCAAAAACATTTCTAACGGGTGCAACGATTGCGGGTTCCCCAACCAGCGCGGGTGCCGGTTGCGGCTTGGCGGCAGTCGGGTTGGCCAGGTTCGGGACAACGAATTCCGCCTGTTTTAAGCCCGTTTCTGAACTGCCGGTGTCCAGCGACGAGCGATTCGGCGGTAGCCCAGGCATCGGCGCTTTGGGTGGGGATGGCAGTGGTGTTTCCGGCTTGGCCGATTCCGGTTTCGCGGTTTCGGGTGTGACCGTCGGTGCTGGTAGCGTTGTCAGCGGTAAAGTTGTGAGTGGCAACGTTGTGAGTGGTATTCCCTGTGACGGCGGGCAATACGGCAACACTTCAAACGAAGGCAGGCACGGCGGCAAAATCACGAGTTGCGGCGGGCACGCCAGGTATGCCGTCGGTGCAGGTGGGCACGGCGGGTACTGGCGTTTTCCGAACGCCGTCGCCCAATCCGGAAGTAGTGCCAAGGCAATCAACGCGAGGGGGATTATCTGTCGCATCATCAGCGCAAACCCTTCTTGGGCAAGGAACGGTCGCTCTTGGGGCGGTAAGAGTGACAACTCGAAGCTGGAAATCCTGGTGCCGATCCATCCGGTCGAGTTGATAGATTAAATCCGATCCGACGGATTCCTCCCAACTCTACTTCTCAGCTTATTCGGAACCCGCCTCATGAGACGCGCTTTTTTGACTTCGCTCCTCGCTTTGGGCCTCACGGTCAGCACAACACAACGGGTTGATGCCCAAGCCGACCGCCACGAATTGGGCGTGCGGTTGAAGCAATTCGAGCAAGCCTGGGAGAAGCAGACCGACCCCGCCGTCCGAAAAACGGCGGTCGTGAACATTCCGAAAGTCACCAACCAATTCTTCGCGCTGCAACTCGGCGAAGCCGGTCGCACACTCGATGAGAGCCGGTGGGTGTTGCAGGGTAAAGAGAAACCTTCCGACGCGGTCCGTTACCTCGAAGCGATTTACCCAACCCTCGACAAACGCATCATCACCGATCCAACGGACCCAGTGACCGTAGCATTGCGAACCTTTTACACCGTGAAGACCGAAGTGCCGGAAAACTCATTCATGGAACTGCGTTTAGGAATTGCGAAACCGACTCGTCCCCATCACGTGAAACTACCGCTCACGATCACCTTCCTTGTTCCACCGAGTGATTCGGTCCGTGATGAATCCATTACCGTGACGTTAAAACTCGACGACCAACCCGCCGCGACACCGCGAACGCTCACCGTCACGCAGTGGCCGGACGGCAAGCAACGGTTAACGGCCTTGCAACAAGCGGCAAGCACCATCCCCGCTACGCCGACCCTGGAACAGGCGACGTTGGCGAACCATACGGAATTGCTGTCGCAACTCGCGCAAAACACGCCGATGGAAACCGACTACCCGGTCCCGCAACTCATCGCTGAAAGTGAAGCGTTCGCCAAACAACCGCTGACCCCGTACTTCACGCCCGCAAATCCGGGACAATACTGGATCACGGTTCCGACGGGGAAAAACCAACTCACCACCTGCCGAGTTCTGGTCCCAGCCGGGTTGAAAAAAGATCACCCTGTACCCGTTGTGGTGGCCATGCACGGTGCGGGCGGGTCGGAGAATTTATTCTTCGAGGGCTACGGTGCCGGGCACATTGTGCGGGAATGTGAAAAACGCGGTTGGCTGCTCGTCGCCCCGCGTAGTGGTCTGTTGGGCGCACCACCCATCGCCGCGATTGTCGAAAAGCTCGCGGAGCGTTACCCACTCGACCCGAAGCGGATGTTCCTGGTCGGGCATTCAATGGGCGCAGGCCAAGCGGTCGAAGTGGTTCAGCAGAACCCCGGCAAGTTCAAAGCCGTCGCGCTACTCGGCGGAGCAGGGCGAATCCGCAAACCCGAAGCGTTCGTAGAAATACCCGCGTTCATCGGCGTCGGCACCAAAGACCAACTCGCGTTCACCGGAGCCAAGAGTTTGAGCAAAGCCCTGACAACCGCCGGTGCCAAGAACGTGACCTACAACGAGTACCCC
This sequence comes from Fimbriiglobus sp., assembly GCA_043785105.1. Lineage (GTDB taxonomy): Bacteria > Planctomycetota > Planctomycetia > Gemmatales > Gemmataceae > Fimbriiglobus. Next base: position 3,126 of record JAYVXO010000014.1, read on the forward strand.
GACATCGAACACATGGTCATCGTCCGCGAAGCCCTCCCCGATGTGTTTGCGGTGTGGGATCAGTTGATCCGCTAAGGTACGGCGCAGCGTGTTCATGGTCGGCATCACCCCACCGGGGAAATTTCGGGTAGTCAAATCCCTCTTCCGAGCTATATTGGTTGTTTGCGACACTCCGTTCGTATTTAACAGTCTTTTCACCACAATTTGGCGGCCATAACGGTCCGCCCGGCGACGTGCCTCAGCCGCGATTGGGGCCAGAACGAGGAGGAACAATGGGTTTGCGCATGCGGGTTCACGACAAAGAACCGATCGGCCAAGCTTTACGCCGGTTCAAAAAGCTGATCGAACGAAGCGGGATGCAGAAAGAACTTCGCGCCCACCAGTATTACGAAAAGCCGTGCGAGCAACGCCGCCGCGCCGACCTGCGCAAGCAGAAAGCCGCCCGAAAAGCGATGACCACGCGCGTCTAACGACCGACGACGAATTGGACCCCGACCGGCCCGTGCCGTTTCCCAACGCCAACGCGAGGAAGCAGCATGGGCCGCGTTTACTTAACATGAGGAATCTATACAGCGATCGTATGAACCAAATTAAAGCATCGAGTCCGTTTTACGCCGAATACGATCTCGCTGCCTGCCGAACTGCTGAAAGACGAGAGCCGGCCTCCCACCAGAAGGCTGCACTCCACCGACTCCAGACGTGGTACGGTGCGAGTGACGGCAATGGGCGTGGCGGCATATTGGTGTTGCCTACCGGAGGGGGCAAGACATTTACAGCCGTTCACTTCACTTGTCGGGAGTTAATCTCGAACGGGGCAAAGGTGCTTTGGCTTGCCCACACCCACCACCTGCTCGAACAAGCGTATTCAAGCTTTGCTGCTGAGGTAGGGCTTATCGGTGAATCCAAGTCTCGGCTAAACGTCCGGCTCGTGTCAGGAATGGGCGGCGACCACTTCCCGATCCACTCGGTTAAACCCACTGACGATATCGTCATCAGTTCCCCACCAACGGCCTGTCGAGCGATCAAAGAGGGGCATTCCTCGTTAACCGATTTTCTTGCCGCGTCCAACGGCAATTTGCTGGTCGTTTTCGATGAAGCCCACCACGCACCCGCTCCGAGTTATCGTGACTTGTTACGTGAACTCCGACGGCGCTTTCCACGCATGACGTTGCTCGGGTTAACGGCAACTCCGACATACGGGAATGAAAGCAAAGCCGGCTGGTTGCTTGAACTGTTTCCGCAAGGAATTGTTCACCAAGTGACGGCGAATGAACTAATGCTACAGGGTATCTTAGCTCGTCCCGTCTTTCATGAAGAGCGGACACAGTTCTCTCCGGATTTTAGCGAACGAGACTACAAACTCTGGTTGGGTACACATCGTGATGTTCCTGAAGACATTATCACAATGCTTGCAACGAATAAAGAGCGTAACGACTACATAATCGCAACTTATGCTGACAAGCGTGAGAAGTGGGGGAAGACACTGATTTTCGCTGATCGTTGGTTCCAATGTGAATATCTACGGGAAGGTCTGACTAAGCGGGGTATCCGGGTGGAGGCGGTTTACAACCATGTCGGGGGTTCGCTGGGTACAGTCGAAGAGCGAAATCGTCGCTCATCAGATCATAACTCCAAAGTGCTAAAAGCGTTCAAGTCCAACTCTGTTGATGTACTCATCAACGTCAAGATGCTGACCGAAGGGACCGACGTGCCGGATGTGCAAACAGTTTTCCTCACACGACAAACGACCAGTCGCATTCTGCTCACTCAAATGGTAGGTCGTGCCCTCCGCGGCCCGAAGTTCGGCGGGACTGCGGAGGCACATATCGTGTGCTTCATCGACGATTGGAAGCAGCGCATCGATTGGGCGGCCTTTGATCAATTATCAACCGGTCCGGCGGATGAAGAACTCCGCGAGTTGCGGAAGAGGCCACCTATCCATCTCATATCCATTGATCTCGTTCGTCGATTGGCCCGGCAAATGGACAGTGGAAGCAACGTCAACGCCATGCCTTATCGACTTTTTCTTCCAATCGGATGGTATGTTGCTCAGTACAAGACTCGGGTGATTGGCACGGATGACGAAGTCGATGTGAATCATTCAGTCATCGTATTTGAACATCAGGCTTCAAAATTCCTAGCTCTCTTGGCCGATCTTAACACAGAAGATTTGGGCGGGTGGTGCGAGTACGATCTTGATGAGGACACGCTTCGCCCTCTGCTCGAAGCTTGGCATAACCGGCACTTTGCTAGTGGAGTCGATCACATCGGGACCGATTTGCCACGGGACATTACTGCTCTTGTCCGGCACATGGCGCAGAACGATCGCCAACATCCACGATACGTTCCGTTCGACGCCCGAGACAAACACGACTTGGACAACATCGCCCGAACCCATTACGACACGGACCTTGGTGTGCGCGAGTCACACATCCAAATTCGGAAGGAGTACGACCGGAAAGACCGGCAATGGAACTTGTTCTATCCACGATTCGAGCAGTTCAAATCAGCCTATGACGGGTGTATCAATCGCATTTATGCCGTGTTAACAGGCGGATTGCCCTTGAGCCAAAGTATTGGCTTCACCAATCCAGAAGTGACGCCGGATCGTGAGCCATCAGATGAAGTGAAACGGGCTGTTAAAGCCCGCGACGGCAAACGATGCCTCTGCTGTGGCTGTACAAGCCCACTCCAAGTTGATCACATTGATTCGTTCTATCGCGGCGGAACTCACGAACCTGAGAACCTTCAAACCCTTTGCAAGCACTGCAACAATTCAAAAGGCACTGCCAAGATTGATTTTCGCTTGCGAAAGTCGCCACTCAAAGAACCTCTCCGCACAATGCCGGAATACCAGTGGTTTCCTTCCGAAGAAGCAGTTCGGGATCCTGAGCAATGGGAATTCTACATCCGCGCCAGTTTCAACCTGTTCTACCGGGCTGCGGTCGTTGCAACCGTTGAGATCGGTCAACGTAAGGAGCGATTTCACCATTGGCAGGTGAAGTTACAGCCCGGAAATGATCCGAGTTGGTTGGCACCCTTCCTCGATTACTTCGTGAAAGGCATCCGGGCCGCACGCGAGAACGCAGGCTTGTCACCCGCACCGCAAGACATCACTGTTGAGGTATCGGAAGATTGAAGGTAGTTGTGCCGACAAGCCGATCCCCGTTAGTGGTACTGCCGCTTCTTCACCACGCCGCCGATGACTTCGTGGGCGGGGGAGATTACGATGAACGCGGTCTCGTCGTGGGTTTTGACTAGGGTTTCGAGTTTGGTGAGTTCGAGGCGGGTGACCACGCAGTACAACACGTCTTGCTCCGTTGCGGTGTAGCCGCCGATCGCTTTCAGGACCGTGACGCCACGCCCCAACTCCACGAGCAACGATTGTCGGATTGCTTCGTGGCGGTGGGAAAAGATCATGACGACGTTGTAGGCTTCGATGCCGTGGAGCAAGTAGTCGATCGTCTTGAACGCGGTGAAGTACGTGAGGACCGAGTACAGGGCCGGTTCCACGCCCATGAAGAGTGCGGCCACGGAGAAGATGACCACACTCAACCCGAGGATAATCTCGCCGACCGTGGCGAAGGTACGCTTGCTGAGGACCAGCGCCAGGATTTCCGTTCCGTCCAGAACGCCGCCGCCGCGAATCGCCAACCCGACACCCGCGCCGACGAAAAAGCCACCAAAGAACGCCCCGAGCAACTTGTCATCCGTTGCCGCCGGGTACGGAATGACAAGTAACCCGACCGCCAGTCCCAGAATCGACAGAAAGCTTTTGATCGCAAACGTTCGCCCGATGTGTTTGTAGCCGAGTGCGATAAATGGCATGTTCACAACCACCAACAGCAGCGCAAGCGGCAACCCGAAGATGTCCGCCAACAGCATCGAAATGCCCGTCACGCCCCCGTCAATAAAGTGGTTCGGCTGCAAGAAACTCGCCAACCCCAACCCCGCCACCAACGCCCCGGCAATCAACGAAATCACACTTCCTAACGACTTCATCACGATCCGTTCCTAACCTTGGTACAACTCGTCCACAACTGAAAGGCTAATGCAACGAATGGAGCATTCGTCACGCAAAGCGGGTACATTGTAGCCAGTGTTTTGCGCCATGATAGGGAGACTTCCGATGCTTCGCCACCCGTTTCCGCTCGTGTTGGTGCTGGTCGTTCTGCCGCTGTTTTCGTGGCTGGCGTATGGGCAGGACGTACCCGATCGCGCGGCGCTGTTGAAAAAGATGGAACTGGTCATGGGGCCGCTTCCCGGCGATGCGCGGAAAGTGCCACTTGACGTGAAGACCATCAGCGAAGAAAAACTCGACGGGTATATCCGGCGCAAGATCACATTTGCGGTGGAGACCAACGACCGCGTGCCGGCTTGGCTGCTGATCCCGGACGCTGCGAAAAAAGGTCCACGTCCCGCGATGTTGTGCCTTCATCAGACGATCAAGATTGGCAAAGACGAACCCGTCGGGTTGGGCGTTCAGGAGTCGAAACGCCAAGCGCTGCACCTCGTGAAACGCGGTTACGTGTGCCTCGCGCCGGACTACCCCAGCTTCGGTGAGTACCCGTTCGACTTCAAGAAGTCCGACTTCCAATCGGGCACGATGAAGGCGATCTGGAACAACATGCGTGCCGTCGATCTGTTGCAAGCGTTACCGGAAGTGGACGGCAACCGCATCGGGGTCATCGGGCATTCACTCGGGGGGCACAACAGCCTATTTACGGCGGCGTTCGATGAGCGATTGAAAGTGACGGTCACCAGTTGCGGCTTTTGCAGTTTTGCGAAGTATTACAACGGCAACCTGACCGGCTGGACCAGCGACCGCTACATGCCGCGGATCGCCACCGTGTACGCCAAAGACCCGAAGAAAGTGCCGTTCGATTTCGACGACGTGATTCTCAGCATCGCCCCACGGGCCGTGTTCGTGATGGCCCCGCTGAAGGACAGCAACTTTGACGTAACCGGCGTGCAAGACGTGATCGCCAAGACCGCGCCGGTTTACAAACAACTCGGCGCACCGGACAAATTCAAAGCCATCTACCCCGACGCCGGCCACGACTGGCCCGATGACGCAAGAACCGAGGCGTATGACTTCATCGACAAGTGGCTGAAGTAAGACCTTCGACCCCTCCGGGGTCGAGGAAAATGGTTGGGTGCGATCCTGGGGTGTCGCTGCGCTCAACCCCAGGCTAATCGCTGGAATCCCTTCGGGATAAAAACAAACCGAGGCATCCCCTCAGAACGGAAACGTCGTTCGAGCATCCCGGTAGGGATGTCAGCCATTAGCCTGGGGTTGAGCGTAGCGACACCCCAGGTATCCGATTCCCACCCGAATCAACGCATCCCGGAGGGATGCCAGCGATTAACTGGGCGTTGAGCGCAGCACCCCATGCACTTCACATCCGTTACCAATTCATCGTCAGCTTCGGCAGCGGTTTGGTGCCGCGACGGTACAGCCAGAAGCGGGCAGCGGCGGCGAGCACCACGACGATGTGCGCGATCACCACGAGCGACAAATAGTACGTTCCTTGTGGTTGATACATGCCGATTTCCTGGCCTTCCTTCACCGTCACTTTGTCCAGCGCGGCGGAGTTAGTTCCGGCGGCCTCGCGCTGGCCGGCGAACTTCTCGGTGGCCATTTGTTTGACGGCGTGTTCTAGCCCGAAACCCACTTGCAGTTGCAACAGCAATAACACGAGCAGCGCGATCGACAGCCCCGCCAGCAACGGGAACCGGTGCGGCCAGAGTTGCGACAGAAACGTCAACTTCCCCGTCAAGGTTTGGACGTGGGCCATCGTCACGAATCGGTCGGCCCAGGCTAGCGCGGTCGTTAGCAAGACGCCGATCAGGTAAGGGACTAACAAGATCCAGTTCGAGGTCGTTAACAGTTTCAAATCACCTTCCTTTTTGAGCACTTCCTCGGCGAATCGGTCCGTGCTGATTGAACCCGAAACGGCGAGCCACGGGGATTGCGAATAGGCTTTGTAGCCGCCCGGATAAATGCCGACCCAACTGAAGAACGTGAGCAACAGAATCAGCGTGAAACAGACGACGGGTATCCAGTCGATCACGTGCGGCGATAGCGTCACGTTGCAGGCTTGCGTGTACAGGCCCGTTGGGGTGGGCGAGGCGGTTTCGGAATGAACGCCCACAGGTGGCGTCACGAGACCGGGGGGCGGCGTCGTGGGTCGTGAATCGGCGGTCGGTTCGGACACCGGAGGAATCTCCTGTTTCAGGGCAGCCTGTTTTGGGGCGGGGGGGGCAACGACCTGGTCCGGCGCCGGAGTCGGCGCGAGACTTGGATCGACGACGGGGTTATAGCGACCAGGAATCGCAAACGATTTCGTACACAGGGGACACGCAACCGTGGTGCCCATTGTGGAATCGGACAATTCCACACTCTGGAAACAATGCGGACAAATTTGCCGAATCAAGGGACACTCCCGAGCGCAAGGGACAACGGTACGGGATCAGTGTACGGTGAAGCGCATCCGCGTGTAGTGATCTCGCAATTCTCACGACCCGTGACGTGGTATGAATCCCCCAATAAGCCACACCTGTCCAAACAATACAACCATTAGAACAACAAAAATCCACACACGGATTGATTTCTACAATCGACCGGCTAAAAATAAACTTCCCACATCTGCTCGCCCTCACGATTCGGTATCAGAGGTCCGCATGTTGAGAAGTTTGAAGCTCTCGCTTTTCGTTTTACTCTGCACAGCTCTCCCCGCGTTCGGCCAAATTCCAGCACTCAGTAGCAAGCCCGGCGCAGCATACAACTTGTACCTGAACTACGGCGGGTTTACGTTTACCGGCACATGGGGTGGAACGATTGGAATCCCGAATCCTCCGTCACCGACACCAGCCCCTGCTTACGGCGGCACAGCCGCCCAGATGACGGAAATTTGGACACGCACAGCGGAGAAGTATTCCGCGTTCAACGTGAATGTAACGACCGTTGATCCGGCAATCGCGGCGGGACAGGCGGGTAGCGACTTCAACCGCCAAGCGTTTTACGACAACACCGCGCAACTCATGCATACCGTCATTGGCAATCTTATCCCGAATAGCCCACCTACCAACCCACCAACATGGACGGGCGGCGGTGGTGTGTCCTATGTCAACGTCACGCAGTTTTCGATCCCCGCAGCGGCGGAAAACGGTGGAGCCGGATCCGGCTTACACACCAATTGGGTGTTCCCGAACCAACTCGGCGGCAATCTCAAATGGATCGCCGAAGCTTCCGCTCATGAGAACGGCCACGGCTTGAACCTGAATCACCAGAGCTTGTATAGCGGCACCACGAGGTCGGACGAGTATGATCCCGGCACCGGCACTGGGGTTGGATCGGTCGCTCCGATTATGGGTGTTTCTTACAGTTCGGAACGGGGCACGTGGCGGGTCGGCCAAGCTGCTGCTAGCTCCACCACGATCCAGAACGACGTATTGAACCTCTTAGGCAACACGAACCTGGGCACGTTCCTCGATAGCGGGATCGGGCACACGCGGCCGACGGCGACCCCGCTTCCGTTGACAGGGACGACAATCAACTCCAGTTCAGCGAAGGGGATTATCACCCCGGCTAGTTCGGCCAACCCGCAACCGATCGGCGTCGCCAACTACACGAAGGACTTCTTCAGTTTCGTAGTGCCTGCCGGGAATGTGGGCACGATCAATGCCGTCTTGCGGTCCGGGCGATCAACGATCACGGCCGGAACCGCCGACCCCGGCGCCACCCTGAACGCGACGTTTCTCCTGCTAAATAGCACCGGGACCGCAATTGTTTTGTCGAGCGCCGGCATCTTCACCGAAACGATTAACCAGAGCAATCTGGCTGCCGGAATCTATTACCTCGAAGTCGATAGTACGGGCGGCACGACCGATGCGAACGGCAACACGTACTTCGACATGGGGTCGTACTTCATCACCGGGTCGTTCACGCTGACGCCGGTCCCGGAGCCGGTCACGGTTCTGGCGGTCGCGGTTCTCGGGCTGGGGTTGGTTCGCACGGGTCGGCGACACTGGGCGACCGTCGCGGCGTGATGACGGACAAATGTTGAGGAATGACCGGATTTGACCCTTTTAATGTAAGGCGGGATCGACTAATTATGTAGCACTGTCATTGCGACCCGCCACACGACGTTCGTTGTGATTCCGTGAATCACGAGAAAGGTACCCTATAATTATGTCGCGGTATATGCTCTCTGCGGCCGTTGTCGGGGCGATTGCCCTGGCCGGCCTCGGGGCTGACCTGAAGTCCGGTCTCGAACCGGGCAAAACAGTGTCGGTCTTCAACCCGTTGAACGTGAATGGTCCCGATGCTGGCGAGAAACGCTGCCAGATCTGAGCCAACGGAAACAACCCGGTCGCTGCGGTCTTCGCACGCGAAATTACTCCGGGCTTGACCAGTTTGGTCAAGAAGCTCGACGACGCAGTCAGTAAGAACTCCGATTGCCGAATGGGTTCGTTTGTCATTATGCTTTCCGACGATGACAAGATGGAAGACAAGCTCAAAGCCTTCATCAAGAAGGAAAACATCAAGAAAGTCGTAATCGCAATCGACAACCCCCAAGGACCGCCGAAGTGGGAGATTGCCAAGGATGCGGACGTGACTGTCCTGTTCTACACGAAGCGGACTGTGAAGAAGAACTTCGCGTTTGAAAAAGGCAAGATGACCGACAAGGACATCGAAACCATCATCGCGGAACTCAAGACCGTTCTGCCCGAAAAGAGCGAGAAGTAAGCCGAAGGAGAGTCACGAATCCGCTGCGTTGGCGGATTACGAGAGAACACGGGTCGCACACGCCGCCGAGGTTTCACGGACCTCGGCGGTTTTTTCGTTTTGATGCGTCTCATCGCGTGGCGCCCTTCCGGGTAGCGGATTGCGCTGGTAGAATCCACGGCAGACATTGCAATCGCAGCGATTTACACGGCAAAGGGGCGAACGATGAAGTGCCAGCGGTGCCCGAAGCAGGCCACCTTGCACATCACGGAGGTACTCGGGGACGAGCAGTTTGAAGAACTGCACCTGTGCGAGGACTGCGCGAAAAAATACCTCTACGAACCGCAACCCAAGAAGTCTGGTAAGTCCGGGGCGTCACTCGAAAGCGAACCGCTGCTCGAACCGGGCGATAAGGCTTGTGAAGCCTGCGGGATTAAGTTCGTCGAGTTCCGCAACACCGGGCGGCTCGGCTGCCCGCACGATTATGAAGCCTTCCGGGAAGAGTTGATCCCCTTGCTCGAAAGCATCCACGGCGACGTGAAACACACCGGCAAAGTCCCGCGTCGGATGCCGAAATCGAAAGGCGCCCCGATGGAACTGGCGGGCCTTCGCAAGAAGCTTCAACAAGCCGTAATCGACGAAGCCTACGAAACGGCCGCGAAACTGCGGGACAAAATCCGCGACATCGAAGAAGGGTAAGACAGGAATTTTTCACGCAGAGACGCAGAGACGCAGAGTAAAAACTGATTTTTGTTTTCTCTGCGCCACTGCGTCTCTGCGTGAGACAGGCTTTAGTGAAGATAGCAATCTTTGGGGCTGCCCATGAAGTGTCAGCGCTGTGGCCACGATGAGGCCTCGGTTCACCTGACCGACATCGTGAACAAGAAGAAACGGGAACTCCACCTGTGCGAAAGCTGCGCGCGGGACCAGCAACTCATACCCGAAGGGTCCGCACCCCAGCAGTTGAATTTGCAAGCCCTCGTGCAACTGATTATGGGGCAACCGACCGACGTGGACCCGGCTGGATTGACCTGCCCGACCTGTGGGCTAAAGTATGCCGCGTTCCGGGCCGACGGTCGATTAGGCTGTGCGGACGACTATGATGTCTTTCGAGCGGCCCTCGTACCGTTGCTCGATCGGATCCATCGGGGAACCCACCATAACGGTAAGGTTCCGCGACATGCCCAACACCACGCGGCAATCGTGGCACTGCAAGAACAATTGCGGGTGGCCATCACCGCAGAGAATTACGAAGAAGCCGCGACACTCCGCGACCGAATCCGGCAGGCAGAAGGAAGCAACGGATGAACCTCGATAGTTTGCTTCCCAATTTAGGCGAATGGCTCCGCGGGACCGGCCCCGAAGTGGATGTCGTCGTCTCGACCCGCATTCGGCTGGCGCGCAACTTGGCCCATTACCCGTTCACCACGCGCGCCAGTGGCACGCAAAAAACCGAGACCGAAGCGAAGATCCGCGAAGCGATCCAGAAAGCGGCCATCACCCCCGGTCTGTCGTACCTCAGCGTGGCCGGACTCGCGCCGCTCGACCGGCAATTCCTCGTTGAACGCCAACTCATCAGCCGCGAGTTAGCGAACGTACTCGAAGGGCCGCGTGGCGTGGCGTTCGACGAACGCGAATCGGTTAGCGTGATGGTGAACGAAGAAGACCACCTTCGCTTGCAAGTCATGCGCAGCGGGTTGGCACTGGATGAAGCCTGGCAGGTCATCGACCAAGTCGATGACGCCCTCGAAGCCCGGTTGACGTATGCGTTCCACGAGCAGTTCGGCTACCTGACCGCGTGCCCCACGAACGTCGGCACCGGGATGCGGGCGAGCGTGATGTTGCACCTCCCGGCGCTCGGCATCACCAAGCAAATCGAGAAAGTCTTTAAGGCGTTGCAGAAGATCAACCTCGTGGTGCGCGGGCTGTACGGCGAAGGCAGCCGGGCGTCCGGGGACTTGTACCAAATCTCCAACCAAGTGACGCTAGGCCGCTCCGAACCGCGCGTGCTGACAGAAATCCGCGAAGTCATCACGATGATTTTGCAGTACGAGCGGCAGGCCCGCCAAGTGCTGTTGCGGGAACGCAAGCAAGCCGAGCAAGACCGCGTCGCCAGGGCCATCGGCACGCTGGGCAGCGCGACGATGATTACGTCCGAAGAAACGATGGAACTGCTCAGCGCCGTGCGGTTAGGAATCAACCTGCATCTGCTCGACGACCTGCCGTCGCAAACGGTGAACCAACTGTTCATTCACACCCAAGCCGCGCACCTGCAAAAGTTGATGGGCACCCCGCTCGATGGCGAAGAACGCAACGCCGCCCGCGCCCGCTACCTGCGCAACAAGCTCCGCGAACTCGGGTCATCGACGTAATGCACGACTTGCTGAACCGCCGCTCCGTTCGCCTAACTGCGCTATTGGTTTTCATCCCCCTGTTGCTGGTGTGGACTTGGAAGCTACTCGACCCGCACCCGGTCCCGGACCCGATGCGGGAGTTTTTGTCCTACTGGGATTGGCTCCCGTTTGTCTTGGCGAAGTGTCTGCACACCGGCTGTTATGCGTTCCTGACGGCACTGGCTCTGATCTGGGTTCCCACCCGTCGCGGCAAAGTCATGGCCGTCGGGTTCATGCTCCTTCACGGCGTCGGCACCGAAATCGGCCAGACGTATGTGCCGAACCGCGTCGGCAGTGTGAAAGACGTACTGATCGACAGCACCGGCGTGTTCATCGGCGTGATCGCCACACGGTGGCTGAACCGCCGTGGTACACTGGACGAGGGATTGCGAACGAAGGAGGAACTATGCCAACACCATTGACAGCGACCGACATGCGGACCGTTGAAATTCGATTGCCGCTTGCCACAGAGTCCCGACTCCGCGAGAAGGCACACGAAGCCGGGTTGCCGCTCGAAATCTATCTGGAAGAGTTGGCCGAATCGGACGCCAACCGGAACGTGGAACAAGACCCATTAGCAGCGGCCATTCGTCGATTGACGAGCCGAACACCGGAGCAAGTGTTGGCCGACCGGGAAGAGATTTTACGATTATCGCCACCACCCCGACCTTTGCCACCCGGAAAAACATTGGCCGATGTCGTTGTTGGAACTTGGCCGGGAGACGAAACCGACGAAGAGATAGCTGAGATATTGGAGAAGCTCTCGTGATGTCCGGAGCTTTGCGGTAACAACGTTCTGATCCACTTCATCCGTCTGAATCGTGTTTTGTAGGTCGTGGTCGAGGCTTTGCGAGGCCCGACATTTCGCTACTACTGTACAAAAGGCTGGGCCGTTTCCCTTCGCATGTTCGTGTCGGGCCTCGCAAAGCCTCGACCACGACCTACACGTTCCGTCACTTCTTCACTTTCTCTTTCACGGCGTATTTTTGCTCCATCGTTGCGGCCATGATCGCCGGACCCGTCACGCTACCGACGACGTTGGTTTCCCATTCGCGCCACTTGGCAAAGGCGGCGGCGCGGCGCGTCTCGGTGTCGGCGGCCTCGTCCTTGCGGAAGTAGAAGTTGGTGTAGACGTACTTCATCGCCGCGTGCCCAGGAGTTTGCTCGTCAAACCCGTAGTCCTTCGTCGCCTGGCCCGACAGGATCACCGCCATCGCCAACGCAACGTCCTGGACGTTGATGTCCGGTTGGGGGTTCGCAATGTTGCCGCGTGAGACTGACGCTTCATCGGTAAACAATTTCGTGATCGTGAAGAGGTGCTCTTTGCTATTGTTCTTGGCGAGTGTTGTTGCAGCTTGGGCACGATTGAACCATTGGGCTTGCGGTGAGAGCATCATCTTCGCGGCATACTTGGACATCACGGGGGTACCCATGCCGGTGGCCTGGGCAATGTTCATGGCGTTGCTGATCCCGACCACACTTTCACGGGTATCCATCCAGTGGACCACAAGTTTGCGAAAGGCGGCACCATTCATCCCTTTCCCATCGAGCGCCTCACGGCTTGGCGGTACTAACAGATAATTCGAGACTTGCAGTTGAGTCCCGTTGTTCACGAAGGCATCACGCTCGATTGCAATTGATTCCGCCAGGAGCAACAACGCCAAGTCGGGTAGCTTCGGCGCGACTGCCTGGAAGTTGGGGCGGTGCGGAAACGGCGGCATCATTTGAAACTGGAGTTGTTGACGGCGGTTCGTAATCGCGTGGAACAGTGCCAGCCCCGTTGGCCGATAGGCCCCGATCGTTGCTGACCCTCCCACCAACGCGGACAGCCCCGGAGTCTTGTCCGGGTGAACGCTACCGAGTGCCAACAACACGTCGTGATTGGCCTTGTTCTTCAACATCTCGACGAACAAATCGCGTGTCGAGAGTTCCTCCCCAACAACCAAGCGGAACCAGGACCAGCCCGGCAAGTCGTGCTGATATTTGTTCGTGGTGTCGAGTTGAAAAGTCGCAATGCGTTCTTGAAGTTCGTCCGAAATAGCCAGCGGATAAAGCCACGCGACGCGGCTTTGCACTTCGGGGTCCGGATGATAACGGGCTTCGATCAGCGCCGGCAACGCTAGCCGACCCATCGCTTCCAATTCCCGCGTGGCCGTGTCCCGGTCGCGGTAAAAATCGCTGCCCAACAACCGCACGAGATCGCGCGCCTTCGCAACTTGCTCGGGCGGAACGAGTAGGGACGCCGGGTCTGCCGAACCCGCAACCGTCACCCCACCCAGCGTCAAAAGCCAGCCGCTAATTAGCAAAGCGCGAACCATCGCAACACTCCCCGAGGAACGAATCTTCCCTTAGCATAGCGTGATCCTCGGAAGAAGGGGAACACGATTCTGCGAAGTTATCAGCCTCAAACCGTTTGTCTTAACTCTGGCTGAACCAGTCGCATCGGGGTGCCGAGCTTGGCGAGGATCGCTTCGGCGGCGAGGTAGCCACTGCGGACGGCGCCTTCCATTGTCGCGGGCCAGCCGGTTTGCGTCCAATCGCCGGCGACGACGAGATTCGGCACCGGGGACACTTGGTGCGGGCGAAAATCATCGACACCCGGCGCGGCGCTGAACGTGGCGGTGTGTTCGGTAATCACTTTCGCACGAAGCAAGATGGCGGTTTTGCTCGCCGGGAAAAGCCGTCGGAGTTCGTCCGAGATTTGCCGTTGAATTTCCTCTCGCCCCAGACTGCTCAACGGACGGGCGGCACTCACGACGACTTGTACGTAGTGTTCACCCGGTGTCACTTCGCCGCGATTGAACACCCATTGCCCGAGACAATCCACCAACACAACATGGGGCAAGTGCATGATCGGTCGATCGAACCAAAGGTGAACGCTCGTGATCGGCGACGGTGACAGCCGGTTGGCGTTCGCAAAGTACGGCATGTCCGCAAGCCTTGCGGGCAGCAAGTCGGTTACCCGATCGAACGGCACCGCGAGGACGTACTGGTCTGCACTGATCGTTGATGCGTCTCGTAATAGAAGGTGAGAAATCGTGCCATTCTCGCTTGTTGCAAGCTGTTTCACGCCGGCGTTCTCGCGGACTGTCACCCCGTTGGCAGTTAGCCACGCCCGCAACTCGTCGCCGTACAGCCGGCCTAACGGCACGCTCGGCACTTCAACCACGAAGCCGTCGCGGTGGCGAATGAACCCGTCGCGGAACACTTTGCGGGCGTACTTCAACCCGACCCGCTCGACGGTTTCGTTCAGCGCGCTCGTGAGTACGACACCCCAGAAGCGGTCGATCGTTCGGGGCGTTTGTTTGTGCCGCAGTAACCACGGCAGCAGCGGCGGATCGGCACTTTCACTTTCGCGGAGCAGCATCAGCAAGCCGTACCCGACACGGAGCTTTTCGGCCATCGTCAAGTAATGGGCGGAGGCGAGCGCGCGACCCAGGTGCAACGGCGCGGGCCACGGGTCCGACTTGAACCGACTGACCCGCGCGTCCGGCGTCATGAAGTAAAGCGTGCGTTGCGGTTCGAGCAGGTGATCGACGCCGACGGTGCGACAAAAGTGGGCAAGATTCGTGCAACACCCCATGCTGACGTGCTGGCACGCATCGACCAATTGGCCGGTCGTGGCATCGACGAACGACCCCGCCCGCCCACCCAGCCGTTGCCGCGATTCCAACACCGTCACCCGCACGCCGTGTTGCGAAAGCGCCACGGCAGCAGCCAGCCCCGCCAGCCCGCCGCCGATGACAATTGCAGATTGGAGATTGGAGATTGGAGATTGCGGAGAAGCGGAGTTCTCGTGGGTGCGCGGCATTACTTGCGGTTGGTTATTTGCAATCCACGCCGACGCCATCAGCCGCACTTTTGCCAACGTCGGGACACGAACGCGGGTCGTGAACACGTCGTAATCGCGGTGTCCGATTTCATCCAAGAGCCGCTGATACAGGCCGGACATCAGGTGAAAAATGCGGCGGCCATCGGGGGAGAGAAGCGGAGTCAGTGTCCGACTGCGGTCGTAGTATTGGCGTGCCCGATTCGCCTGGAATTGCATCATCGCACGGAACGCATCGCGGCGTGCCGGGTCTTGCCAAGTGTCGTGCGGACTGTTGAACTGCGCCAATTCGTCTTGCGGAAGGTAGACGCGACCTTTGGCGAAATCCTCCCCGAGGTCGCGCAGGATGTTGGTCAATTGAAACGCAATTCCAGCGGCCTCGGCGGGTTCGTGGTACTGTTCCGCACGGACGCCCGGCTGCATTCCCCAGACCGGCACACAGGCCAACCCCACCGCGGATGCCACGCGATAGCAGTAGGGGTACAAGTCGGCAAAGGTTGCGTATTGAACGGGTTCCAGGTCCATCTCGACGCCGTCGATCACGTCATGTAAATACCCCGCAGGCACACCGTAAGCATGAACAGTCTGAGCCAATGCCGCGTGTAAGCGATGCGAGTATTCACCCTGAAGTGCGGCATCTAGGCGTTGACGCCAGTGTTGCAATGCGAGCCGTTTCGTCGAGAGTTCACCCGGTTCGTCGGCGAGATCATCCGTGACACGCATGAACGCATACAGCGCGATCATGGCGTTGCGTTTCGGCTTGGGGAGCACACGAAATGCGAGAGGGAACGACGATTTCGCCCGACGGGTGAGACGCACGCAGTAGCGCAACGAATTGTCCGCAGTCGCATTCACGGGACGAATCTTCGGTTAATGGAAGCTCACCCGGACAGGTTGACCGATTCGGAGTGGTGGCTTGCCGGGCGGCATGGGGTCGGTCACCTCGATGGTACACTCCAATACTTTAGTCGGGTTGACGGTCAGCGAATCCACTTGCGATCGCTTCGGCAAATACCCGGTGCTAATGCGACGGAGCGTACCCTCGTAGACCAGCGCGAAGTTACTGCCGTCGTAGATCGTGACCTTCCGCCCCTCTTTTTCCGCGATTTTGTACGCAAACTCCGCCTCGACTTCGGCCCGCACCAACCGCTTGCCACTGGGCAGCAGATACAGCACAGGTGTGCGGGTTGAGGGACCAAACGTCATTCCCGGCGCGGCGTGAATCTGCTCGATGACCCCGGCGGTTTTCGCGCGCAACACGCAGGCGTTGATGGCGTTCTGTGCTTCGGCTACTTTCGCCGTTAGGCCGATGATTTTCTGACTCGCCGCCCGAACGTCACTGTCCGGGTCCACCAACCGGAGCATTTTGAGCTTTTTGCGATCGCCTTCGACTTTGGCCGATAACTCTTTGAGCATCGTTTCCGCGCGACGCAGCTCTAAGTTTTCGCGGCGTTGTTGGGCTTTGTCCGCTTCGGTTCTCGGTTTGCGATCGATTGGATCGAAAAAACCGAGAGTTCGTTCAAACACTTCACGGCCGGTAGCAAGTTGATCGTGACCGTCTTTCAAACTGTCTTCCCCGGTCTTGACGAGCAGTTCGAGAGCCTCGATTTGAATCGGGTGGACTTTCTTCTGCGTCTCGGCTTTCACGAGGTCTTCGCGGGCAGCGTCCAACTCGGCTTGGGCTTGCTTCACTTTTTCTCGAACCAACACGTCATCGAATTGCACCAACGGATCGCCCGCATTCACGGCCTGTCCTTCGGTGACGAACATTCGATCGACTGTAAGCATCCCCGCGATAGCCGGTGGTCCGACTGGTGTCTCCGGCGGGTCGCTTGATACCGTGCCCAATACGGTTACCCCGCCGCTAGTCGGTGCGTGATTCGACTTCGTTGCTTTAACGTTGCCTTCCGCGCCCTTAGACCCTTCCTCGGTTTGCAACAATCGGTTCGCACCGAGAAGAGTGAACAACAGCAGGCCGATTGCAATCGCCCACGGCAAGACTTTCACGTGACGAATCATTCGGCACCCCTAGTTCCATGATGGCCATCATGGCCGGTCGTGTCGGTAGACATTTCTTCCAACTGCCCGTCTTCGAGGTGGTACGCCACATCAACATACGGCAACATGCGGTGGTCGTGCGACACCACAAAGATCGACGCCCCGCGACTGTGGGCGGCATCGCGCAACAGTTCCAGCACGTGCCGCCCGTTTTCCCAATCGAGTGCCGAGGTCGGTTCGTCCGCGAAGATGAACTGCGAGCCTTTGACCAGCGCCCGCCCGATGGCCACCCGCTGCTTTTCCCCGCCCGAAAGTTGCGCCGGCTTCTTGTACATCAGCTTGCCCATGCCCAGGCGTTCGAGCATGTCACCTGCTTGTCGCCGGGCATCGGCGGCGGACGCATCTTGGCCCCATTTCAGGACGATTTCTAACTGTTGAATTGCCGTGAGCGCGGGGAAGAGGTTGTAACCTTGAAAAATGAACCCGGTGTAGCGTAGCCGAAACCGCTCGCGGTCAGCCTGCGAGAGTGCCCAGACATCCGTGTAGCCGTTCCCTTCTTTGGCGAGAACTTGCCCGGAGTCCGGGTTCAACAACCCGGATAGAACCGCGAGCAGTGTGGACTTGCCACTACCGGATGGCCCCATCAACAAGGCCAATTGTCCTGGAAACAGGTCGAAGCTGATTGAGCGTAAGGCGACCCGTTGTTGCGCGCCATCGCCGAACGTGCGAACCAATCGCACGGCACGCAACGCAGGAGCCGAAAGGGCGGTCGCCATCGTCACACTTGTCACACTTGTCACTCGGTGAATACAGAACCCTCCCCCAAAGCCAGGGGAGGGTCGGAAATCGTACCATGAAACCGGCGAATCCGTCACTACCAATCGCCGCCGCCAGTGTCCCCGCCACCGAAATCGCCGCCACCACCGAAGTCCCCACCACCGCCGCCGGTATCCCCGCCGCCACCGAAGTCGTTCCCGCCGGTGTCGCCACCGAAGTCGCCGCCACCGCCGTCGCCACCGCCGGAATAATCTCCGGCTCCGCCGTCGCCGGTGGTGTTACCACTTGCGTCCGAAGCTTGCGCATTGGAGGAGTGGCTACCGCCTGCAAAGCTGTCGTACAGGTACATCCCGGCTGCGGCGCCGAACATGCCACCGAGCATACTCGACATGAACCCACCGCCTCCGCCGCCCCCGCCGTAACCACCCCCGCCGTAACCACCCCCGCCCCCGCCGCCACCCCCGCCCGTCATCATGCGGACTAAGCCGATGACGATCCAGACGCCCAACAAAGCCACGATCCCGATGCAAACATAGCTCATGATGTTGCTCCCGCCCGTTTCGGACGTGTTACTGGTTGAGACTTTTTTCGTCGAGGTTGAACCGGCCGCTGACGTATTCTGTAACTGCTCGATCACAAAGCTCGTGCCGTCCAGCAGGGCGGCATCGAATTGGACTTTCTTCAGCGCGGGGTCCGTTTCTTTGAACCCGGCTTTGAAGCCCTCAATCAGTTTCTTTTCAAGTGTCCGCAAGTCGGCGTCGGCGAAGTGTCGCTTGGCATCCGTTTGCCGGTCGTCGATCGCCCGGATGTGGGTGCCTTCCATACTGATGAGTACGAAAATCCCACGAGTTCGGTGCGACGTGGCCAGATCACGGACCCACTCGCCGAAGAACCGTTTCTTGGCAACGTCGTCGCCCTTGGTCTTGTCGAACGCGGCGCGTTGACCGTCCGGGATCTTGCCATACGTCACGACGTTCAAAATCGTCGGCGATTTGAACGACGTGCTACTGAACTTGTCTTCCGCCTTCTTAATGCCGTCAGCAGTGAAGACGCTACCGTTGTCGTCGATCTTCAAAACACCGGGTTCACTTGCAGTGGCCACCGTCGGGGCGGCGAAACCCCCGATCAACAGTGCAACCAGTAGAACCAATTTGGACATCGTCGTATTCATCACAGGCTCTCCTTCCCTAACGGGGTGTTGGAGTCGAAGGTCTGACAGGTCCGAGAGTTAGGTACCTGTATTCTACCGTATCCCTAGCCAAAGATAGCATTTTCGTCCATGATCTGCCCGCGTAGTCATGACCGGCAGGCCAGCGGTCCGGTATCATGTCGGTGTTGCACTCGGTTATTCGCATCCTGTTGGAGAATCTTTCACGTGAAACGGATTCACGCCACCACGATTGTAGCCGTCCGCACACCTGCCGGGGTTGCGATCGGTGGGGACGGGCAAGTCACCCTGGGCAACATCGTGATGAAAGCGGACGCTCGTAAAATACGCCGATTGTACGACGGCAAAGTGCTGACCGGGTTCGCCGGTGCTGCCGCCGATGCGTT
Source organism: Fimbriiglobus sp. (assembly GCA_043785105.1). Taxonomy (GTDB): domain Bacteria; phylum Planctomycetota; class Planctomycetia; order Gemmatales; family Gemmataceae; genus Fimbriiglobus. The sequence continues at coordinate 22,408 of JAYVXO010000014.1, forward strand.
TGCGCTACTAGAACGCTTCGAGGCGAAGTTGCGCGACCACCAAGGTTCGGTCCCCCGTGCTGCCACCGAATTAGCCAAAGAGTGGCGAACCGACCGGGTCTTGCGACGCCTGGAAGCCATGTTGATCGTCCTTGACCGCGAGAACCTGCTACTACTCAGTGGCACCGGGGACGTGATCGCCCCGACGGATAACATTCTGGCCATCGGCTCCGGCGGCCCCTACGCCCTGGCCGCCGCCCGCGCCCTCAGTCAACACACCCAAATGAAGCCCGGCGAAATCGTCCGGTCCGCCCTCGAAATCGCCGGTGACCTGTGCATCTACACCAACCGCAACATCGAAGTGGTGGAACTGCCATGACCAAAACCAGTTCCTCACGCCGAGGTGCAGAGCCGCAGTGAAAATCGCAACAAGAGATTTTGTTTTTGACAATGACTGCGTCTCTGCGCCTCGGCGTGAGAAAATCAATGCGTAACCCATGAACCCGGAGAGTCCGTAATGGCTGAGAGCATGACTCCGCGGGAGATTGTCGCGGAATTGGATCGGTACATTGTCGGTCAACACGCCGCGAAGAAAGCCGTGGCGGTGGCGATTCGCAATCGGTGGCGTCGGCAACAACTGCCTGCGGATTTGCGCAAGGACATCACGCCGAAGAACATCATTCTCATTGGGCCAACGGGGGTCGGCAAAACGGAGATTGCCCGGCGATTGGCACAACTCGTCGGCGCGCCGTTTCTCAAAGTCGAAGCGACCAAGTTCACGGAAGTCGGGTACGTGGGCCGCGACGTGGAGAGCATGATCCGCGACCTGACGGACTCGGCCATCGGCATTGTGAAAGTGCGGGTCAAGGAACAGGTCCAAGAAAAAGCGGCGGAGAAGGTGACGGAGCGGCTCGTCGATTTGCTCCTGCCAATTCCGAAGTCCCCGACGCCGTGGGAACCCGAAGCGGTGACTGAAGCCGAGACCGAAGAGCAAGAACGGCGGCAACGCACACGGGAGAAGATCAAGGCGCGGCTGCTCGCGGGCGAAATGGAAGAAAGTCCGGTCGAACTTGCGGTGGAACAACGGGCCGGGCCGGTGCAAATCTTCTCCAACCTCGGCATGGAGAACATGGATGTCGATCTACAAAACATGTTCGAGAAGATCATGCCGCGTAACGCACCGCCACGCCAAGTGACGGTGCGGGATGCGCGGAAATTCCTGCTCGAACAGGAGTCCGAAGCCCTCATCGACCGGGCTGCCGTGGCCGAGCAAGCGGTCGATTTGGTCGAGAACCACGGCATCATCTTTCTGGACGAGATCGACAAAATCTGCACCGCCCAATCGGGGTCATCGGGGCCGGATGTCTCGCGGCAGGGCGTGCAACGCGACCTGCTGCCGGTAGTCGAAGGAACGACTGTGAACACCCGCCACGGCCCCGTCAAAACCGACCACATCCTGTTCATCGCGGCCGGTGCGTTCCACACCGCGAAGCCGTCCGATCTCATGCCAGAACTGCAAGGCCGCTTCCCGATCCGCGTCGAATTGACCGACCTGACCCGCGACGACTTCCTACGCATACTGACCGAACCCAAGCACGCCTTGACGAAGCAATACTCCGAACTCCTCCGCACCGAAGGCGTCGATCTGGAATTCACCCCCGATGGCGTCGAAGCCCTCGCCGACCTCGCGTTTGAAGTGAACCGCACCACGCAAAACATCGGCGCCCGCCGCCTGCACACGATCCTCGAACGGGTCGTCGAGGATGTCAGCTTCCACGGCCCCGACCTCACCGAAAAGCGCGTCGTCATCGACGGCAAACTCGTCCACGAAAAGATCGGCGCCATCACCCAAAAGGAAGACCTGAGCAAGTATATTTTGTAGCCACCAACCGAGTTTGCCACCTGACGAGCAAACCGACGAGAGCAATCATGAAGACTTACACAGTCGTAGTGGAACGGGATGCAATCACAGGCTTGTACATCGGGTCCGTCCCTGGATGGCCCGGCGCGCACACACAAGCCGAGACGATCGACGAGTTGACGGACAACATGCGTGAAGTGGTAGCGATGCTATTGGAAGACGGGGAACCAACGTTGGGCGCGTCGTGAGCGGTGAAGCCTCTCGCTTGTTTCCTACTTCTTACTTTTCACTTCGGCTTCGCCGCAGCCGGTGTCCCAGACTCGGACGGTGCCGTCGCGGCCGCCGGTGACGAGGCGTTCGCCGAAATCTACGAACCGGGCGACGTGGACGCTGCCTTTGTCACGACCAAAAGTGGCCGTGAGCTTGCCGGTTTCGGAGTCCCAGACGCGGGTTTTGCCGTCTTGCCCGGCGGTGGCGAATCGACGGCCACAGGGTGAAAAGCTCACCGCCCAAATTCCTTCGTCGTGGGCAATTGGTTTGCCGACGGCAGTTCCATCGTTGACGTTCCAGAGTATCGCCATCTGGTCCCACCCGGCGGTGACGAGGCGTTCACTGTCGGGTGAAAAGCTCAACCCGTAGATCGGAGCTTGGTGGGCCTGCCAGCCGATTCGCTTGCGATCACCGGCAATATCCCACAACACCACCCGACCATCGGTACTTGCCGATGCCAACGTGGAGCCGTCCGGCGTGAACGCCACGGCGTTCACGGTGCTACCGTGATCGTATTGCAGGATCGGTTTGTCCTGGTTCAAATCGAACACCTGGACGAACCCCGCCCGGTCACCCATCGCCACGAAATCGCCGGTCGGGCTTACGGCCGCCGCTCGGAACGAGGTTCCCACGGGTAACGCCTTCGTGATCTTTCCCGTCTTCACGTCCCAGGCTTTGATAGTCCCGTCGTCGCTGGCCGAGACCAAAACCGTGCCGTCGGCGCTGTAATCGACGGCCCACACCGGGCCACGGTGGGCGTTCAATTTCTCGTCTTTGTCCGGGTGAAGCTCGAAGAGAATGCGTTTCGTCACCATGTCCCAGATGTTGATGCGGCCGTTCTCGATTCCGGTGGCTAGGGTCTTGTTGTCCGGGCTAACCGCCACCGAAACAATGCCGCCGGTTCGGCTAGCAAACATACTGATGGAGTCGGGGCCTTCATCCACTTTTACTAGCGGCGTTGTCGCGGTTGGAGCGATGGTGGACGCCCCAGAAATTGGCGATACGGGTACATGCTGACTGACCCGGTCGTCGGCCGGCATCATGTATAAGCCGACGCCCATGCTCCCGGTGACTAATCCAACCCCGAACACGACAGCGAGCATCGCCGCAGTCCGGACGCAAAATCGTTTCTTCGCCCGCGCCGAAAGTTGGGGACCACTCGAAAGCAAACAGGCTTGCGCACGAGTTTCGAGCGGTGAGCCGGGGCTGAGACACGAGAGCTTGTACGCCAAGTATTCGGACACTTCGGTGGCCGTTTGGAAGCGGTCTTTCGGGTTCTTGGCCAGCAATCGGTCGATGATGTCTTCCAACCATTCCGGCACACCGTCGTTGAGTTGCCGTAATGGAACGTGGGGTTCATCGGCAACGCGGCGCAGCACGGCGAGCGGCGTGCGGCCTTCAAAGGGCGGCTTGCCGGCCAAGGCTTCATACAACACGGACCCGAGGCTGAACAAGTCGGCGCGGGCGTCGATTTCGTCGCCTTGGGCTTGTTCCGGAGCCATGTAAAGCGGCGTTCCCGCGACGAAGCCGGTCCGGGTCAGCTTCATGTCCTCGGCGGCACGAGCCAAGCCAAAGTCAGTGAGCTTGGCTTTGTCAGTACCTTCTTCCAGCAGGATGTTGCCCGGCTTCACGTCCCGGTGAATTAACCCGGTCGCATGTGCGCTCGCCAAGCCTGCTGCCGCTTGCATACCCAAGCGAACCGTTTCGATTACGCTCAGCCGCCCGACCCGCCGCAACCGCTGCTCCAACGATTCTCCGATGACCAGTTGCATGACCATGTACGGCAAACCGGATTTCTCGTCCTCATTGACTTGGTAGACGGCCACGATGTTATCGTGTGCGACTGCTGCTGCCGCGCGGGATTCCCGGACGAACCGTTTGCGAGCCACGTCGTTGGTGGCCAACTGCGGGTCGAGAACCTTAATCGCCACGTCGCGGTGCAAGTTGGAATCGAACCCTTGCAGCACGACGCCCATGCCGCCCCGACCGATGACTTTTTTAATGTCGAACGAATTGATACGGCCCAATAATCCCGGCGTATCCGTCGCGGAGAGGAAGCTGAGGTTCACTTCGCTGGACGGCCCTGGCATGTCATCGTCGTAGTGCCGCGTCAACGCTTTTTCGGAGTCGTTGAGCGCTCGCCAGTACGCGGAATCTTTGGGCGGGACCACTTTGTCGATGTGACGAACCACGTTGGAAATGGCCGGATCCCCACCTGTTGCCAGGGTGTTCATGCGATCCTGGCACCCGACGCAACCACCCACATGGTCCGCGAGACTCGCTTGATCCAGTTCGGGAATATCACCGTGGATTAAGCCGGTGAGCGTGTCCGGGGTGGGGCAATCCGTTTTGAGACAAGTCGAAGTAGCCATCGGGACCAACTGGATGAAATAGGATGCGAGGCGTTACCACGCCTCCGCCTCGGCCTGCAATCGTTGGACTTCTTCACGGAGCCGGGATAACACCCGACTTTTCGCCACGTACACCGCGCCGGATGTCATTTGCAACTCGGCACCGACCTCACTCGCCGGTCGGCCTTCCACGGCAGTGCCCCAGAACGCTTGCCACGTGTTCTCATGGAATTCGTGTTTGACCCGCTCCATCGCTTTCGCAGAAAGGCGCCGTTGGTACTCAATGTCCCAATCCGGGTCGGAATCTTGACTCTCGCGGGCCGGGATCGACTCTAAGCGGTCTTGCGTCCCCGAGTCACCGGCGCCCCGTGGGCGGTTCTTACGGCTGCTCAGGAAGTTGTAAATCTTGTTGCGGGTGACCGTGTAAAGCCACCCCCGGAAGGTTCCCCGCTTCGGATCGTACTCCATCTTGTCCGCGTTGCGAGCGACACTCCGCAACACTTCCTGCATCAAGTCCGCCGCGTCGGCATCTTGGAGACCGCGTTTGCGGGCGAACCCGTAGACGACCGGCCCGTACAGGTGGACGAACTCGCCCCAAGCTTTGGTGTCCGCACCATCCTTGATACGGGCAAGCAATGTCACGCGGGTCAGTGGTGGCTCCGCCATGCGGACCGTTTCCTACTAGGGATACCGGCAACACCCAGGTCGCCTAACACTGGTTATGGAGAGGTAACCGACTTTACGTTCCCGCCGGGCAACGAGGTCGAATGGTGTTAGTATTATCAGCTAGTTCCCGATAATCGAGGTGAGGGGCGGTTAGTACCTGGGGTGTCGCTGCGCTCAACCCCAGGCAATAGCTGTAATCCCTTCGGGATAGTAGGCATGTTGAGGCATCCCGGCAGGGATGTTAGCCATTAGCCTGGGGTTGAGCGCAGCGACACCCCAGGTTCGCGGCATCACATTCTCCTCGACCCCGACAGGGTCGCAGGTCGCAGCCAAACGTGGAACCCGCTAAATGTGTTCAACCATCTCATCACGCGGGTAGCGGACTTTCGCAAAGCCGGCGTAGGCGTCGTTGGCCGCCCGATACCCGGCCGTTGCTACGACCAAGGCGTGGTAGCCTTTCGCGGGCAGTCCGAGGATTTCATCGTACTTTTCCGCGACGAAGCCTTCCATCGGGCAGGTGTCGATGCCGAGCATGGCGGCTGCGGTCATGAACTGCCCGAGCGCGATGAACACTTGATTGCCCATCCAGACATCGACTTGTTCCCTGGGTTTCGACGTGAGGGAACCGATCATCATTTTCATGTAGCCGTCCAGCGCGGCCGGCGAGACACCACGGACCTCTGCGGTCCGTACCGTCAGCCGTTGGGCGTCCGCCGCACCAACGCCATTCTTCAACGCAAACACCACGAGGTGCGACGCATCGACGATTTGCTTTTGCCCCCAAGAATGCGGCAGCAGTTGTTCCCGAATTGCGGGATTGTCCACGATGAAAAACTTCCACGGTTGCAGGCCATACGACGACGGCGACAGGACCAGCGCGTCTTCCAGTTTGCACCAGAGTTCTGCGGGGATCTTCTTCGTGGCGTCGAATTTTTTCGTGGCATATCGCCAACGGAGTTGCGTCAGGATCACGTCAGGCGATAGCAGAGTCATTCGACAATTCCTTGAAGTAGGGTGAAACGAAAACAATTGGCGTTACACAGTGGAGGATTCAATACTGCGTTTGTTAGCCCGACGCGCGCGTTTTCAAATTGCGCTTTCGGAATACCCCGTAGGGGTTGAATGAAATAGCCCAGGGTCGCGGCGCTTCGTCGCGCACCCTGGGTTCTCGACACCCCCCCACCGTACCCCGGAAGGGTTCCATCGTTCCTCGTGGCGCAGATGTAACCCCTCCGGGGTAAGATCTGTTTCCGGTCCGACCCAGGGTGCGCGTCGAAGCGCCGCGACCCTGGGCTATTCGATTGAACCCCTTCGGGGTAATCCGAAACCTCAACTTCAAAACGCGCGTCGGGCTAACAAGCAACATCAAAACTCCGAATCCGCGTGGTTCATTACTTCTCGCTGAAGGCGTACAGCGTCTTGGCGCCGCGCACGTACAGGGTGTTGTCTACGATGGCGGGCGTGGCGGCGATGCGTTCGGGGAACTTCACGCGATGTTTCACGTCTGCGAAATCGCCCACTTTCAGCACCACGGCGGTTCCGTCAAGGCCGAACAGGTAGACGTAGCCGTTAGCCGCCACGGGCGAAGCGTAGGCACCCGTTAAGGAGCGTGATGAGAAACTTCATGACAATTCTCGCAAGAACAGCACGTTCGCCGTGCGGGACAACACCATAATTAGCTGAAACCGTAGCGTGAAATCAAACACGGTCTGATTTTCTCGCAAGATCTCGACGGACGTGAAGAATACACTATTCGGGAAAGTAGCGAACACCGATTTCCTTTCTTCGCCCACTCCCGATGCCGAGGTTTGCCATGCCGGATTCACCAGTCACGCGAAGTTGGATGCGGCGGCATCGGGTGCCGTTCGTGGCGATCGCGGTGCCGTTTTTGTTGTGGCTGGTCGTCCGGACGATGCAGCGCCAGGAAATCGGCTTGGAGTACGCTTTCCAAGCGATGATGGCGTTCCAGGTGGTGACGATGGTCTCGGTCATCGTGCTGGGCGCGTGGTTTCTGTTTTTCAGCGGCTACTCGATGAAGCGGCGGTTTTCGGCGGTTGGGTTGGGGCTAGCGGTCGTCGCGGGGTTCATTGCTCTGGTTCAGAAGGTGGAATTTGATGGGCAAATGACACCGATCGTGCGCTACCGTTGGGAGCAAACCCATGACGAAATCTTGTCGCAACACCTTCAGCAAACCCAACCGGCGACGAGTGGGGCTGACCTGAAAGTCTCCGCATCCGATAGCCCGTTTTATCGTGGTTTGAACGGCGATGGCAGCACAACGGGCGTGGAACTCTCGGACATCTGGGCCACGACACCGAAGCAACTGTGGACGCACCCCGTCGGCACCGGCCATGCCGGAATCGCAATTGCCGGGAACAGCGCGATTACGATGGAGCAACGGGAAGGGGACGAAGTCGTCGTATGTTACGACCGAGACACCGGGCGGGAACGGTGGAAGTACGCTTATACTGCCCGGTTCAGTACCTCGGAGCCGATGGGCGGCGACGGCCCGCGCACCACACCCGCCATTGCCAACGGCGATGTCTACACACTCGGCGCCAACGGTGATTTGGTGTGCGTGGATGGCGTCAACGGCTCACTGCGGTGGAAGGTCAACATTCTCGACGACAACGGTGCCACAAACCTCAAATGGGCGATGTCCGGTTCACCGCTCGTTGTGGGCGATCTGGTGATCGTGAACCCCGGCATCAATCCGGAGAACAACACGAACCAAGGCGTGGCGGCCTACGATCGCAAGTCGGGCAAAAAAGCCTGGGCGAACGGCAAATACGGTGCGGCCTATGCCTCACCGCAGAAGGTCACCTTATCGGGCATCGAGCAAGTTCTGGTGTTCGACTTCGGCGGCCTGGGCGGGTACGATCCGAAGACGGGGGCCGAACTGTGGCGTTACCCGTGGGAAACCGCGATGGGCATGAACAGCGCCCAACCCGTGATCGTGGGCGCGGACCGGGTGTTCGTTTCTAGTGAAGTCGGCAACGGCGGCGCGATCATCGAAGTGCGCAAGGACGGTAGCACCTGGACAACGAAAGAAGTCTGGAAGAACCGCAACCTCGTGGCTCGGTTCGCCAATCCGGTGTTCACGAACGGCCACCTTTACGGCCTGTCGAACAACAAGTTGGCGTGCGTCAACGCCACCACCGGCAAACGCCTCTGGTACGAAGGGAACTACGGCAACGGGCAAATCGTGCTGAGCGGAAACGTGCTGGTGATGACCACCGAGAAAGGCAAAGTCGTGATGGTCGCCGCCGACCCGACCGAACACCGCGAACTCGGCGAACTCGAAGTCTTCACCACCCGAACCTGGAACGTCCCCGCCCTTGCCGGCAACCAACTCTTCCTCCGCAACCACCGCGAGATGGCCGTGTATGAACTGCCGAAACGGTAAGTAGCGTTTTCTACTTCTTCGTCTTCAGCGCTTTCGCGGCGATGTCGGTGCGGTAGTGAGCGCCGGGGAATTGGATCAGTTTGACGGCTTCGTAGGCTCTCGCTTTGGCTTTGGCTAATGTGTCGCCGAGGGCGGTGACGGCTAGGACGCGGCCGCCGTCAGTGACGATGCGGTCGCGGTCGGGCTTGGTCCCGGAATGGAACACTTTCACGTCCGCTAATTTCGCGGCTTCGGCCAAGCCGGTGATTTGCTTGCCGGTTTCGTACTTGCCGGGATAGCCGCCGGAACACATCACCACGCACACTGCGGGCCGTGCGTCCCACTGCACGAAATCTTCCGGCAAGTCGCCCAAGGTTTCGTCCGCGACGGCTTCCAACAGCAGCAGCAAATCCGTCTTCAACCGCATCAGGATCACTTGCGTTTCGGGGTCGCCGAAGCGGGCGTTGAACTCCAGCACGCGGTGGCCTTGGTTCGTCAGCATCAACCCGGCAAACAACACCCCGCTAAACGGGAACCGCCCCCGTTTCATGGCGTGGACGATCGGCACGAACACCGTTTCTTCCGCCTTGGCGATGAAGTCCAACGTGCCGATCGGGGCCGGGCAATACGCCCCCATGCCGCCGGTATTGGGGCCAGTGTCGCCGTCGTTCACCGCCTTGTGATCCTGGCACGGCGGCAACACGAGAATGGAACGACCGCTGACCAACGCGAGCACCGAAAGCTCTTCGCCGTCCAACCGCTTTTCGACGATGATTTGCCGCCCGACTTTCTGGCCGAACTCTTCCTTCACCATGATGCGGTCAATCGCCCGCTTCGCTTCGGGCAAGTCTTTGCACACGATCACACCCTTCCCGCCGGCCAGCCCGTCCGCCTTCACGACAACGGGGTAATCGCGCGTTTCCACGTAGGTTCGTGCCGGTTCCGGGTGGTCGAAGATGCGAAACTCGGCGGTCGGTACGTCGGCGTGCCGCATGAGTTGCTTGGCGAACACTTTGCTCGATTCGATCCGCGTAGCGGTCTTCGTCGGCCCGAACACCTTCAAGCCTTTCTTCCGCAACTGATCCGACAACCCGAACGCCAACGGGTCTTCGGGGCCGATGACGACCAGCTTCACTTGCTCCTTGACGCAAAACCGGATGAGCCGGTCGTAATCCATGTAATCAATCGGGACGTTGGTCCCCTCGATCGCCGTGCCCGAGTTGCCCGGCGCGCAGAACACCGTGCCCACGTGCGGCGATTGAGCCAGCTTCCAAACCAGCGCATGCTCCCGGCCACCTTTGCCGATGACGAGAACGTTGCGTTTTTCCATCGGTACAGTCATGAGGAACCTGATGAACACGAAAAGTCAGAGTTCACCACAGAGGGCACAGAGAACCACAGAGAAATCCAACACAGGATTTTTCTTCTCTGTGGCTCTCCGTGCCCTCTGTGGTGAATCGGTTTTGCGAAACCCAAACCCTACCGAACCGCACGCCACAATTCGAGGATGTTGCGCCGATTCTGCCCCAAGTCACCCGTCCCGACGCGGCTCCGACTTTCGGCGTGAACTTGCACACCCGGCGCGGTTTTCTGCAGTGTCAGCCGGATGTCATCCACGAACCGCATGGTCCCCGTCTTGCGGGTCAGATGCAGCTTGCCCGCCGTTGCATCAACAGATTCGATCGCCCAATTCGGCAACGCGCGAACCGCGTTTTCCACGTGCGTGATCGCAGCCGCGACATCCACGCTCGGTAAGTCCAGCGGCGCAAGATCGGCGTGCGTCGGCTCAGTCGTGTTCGCCCAGTTTTTTGTGAACCAGCGGAGTAAGCCCATGAAAACAACGCCTCTCGGGTACGGTACTGCAAAGATACCGTTCGGCGTCGCAGTGCCAAGGTTGAACCCTGAATTCGCCTTGCCTAACATGACTTGTTAGCCTAAGCTACAGCTATCAATGTGACCAACTCCTCTCGATCGGGATGAAGATATTATGCGAGTTCAAGTCGTCTGGTTAGGATTGATTGCCTTCGGCTCCGTAACGGGTTGTCAATCACCGACCGGGCCGGGGGCGATTGGTACAGGGCAGGTGAAAATCGTTGCCACCACCAGCATTATTGCGGATGCGGTGAAACAAGTCGGCGGCATCCACGTGGACGTGAAGACCCTGATGCCAGCCGGAACCGATCCGCACAACTACCTACCTGCCAGCGGGGATTCGGAAACGCTTTCGTCAGCGCACCTCGTCTTTTTCAACGGGCTGCACCTCGAAGGCAAGATGACGCAGTTGCTCGAAGAAAACCGTAACGTCGGTACACGTTCCGTGGCGGTGAGCCACACGCTCGATCACAAAACCGACGTGCGGCACGTCGATGGCGACACCGCCGAAGACCCGCACATCTGGTTCGACGTGCGCCTCTGGATGAAGTGCGTCGAAGCGATCCGCGACGAACTGATTGCGATCGACCCCGCGCACGCCGCCGAGTATCGCGCCAACACGGAACGCTACTTGGCCGAACTCCAGGCGCTTGATGCCGAGGTCCGGGAGAAGGCGAACACAATCTCCAGCGCTCGCCGAATTCTGGTCACGTCGCACGACGCCTTCGGGTATTTCGCACGCGCCTACGGCTTTGAAGTGCGTGGCTTGCAGGGCGTCAGTACGTCGTTCACCACCAGCACCAAAGATATCGACGAGTTGGCCAACTTCATCGGTCAACGCGGCATCACCGCGATCTTCTGCGAAACCTCGGTCCAACCCAAGGGCCTCAAAAAAGTCCTCGACACGGTCAAGTCCCAGTACAACCGCGACGTGTACTTGGTCCGCGGCACCGACTCGCTGTACTCCGACTCCCTCGGCGAACCCGGCACCCCCGGCGAAACGTACATCGGCACCGTGCGACATAACATCGACACTCTCGTGAAACACCTGAAGTAAGAATTTACTCACCACAGAGGGCATGGAGAACCACAGAGAAGAAAAACATTTTTGGTCTTCTCTGTGGCTCTCTGCGACTCTGCGGTGAAACGTCTTTTTGGTATTCCGCATGACGAAGTTGCCTGCCGTTGATGTTCACGACCTCACCGTGGCCTACCGGGACAAGCCGGTGCTGTGGGACATTGACCTGACGGTACCGTCGGGGTTGTTGATGGGCATCATCGGGCCGAACGGCGCGGGCAAGACCACGCTCATCAAGGCCATGCTGGGTCTGGTCACGCCGGTCTCCGGGCGGGTGTTGATTCACGGCCAGCCGTACCAAGCGAACAAGCGCTCCGTGGGCTACGTGCCGCAACGGGGCACCGTGGATTGGGACTTCCCGACCACGGTGTTCGACGTGGTGATGATGGGCACCTACGGCCAACTCGGGTGGTTCCGACGCCCCGGCGGTGTGCAACACGAAGCGACGGAAGATGCCCTGCAAAAAGTGGGAATGCTCGATCTCGCCAAGCGGCAAATCCGCGAACTGTCCGGCGGCCAACAGCAGCGCGTCTTCCTGGCCCGCGCGCTGGTTCAGCAAGCCCCCGTCTACCTGATGGACGAACCCTTCCAAGGCGTTGATGCGGTCACCGAACGGGCCATCATCGACATCCTCCGCGAACTCCGCAACCAAGGCCGCACGGTGCTGGTCGTCCACCACGACTTGCACACGGTGCCCGAGTATTTCGACTGGGTCACGCTGCTCAACGTGCGAAAAATCGCCAGCGGCCCGATGGCCGAAGTGTTCAACGCCGACAACCTGAAAGCCACCTACGGCGACCGCGCCGTCATGCCACTCCAGTTTTCGACACTGGCCCGCGTCACCCCGGAATTGTGAAATTCGTGTCAACTCTTCGGGCCACGGAGTAGGCCGCCGGGAGTGCGGAGCCAGTCGAGGCGGTCGGGCATTTTGGCGGGGGGGACGAGGTTTTCGGCGTTGCGGTTGATGGCTTCGGCGATGGCCTGCGCGAAGTCGGGGTGGTCGAGCAAAAACTTATCGAGGATGCCTTGGGTTGGTCGAATGACATTCAACGTGCTGAGGAACAGATCGTTTGAATCCACCGGCTTATCCCGGAGCGCGAGAACGAGACCTTGCCCGAGTTTGGCCGCTAACCCCGGTGGCGCTTTCGACTTGGCGATGCCAATGCGGTCCCGTTCACTTTCGAGTTCCTTGAACACTTTTTCCGCGTCGTCCAACCGGCGTTCTTTCACCAACATTAGCCCGAGTTCCACGGCGGCATCGACGTAGGCCCCCGGCTTGGTGGAGCGTTCCTTCATCAGGTTGCGCAGTTCGCGTTCCCGACCCGTGAGGACCGGCTCAGGCGGTCGCATATCGGGCAAGCCGATGATTGCCGGGGCGCCTTTCCCTTCACTCGGTAAATGCGTCCGACCGAACACCCACCAGCCGACGCCGGCAATACCGCTTAACATCACCAAACCCACGACTCGCAACGTCCACCGCTGCCCCGACGGCGCGGGCGGTGCCACAAAATAACCCGATTGCAGCGACGGACTTGCGGGGGCGAAGGCCGTTGAAGATAGCCCGAGCATCTGGGGAAGTGGTTGTTGAAGCGTGTTCGGGGACAGGCCCGGATTGGTCACTTGGGTGGCAATCCCGTCGCTGATGAGGACCGGCAAACCCTTCTGAATCTTCACCAAATCCCGAATGATGTCGCGGGCGGTTTGGTAGCGGTCCTCGGGCCGCTTGGCCATTAATTTGTGAACCAGTTCGCACAACCCGACGGGCAAATCCGGGCGGGTATCGCTGAGAGGCGGGGGTTGATTTTGCACGTGTTGAATCGCCACGTCGAACGGCGTCTTGCCGCGAAACGGCGGTTGCCCGGCGAGCAGGTGGTACGCCGTGACCCCGAACGAATAGATGTCCGAGCGGTGATCGACCGGCTTGCCCTGCACCTGCTCCGGGGACATGTAAAGCGGGGTGCCCAACGTCATGCCGCTCTGCGTGAGGTTGAGCGGTTGCCCCTCGTCGCCGAAGTACCGCGACAGCCCGAAGTCCGCCACTTTCACTTCGACCTTGCGGGTAATCATGATATTTTCCGGCTTAATGTCCCGGTGGACGATGCCGATTTCGCTGGCCCGTTGCAGGGCCGCCGCGACTTGCCGCAGGATGCTAATCGCCACCGGCAAATCGGGCGGCCCCTTGCGTTCGAGGTAATCGCGGAGGTTACGACCTTCCACGTATTCGAGCGCCATGTACTTCTGGCCGTCGTGTTCCCCGACCGCGAAGACTTGCACAATGTTTGCATGGGTGACCCGTGCCATGACCTCCGCTTCGGCCTGGAACCGCTTCAAGGCGACGGCATTTTCCGCAAGATCCTTGCGCAAAAACTTGAGCGCGACTTCCCGCTTGAGCGACAGTTGCCGCGCCAGATAAACCGCCCCCATCCCCCCCTGCCCGAGCTTACGCAACACCTGATAATCCCCGACAGTTTTGCCCGTCAGGTCCACAGCGTCTTCAGGTGCAATCGCGTCAGACATGGGCATGAAACTCAGTGTCAAGGTTCAATCGAACCGGCTGCGAACGTTGCCGCGTGGTCTGCCACAAGCAGGTGGCAACTGATTCCCCGGCGATTCCTACACAGTAGCTTAAGGAATTCAGGCCGGCCACGGAATGGTTCTGGCTCGACCTACCCGAATCCCCTCCACACACGCCGAAAACTTTGTCTTGGATCGGATTGACGCGCCGAAATATCCTGTCATGCTTGGGGGTAATACGCAGGGTACTATTGTCGATAGTCAAGTTGGTAGGGATATGACTTGTCACATGTGCGCATAACCATTCGGATTGTGGCCACCGTCATTATTTTGTGGTTTCTTTCACTCAGCATGGCCTTGGTTCACTACTGTTGGTTTCGCTGGTCGATCCCACCGTTGAAATCGTTGGAAACGATGGACAGCGATTCTCAACTGTGGTTACTCTTAACAATCGAGTTACATGTAAATTGGGCGGCTATCGCAGTCATCGGTCGGCGTTCTGTCGTGTTTAGTCTCCTGGCACTTCTGGCTTCGATGGCCCTCTTGGCCTTCCCGACTCACTTCTACTTGTCGGTGAATTACCCTTGGTATAAAGCATTTGCCAACATCGACCTCGTGCAGTTTACACTCCTCAATGATCAAATTCACTACGTCGGCGCTGGCCTTGGATTGCTGGTCTTGCTTGCGGTTGGTTATGTGAGGTTATTACCATCGAGAGATTTGGAATAACAACGGAATGGTTATAACACAAGGAACAGTTTTGCTTGGGCGGCCATTCGATCCCGGCGAACCGGCTGCGTAAGCTGCTGGGTGGCCTGCCTCAAGCAGGAGGTCGGTTATTCCCAGGCGACTTGAGCACTTTCAGTTTCAGTGTTGTGTCCAGGTTAGCCCGACGCGCCAGCGAGGGGTCTGCCGAAACGAACTCCACGCCGTACCAACTTTGTTCGGCGTGACGGACCGTCCTGACCGGACCCCTCGCTGGCGCGTCGGGCTAACAAAACCGCCAGAATGATATCGAAAATGCTCTCAGATCGCCGGTTCGCCGGGAAAGTCGGTGATCCCGGCGAACCGGCTGCGTAAGCTGCTGGGTGGGCTGCCTCTCGTAGGAGGTCGGTTCTTACCCAGGCGACTCACGTCGCCGGTTCGCCGGGAATGCCGAAACCGGAAGACCTGCCCCTGTTTCGATCGAGCTTGACCACTTCTGCCGTCATGGTATGACCTCGGTTGGTTGAATCCCCAAACTCCGCCGCGCGGAGGCTGATTGTGCGAACGTTACTTTCGATCGTTGGCGTGTTAAGCTGCGTGGCGATGTCGTCGGCGCAGTCGGGGCCGTATCTTGCGCAGGTGACGGCGGATGGCGTGGTCGTGCGCAGTGGCGAAGGCGAAAGTATGCCGGAGACCGGCACGCTGGCACGAGGGGAGCGGGTCATTGTCGTTCAGCAGATCGGCGAAAAATGGCTGGCGATTGAACCACCGCGTGGGCAGGTTTCGTGGGTGCGAAACATTGCTCTGGGTGCTGTTGCCGATCAACCTAAAGATGTCATTCCGCGCAACGCAGTGATTCAAGCGGATTCCACAATTGAAATTTCGGCGGGGCGACCGGGGGTGCCGAAGCCACTGGACGTGCGGCGGGTCGCAATTCCCGACGGCACCATTGTGAAGGTCATCGGCACGACGGTCGAACATAACGGGATGAAGTGGGTGCCGATCGAGCCGCCGGACGGGGATTTGCGGTACATTCCTAAATCCGCCGTGCAGTCGCTGAATCGCGGTTCCACCGCAGCGCATTCGGTCACGTCTCCCAAGACAGATCTCACGCCGACGACGGGCGGGACGATACCCGCCACGTCGGTTCCGCTGCCGAACAGCTTCCAACCGTCCACCGCGTCGGTGCCGAACCCACCCGCTTCGTTCGCCACGACTGGTACGGGTCGAACCAAGCCGGACAACTGGCCGAGCCACCCGCTTTGGCAGCAAGCGGAGCAAGCCGAATTGGCGCGCGAGTATGCGAAAGCGGAATCACTTTACTTGAAGCTCGCCGCCGAGATGAATCAAACCAACGGCGACCCCGAATTGGCGAACCTGTGCTATACGCGGGTCCACGCGGTTCGGGAGAAACAACGCAGTAATGGCCGGCCAACCCCGCCTTCGAGTGAACCCGTGAAGCGTAACGAAACACCGCAAGCAACCGCGAACCAGTGGGTCGGGCCGGGGGAATTACGGCTAGCCGGCTTCCGCATGGACGGCCGCACAACCTACGCACTTGTCAGCACTCGTGGTCAGGTCAAGTGCTATGCGATCCCCGGCCCTGGCTTGGACCTGGAACGATTTCGCGGTGATGTCGTCGATTTGTACGGCTCGATCACCTACCCCGGTGACCTTCGCGGCGTTGGGGTGATGACCGCAACCCGTGCGCAATCGGTGCGACGCGAGTAATCACGAAAACTCGATCAACGACTGCGTTTTCACGACGGCGAACTCTTCCGGGAAGGTGTGGAATGCGGAGACGCTCAACCCGGTCGGTAGCGGATCAACCGTAATATAACCCATCGGTGCCAGTCCGAGGCGGTTGTGGGATTGATAGTGGAAGATCAAACCCCGTTTGGCGCCGTCGCGGGCTAATTCTTCGTGGACATGCAAGTACACTTCCGGCGACAAGATTTCGGCCTGTAGGCTCATCGTGTAACGGGTGGTCGGTCCCAGTTCCCAATGCCCCGATCGGGTGCCTTCAAAACGGTGTTGAAGGCGAAGCCCTTGGTCCGGTAAAACTTCCCCCGACGTTGTGGTCACTTCAAAAAGACAGACATCGCCGTTAGTCCACTCCAGCGCGTGACCCGTCGGGGTCATGCGGACGGTCAGCGTGTAACGATCCCGTTTGATGCGTCGAAGTGATAGCGTCTCGAACAATTCCGGGTGCAGCGTGCGGTCGTACAAACGGAACACCAAGTCCGCAACGCGGGGGCGTAGGATCGGTTCGTTTCGTCCGCTAAAACTCTGCACAGTCCCACCACATCCTACAAGTGACTGGGTTCGACACACTGGCGGGCGGATTATAGATTCCTCGTTCCCCATTCCACAACAGCGATCAACTGAATTGCAATCAAAACGGTACTGAACGTGCCATCCTAACGAAAACAAGCGGTGTGAAACATCGTGTTCCACACCGCTTGGGTCATAAGTATCGTCTCGACGAAGTCGTCTAAAATTTAGACGCCGTCGCCCGTTTTCTTCGGCGCGTCTGCTGGCTTAGCATCAGGCTTTTTCGGAGCTTCCATCTTTTTCGGCTCGGCTGTTGGCGCTGGCATCACGGCTGGTGTCGCTGTGGCAGGCATTTCCGAAATCACTGAGCTAGCGCCGCAATCTGGTGCTGCAACCAGCGGAACGGAATAGGTCGCCGCAACCGAACCAGAACATCCAGCCGAACTGCCCAAGCAGCTATGGCTCGCTGTGCCGTGGCAGCTACCGTGTGAACGGAGGCCAAGGAACCCGCTACCACCGTGGCAGCTTGTGCTGCGACCGCTGAACAGGCCGAGGCCAAGGATACCCGAGCCGCCGCCGCAACAGCCAGCAGCGGCAGGTGCTGCGTAGCCGGTGCAACCGGACGCAACAGGTGCTGCGTAACCGCTGCAACCGCTCGTAACAGCCGCCGGGGCGCCGTGGCAGCTACCGTGGCAACCTGAGAACCGACCGCCGAACGACGCAACGTCGCCGGAACCCGACATCGCCATCATGAGAACCATCGTATACATCAAAAAACCTCCCGATCCTGGTGTAAGGACGTGGACTGTCAAGACCACCACCCCAAATTACGCGAAGCAGTCACCCATACCGTTTCGTGACATCCCCGTGCTGATTGCTGCCATCATGACATCCGGCAGCATCAGTGCTGTTAAGCTGGGCAAACGGGGAAGGCGTCGCAAAGGGCCAACTGGCGTAATGAGAATACTAAGACTCGTGTAGAAGGGCGTCAACAGTAATTTGGATAAGATGCGGTGTTTTATTGGTATTGGTTGGCTGCGGAGTTGGGGTCATACTTCCGGATCGTATTGCCGACATTATTCGGGTCTTGAGTTCGCTGCACGAGACTTTGATTTGGCTGGCGCGATCACACCGGCTATCGCATCGGCCTGGAAACTAACGGACCTCGTCGGATGGTGTTGTCTCTGAGGGTACCGCGCCGATCGGTTATCTTGTAGGAGTCCTCGGTTAAGCCGAGTGTGAACAGGACTTCGTGAAAAGTTTACAATTGGAGTGGCCAGTATGGACACGGCCCACGCGCTGGTTTCGGACCACGATCTCGTACCTCCGGCTCAACCGCGTAGCGTTTATCGGATCGGCTTGGTCGGCTTGGTGCTGTCGGCCATTGCGGCGGCAATCGGATTGCTGGCGGACGCGATCCTCACCGACGTGCCAGCGATTCTTGCCACGCTTCGTTTGGGGCTTGTCGGTTTCGGTGTGGTCGTGGCAGGCAGTGCAATTTCGATGCGACCGGAATTGCCTCGTGCTTGGTTGATTGCAGTGGCAACTGGCTTTCTCGCCGCCTACGTTGGCATTCCGGAACACTGGGATTCCGGGCGGTTGCTGGCACGAGTCTTTTCGGGCGTTGCCTTGGCCGGTGCGGTACTTGTCGCGGTGCAGCCGACCGTTCGCTATGTGTTGATGTTGTGTGGGGTGCTGTTTCACTTCAGTAGCATTTTAATCTCGACGACTTGGCCCGATCCGACGCCGTGGCTAGTGAACCAACTCGGGCAGCGGATTTACATTCCGTACCAACAGTTCACATACTTGCGCAACGCCTACCACTTTTACTCGCCGGAACCGGGGCCGGCGAGCTTGCTGTTTACGCTGGTGACCTACGAATACGACACCATCGACCCGGACACGGGTAAGCCGAAGGTCGAACAAGAATGGATCACGATACCGCACCGGGGGACGCAGACCAAAGATCCCCTGGCACTCACGTATTATCGCCGGTTGTCGATCACGGAAAACGCGACTCGGGTTTCACCGGACATTAGCTGGCAGACCGAAGAAAAGCGGCAAATTAGGAAGCGCCGCGACGATGTCGCCAACCCGTTCGGCGTGTTACCGGCGGGCGTCAAACGAATTCCGCACCCGCCGGTCAGCGAGATCCCGGAGTTCCGTTGGTATCTTCAACCCCAGGCGGACATTACGCGCTACCTGTTGCCGTCGTATGCCAAACATATTGCTGTTGAGAATTCGGTACCCGGTCGGCGCGTGGTCAAGGTGAAGATCTATCGGGCCGAACACCTGATCGTGGCGGCACAGTATTTCGCAATCCAGAAGGTCTCGCCGTACCACCCGAGCCTGTTCCGGATTTACTTCCTCGGCGATTACACCCCCGACGGCAAACTGATCGACCCCCAAGACCCGATGCTCTACTGGATCATTCCCGTCACGATGAAGCCCGAGAAGCACCCGCTGAACGATCCACGCCCGGAGCACTTTGACGATTACCTGACGGAACACTCGGGGTTCGTTTTTGACTGGAGGAACCTACGGCCATGAGCATGACGCCCCCCGCCCTGATACCCAATGTACCGACACCCGCCCACCCGACCCCTAACCTCGGGCAACAGTTCTTGAACTTCTGGTTCGCCGCCGCCGACCCGACGACGATGGGGTTCATCCGCATCGTGACCGGGTGCCTGATCCTGTACACCCACTTGGCGTACTCGTTCGACCTGCAAAACTTCTTCGGCAAAGACTCGTGGTACGACACGCAATCCATCAACCGCGAACGCCGGGAGATGCCGCAGAGTGCGCCGACATTGGACTGGGAAGACCCGACCTTTCCGCAACAACTCCCGCAACTGCCGGAGTACCCGCACCGGCGGAAAGTGTGGATGGCGTACCTGCGGGCCAACGTCACGCCGGAGACCACGACCGCGGAAATTGATGCAAAATTGGCGTACCTCGAACGCTTGCTGAAATACGACGAAGAGCAGATGCGGAACCGCGTCGGTGAAGCCCGGTACACCTGGGAGGGGATCGCATACATCTCCAACCTGTCATCGAACGCGACGGACCGCACAAACCAACTGGCGGTGTTGCTGGATGAAAGCCAACGGACAGCACGGGCCGCTACGCGAATTCCAAAGTTGGAGATTCCGCCAACGCCATCAGCAATGATGTTAATGTCTCTTGTCGAACATGCTGCAGACCGCGCGGCCTTTGCCAAAGAAGCGGAAGCATTTTTTGTTTCGTTACCCTCGGATCCCAACGACCGCGCTTACATCTTGGTTCACTACTCCGAGAGCACCTACGGCCAACGAAAAGCGTTGCTCGGGTTCATCCGGGGTTTGACGAAACTGTCCGCGACGGAACGAGATTGGCAACTCCGCTACATCGAGTATTGGAACGTGGACCCCAACATCTGCATTCGGTTCGGCAGTTCGATCTTCTCGCTCTGGTTCCATATCACCGACCCGACCGAAATGGTGATCGCCCACTGTGCCATGCTTGCGGTGTTCGTGTGTTTCACACTCGGACTCTGGACGCGGGTGACTTCCGTGCTGACGTGGCTGGCGATCCTCACGTACATCCACCGCTCGCACCAAACGCTGTTCGGCATGGACACGATGATGAACATCCTGGCCCTCTATTTGATGATCGGCAACAGCGGCGCAGCGCTCTCCGTGGACCGCCTGTTGAACCGCTACCACGCCGCGCGGGCCAGCCTGCGCCGCACTGGAACGATCGACCCTGCCACGCAAATCTACCTGGACAACCCGCCGTATTCCGTAGCCTCGGGCTTTGCGCTCCGCATGTTGCAGGTCCACTTCTGTTTCATTTACATGGCGTCCGGGTTGGCCAAGCTCAAAGGGGCGGCGTGGTGGAACACAAACGCCTACTGGGACACGCTCGTGAACCCCGAGTTCACGATGGTCTATTACCAGTGGTACGAGATGATGCTCCGGCACCTGGTCGCAAATCGGCCACTCTACGCCGTGGTCGCGGCAATTGGGGTCGCGTTCACGTTCATTGCGGAAATCGGCCTGCCGTTCTTGGTCTGGACTCGGGTACGTCCCTACATCGTGATGTTCGGCTTGTTACTGCACACCGGCATCGGGCTGTTCATGGGGTTAGTCGTGTTCAGTCTGTTCATGATGACGATGCTTTTGGGCTACATTCCCGGCGTGGCAATCCGGGAACGCCTGTTCGGGCCAAGCCCCACGACCGGACGACTGAAGCTTCGGTATGACCCGACCTCCATTGAGCAACAACGAGCCGTCGCCTGGATCCGCACCTTCGACTTCGAGAATCGCATTGACGCGAATCAGACCGGAACAGCAACGGTGTTGCAACTCGAATCCGACGGGAAAAATCTGACCGGGAACATTGCGGTCAAAGAGCTATTCTCCAAGCTGAGTTGGCTGTCGATGTTCCGCTGGTTGCTATTCGTACCGGGGTTATCTCAGGTCATCAACAACGCCTTCGACGGAAATGTCCCCGTGAAGAATGTGGCAAAAGCGGTGACATCGCGGTAGTGTGTAGTGAACCGGCTCACCGCACGCTGCGACTCCTCCGGAGTCGAAGAAAATGGGGGACAGTTTCCTGGGGTGCGCGAAACGCGACCCCAGGCTAATGGCTGTTATCCCTTCGGGATAAAAACAACCAACTGTACCCCGGAAGGATGAACGCAAATTATACCCCGGAAGGATGAACGCAAATTGTGCCCCGGAAGGATAAACGCAACCTGGGGCATCCCGGTAGGGATGCTAGCGATTAGCCTGGGGTTGAGCGAAGCGACACCCCAGGTATCGTGTCCCGCCTGGAGCAACGCATCCTGAAGGGATGCCAGCGATTAGCCTGGGGTTGAGCGAAGCGACACCCCAGGTCTCTTCCACCGAGTACCACCATGCCAGTGCTTTACCTGACGGAGACGGACGTTCGGCAAGTCCTGACGATGGACGTGGCGTTGCCGGTCGTGGAATCGGCGTTGCGGAAAATCTCGCTCGACGAAGCCGTGAACAACCCCCGCCAGCGGTGCCAAACCGATCAGGTGATGCTGCACGTTCTGCCGGCCGCTGCGAAGACGATGAACGCCATTGGCTACAAGTCGTACACCACGGGCAAGTTTGACGCCCAGTTTCAGGTGACGCTGTTCGACCCGAAATTTGGCGGCATGATTGCCATTCTTCAAGCCGACTACCTCGGGCAAGTCCGAACGGGTGCCGCAAGCGGGGTAGCGACGAAAAAGCTGGCCCGCCAAGACTCGACCACGCTCGGGCTGTTCGGCACCGGCAAGCAGGCCCGCACTCAATTGCTGGCCGTCAGCAAAGTGCGCAAGTTGACCAAGGTGTACGTTTACTCGCGGGATGCCGATCGCCGCGCCACGTTTGCGGCGGAGATGAGCCGGGAGTGTCACGTCGATGTCATTGCGGTGGCGACGCCCCAAGAAGCGGCACAGAATCTGGACATCATTTGCACTGCCACGGCAAGCCGCGAACCCGTCTTGCTCGGTGAATGGGTTGCTCCCGGAACCCACCTGAACATTGCCGGGTCGAACTTCCTGGCGAAGGCCGAGGTGGATGCCGAAGTCTTCCGCCGAACCAGTCTCATCACTGTTGATAGCAAAGAGCAAGCCCGCACCGAAGCCGGTGACTTTGTCGCCGCCATGAATGAGCACGTCTTCACATGGTCCGACGTAGTCGAACTGCCCCACGTTCTTGTGGGTCGGTACCCTGGCCGGGCGTCACCCCAGGATGTCACATTGTTCAAATCCCTCGGCATCGGCATTGAGGATGTCGCCATTGCCGCCAAGGTGTACGAACTCGCCAAGGAGCGCGGCATCGGTCGGGAACTGGACATTTAATACCCCGAGGCTTGGCCGTCCAATCGCTTATCGGCAACGCCGGTGAACTGCCCCGTGTTGGGGTCAACCAAAATGCTGTGCGCATCCCCTTGGCGTGACTTCGTGACCGTGTGTCCCATCGCGCGCAGCTTGCCCCTTAGCTCATCGAAGTCTGGTGAATCTTCCAGACTGATTCGATCCGGGAACCACTGATGGTGGTGGCGGGGCGCGTCCACAGCAGCGCGACCGTCCATCTTGTAATCGACGACGTTCACGACCACACACAACACCGTGTTGATGATCGTTCGCCCGCCGGGACTGCCGGTGACGAGGACGGGTTTGCCGTCTTTGACGATGATTGTGGGGCACATCGAACTCAGCATTCGCTTGCCGCCCGCAACCTGGTTCGGCTTGGTCCCGATGCCGCCGGCGCGGTCCGTGATTCCGGGCCGGTGATTGAAGTCGGTCATCTCGTTGTTCAGGATGTACCCCGCCCCCCGGACCACGATGCGGGAGCCGTAGGAATTCTCCAGGGTGTACGTGTTCGAGACGGCCATGCCTTGCCCGTCAATCACGCTGAAGTGCGTGGTCTCGTTGCTTTCGGGTGACAGCGGGATGTCACCGGCGAGGGTTTCGCTCTTCGTGGCTTTTGTCAGGTCGATCGTTGCCGCGAGTTTCTTGGCGTGGTCTTTCGTGGTGATGTGTCCGGGGACTTTCGTGAAGTCGGCATCACCGAGGAATTCCGCCCGGTCGCGGTAGGCCCGTCGCATGGCTTCGCTCATCAGGTGAATCGTTTCGGCGGAGTGGCGCGGGTGCTTGGCGACATCGAAGTTTTCGAGGATGTTCAACATCGCAATCAACGTGGTGCCGCCCGAGGAAGGTGGCGGGGCAACATACACATCGTGCCCGCGATAAGTGCCCCGAAGCGGCTGGCGTTCTTTCGCTTGGTAGGCGGCCAAGTCTTGCTTGGTGATGAGGCCGCCGCCGAGGGTCATCTCGTTGTCAAACTTGTCGGCGAGGTCGCCGGTGTAGAAAGCGTTCGGCCCATTTTCCGCGATCGAACGCAGCGTTTTTCCGAGGTCGGCGGGTACGAGTTTGTCACCCGCACGCCACGGTTGCTTCCCCGCATCGTTGCCATAAACGCGACGGAACTCCGCGTTCTTGGTTTTGCGATCGGCAAGGATCGTGTTCAATCCTTTGGCCAGAACCGTGTTCACTACAACCCCATCTTCAGCGAGTTTCACGGCTGGCAACACCACGTCTTTCCATGACAACTTGCCGAACTTCTTGTGGGCCATTTCTAAACCCCGCACTGTGCCCGGCACCCCGACCACGTAGTGCCCGGTGTAGTTAATCTTCGCGGCGAACATGTCCGCAGTGGCAGCGAGTGGGGCGGTTTCGCGGTAGTCGATCAACGTAGGCTCGCGGTCCCCGCCGGGCCACACCAGCATGAACCCGCCACCGCCGATGTTGCCCGCTTCCGGCCACGTCACGGCTTGCGCGAACGCCACGGCCACCGACGCATCCACGGCGTTGCCGCCTTGCTTCAAAATCCCCACCCCAACATCCGCAGCGAGCGACGACACGCACACAACCATGCCGTTCTTCGCCGGCACGGATTGCGCCGAAGCAGGAGAAGTCCACGCAAGGAACGAGAAGAGACCCAACAACACACAACGCATGACCGCGCCTCCTGAGGGGTGAGTTCCCGACAGTTTAACACAGTGTCAGCCTTGATATACCGCTACGGTTCAAACTGAGTTATGACGAGCCGTGAGCGGTTTAGTTCGGAGTTCGGGATGAGGTTCAAGTAAGAAACGGCTAAATTCACTGACGGCACAATAAGCAACGTTCACCGCAAGGCACTCGGTGAATTGAGCGGCACCCGTCTGTGAATCCAGCAAAATTCGCACGGACGGCGTTGACGGAATGGGTTAGGTTAGTTATGTCTGTATAGTTAAGGTTTGAAGTAACAGTTGACGCGACACCCGGAGTTCACTTTGCAAGTGAACGTTTGGTATGTCTGTCCGCTGCATTGACCATCCTCAAGTTTTTGCGAAAGGAGACCGCGTATCCCCCCGTTCGATCGTAATGGCCCGGCTCGTCCGCCGACCGGCCCTCGGATGAATGACCAAATCCGCATCAGCCCCATCCGATTAATCGGAGCCGAAGGCGAACAACACGGCATCGTTCCGACCAACCAAGCGATGGAGATGGCACGCGAAGCGGGCCTCGACCTCGTGGAAGTCGCTTCAACGGAACGGCCGCCTGTCTGCAAGATCATGGACTACGGCAAGTTCAAGTACGCCCAGTCCAAAAAGCAAGCCACCAAAACCCACCAGCAGAAGCTCAAAGAGCTGCGCGTGCGCCCCAAAACCGGCGTGCATGACGTGGATACCAAAGTGAACCAAGCCCGCGGGTTCCTGGACCACGGTGACAAAGTCCTCGTCAAAGTGCAGTTCCGTGGCCGCGAGATGCAACACATTGAAGAAGGCCGCCGCATCATCGAAAGTATGCTCGAAAAGCTCGCCGATTACTGCAAGATCGAAAAGCCCGCCCAGATGGAAGGTAAACAGATGACCGCACTGTTGGCCCCCAAGGGTCACAAGTAACCCGCGACGCCCATCAACCACACTGAAAGTCTGAGCGCAATTTCATTGCTCACGCAGTCCTTCAGTGTGGAGTGAATTGCGATTCAAGAACCCAGACGTTGCCGAAACGGCTCGCTCTGGGTTGCGTTTTTTTCTAAGCCCTCGGTCCGATGATCGCGCTTCTGGTATCTCAGCAACTTACCAACTGATCGTGACAATCAACTCGTTCGAATGATTCATCAATTCTGTGGAAGTTGCAAGAAGTCGGAAATAGGGTGTGTAAAAATTGCCAAGATTCGGTCAAGCTTGCCGATCGTTCAGCCGGGGTGAATGACCGACATCGCAAACGAGCCTATTACCAAGCATTCCCAACCTATTCACGCCATCATGCCCAATTGGCACGGACGCTGCTTAGTAACCATTCGCTTCGCTCGGCGGGTCCGGAACAGAGACAAAGCCCCGTCGGGCGAAGCACCCCTTTCTTCGACTCACCAAGCCGACCGCGTGTCCCCAAGTCCTCCCAAAACCAGTTACGAGTTCAAAGGGTTTGACAATTTTTTCCTGGCGGCCTGACTTCTACAGGATTTGTAGGTCGCGGTCGAGGCTTTGCGAGGCCCGACAGTGCATCTGACAAGATGCTCGGATGTTTCATGAATACATTTTGACAGGGTTCAACAGAATTCAACAGGATCAGATGATTGGATTTTCAATCCTGTTGAATCCTGTTAATCCTGTCAAAGTCGAATGTCGGACCTCGTCGCAAAGCCTCCTCGACCGCGACCTACAAATGCGCCAGAAATATTTGCTAGACACAGTTCAAACTCGTGACGCTCATCCGGCGCGAATGACTTGTGTTGCGAACAGTTCCTGTTCATAATGCAAACCTCTTCAAAAGGGTGTCGCCATGTTTTCGCTGACGGGTCAAGCGTCCGGTCCTACCTGCAGTCCGAGTCCGTCTCGGCGCGAGTTCCTTCGTGTCGGTGGTCTCACACTCGGTGGACTCGCGTTACCGACGTTACTCGCAAAGGCAGCCACAAAACGGGCGACCGCGAAATCGTGCATCCTCATCTTCATGGACGGCGGGCCGTCACACCTTGAAACGTTCGACATGAAGCCGAACGCCCCGGTCGAAGTCCGGGGCGAGTTCCAGCCCGTTCGGAGTTCGGTGCCGGGAACCACCGTCTGTGAACTGCTCCCGAAACTGTCCCAGCAGATGCACCACTTCGCCCAAGTGCGCTCGGTTCATCACGGAATAAATGACCACAACGCCGGAAGTTACTACCTACTGACGGGTCATTCCCCGTCGGACGGCGGGCGGTTGGTCCTAACAGATTCCGCGATGACGTTTCCCTGTTACGGTTCGGTCCTGGCAAAACTCAAGCCGAGCCAAGCCATGCCGCCTTACGTCCTGTTGCCGGAGTACCAATGGAACAACGGCGTGGACATCGGTGGCCAGAAGGGCGGGTTTCTCGGCCCCCGGTTTGATGCGTTCATTAGCGGCGACCCGAGCCTGCCGAAATACCGCGTGCCGGGCTTTGATTCTTTGCCCGAACTGCCACTCGATCGTCTCAGTCGTCGGGACGACCTCCGCCAGGAACTCGATCGAGCGATCGGAAAGTTGGGTGAAACTCCGAACTCGAATCTGGACATCTTTCAACAACAAGCACGGGAACTGATTGTCTCCCCCCGAACGCGACAAGCCTTCGACTTGACTCGGGAGTCGCCCGCACTTCGGAACCGTTACGGCATGGACCCCGGTTCAGACCGAAGCCTCGAAGCGCGGAAGTTCGGCGGGCTGCCGCACCTCGGCCAGTGCTTGTTACTGTCCCGGCGGTTGATCGAAGCGGGTGTCCGACTTGTCACGGTGATGACAGGCCGCCGCATCGATCAAGCGTGGGACACCCACCGGGATCATTTCGGGCTGATGCGGAAATCGCTCTGCCCGCCTTTCGACCAAGCCCTTGCGACGCTGATGGCAGACCTCAAGGACCGTGGGTTGCTCCAGGAAACACTCGTCGTCGTGATGGGCGAATTCGGGCGAACACCCAAGGTGGGTCAAATCACGTCAAACGCCGGCGCCAACAAGAACAACGGGCGGGACCATTGGCCGTACTGTTTTACCGTTCTACTCGCGGGGGGCGGGATACCAGGGGGCGCGGTCTACGGTGCCAGTGATTCCATCGCCGCTTTCCCGAAAGCGAACCCTACTTCGCCAGAAGACATCGCGGCCACAATTTACACCGCACTCGGAATCGACCCGACCCTTGAACTCCGCGACGGACAAAACCGCCCCTACGCCCTGTCGAGCGGTACCGCCATTCCGGAATTTGTGTCCTAGCGAGTGAGTCCAAGCCGATGGCTGGCACCCCGCTAGATATAATGGCATTACAACCCGTCCCGCCCAACGGGTGTCACTGATGGCCCATGATACTCTCTACCCCAGCGCGACCCGAATGGGTGGACTCCGTTGTGTGATGACGGCCAAGCATCACGGCGGGGGTAGTTCATCGGATGCGTGCTGGGCAGAAGACATCACCAAAGCTGAAGAGTTTCAGGTTTTTGATGATGGCGTTGCGTTTTGTATTCAGGACGAGAGTGGCAATGTGTACGGAGTGTTACGTCACGGCGATAGCCTTCGTGAACTCGGAACGTGGCAACAACAAGTTGCCGAATTCCCGGTTACACTGCCACCAACACCGTGGCACGGGTATCCCGTCTATCCGTGTAACTCCTCTGCCCCAGAGAACCGGCGTGGCGAACGAATGCGGCCATCGAAAGCCGTGTTCCTTCGGATGGAAGTCGTGAGTCTCATCACAACCCGCCAACGGAAACGGCTGATGAAAGGGGATCACGTCTAATGGGCACATTCAACACCGATCCCCGCTTTTCGCACTGTTGGGAAACGATCGTCGAACGCAACGACATCTCATGGGTCGGGCCGTCCCACGATGCAATGAAACTTTGCTTTGGCACAGAAACTGGTGAGGTGATTTGGGCTAATTTAGACGGCAAATTGCTTTGGGAATTACCACTCACAGTAAAGCTTGGCGAAGCAATCAACGGTGTCGCGTTCAACGCAGGACAAATGTGTGTTACGACACGAAACGAGACTGCAAATTGGTTTTTGCCAACAGATACTGACACCGCAAGAACTTATCTCGGCGACACTATCGCAGGTGGCGCACATGGGGTGATTGCGGACCGATCTGATGGCTTCTTCATGCCACTGGGCGTCGCGGGTCTCCAGAACTTATTCGTGGACAGTTCTACTACTAATGAACATGGTCTGGTCACTCGTCTAGTGGCAAAGCCGGAAAAAGGTGATGCGAATTTCTACAGTGTCGTCAGCCTTGCTACAGCAGGATGCGATGATATTTTGGCCTGCGCCATTCGACAAAATGGACTTGCAATGGGTAGGTTCAAGACTGGCAAGGATTTCAAATTCATCACGTTTGGAAATAACAATTTCGACTTCATCGACATTTGCTCGGCTGGGATCACTTCACTACCTTCGGCAGCATATGCGTTAACGAAAGAGGGTGTTATTTGCCCACTACAAAACATGATGTCCGATCTGCGAACGGTTGCCATGCGATTCCCCTCTGTAGAAGGAACGGCTTATCGTATCCTCGCAACGGGGGATCTCGTTTTTGTTCTCACGAGTCGTGCGCTTCATGTGATCCACAAACCAATGGATAAAATCAACTCACGAATTGAAATCAACGATGACACACGACAAGTTCATTTCGACAAGGTTTCTTTTGACATGGAAGCAGTTGACATGAACTTGGTCGGCAAGAACTGGTTGTTGATACTCCTTCCTGATCGAGTCTTACGATTGGACCTAAAGTCATTGAAAAACACTTTGCAGCAATTCCCCACTGAGACTTCCAGTCGAATATCGCCGGAAATTTCGGACCAACTGATTTCTAGAGAAACTGTGGCGATGTCGCAAAAACACGAGTCACCCTCCTCTGCAATCTAACTTCCCACCCGCTTCGTTACAGCCGTCACATCTGCACCTTTTGCCCCTGTTTTTAGCCCTACAACCTGCCCTTCCGGACTCGTTACAACCCGCCCGGCCCACACTGCCGTTATGCGCGTTGTGCGATGTCGTCGTCGGGGCGCAATTTCCGGTTGCACCGTCGGCCGTGCTGGTTCGGGCGAATCGGGTTTTCCGATACAGAACGCAGACGAGCTTAGTCAGCCAACGTAACGATTCGGTTGCGGATCACGAAGAGTGTGGCTCGTCATCGCGGCTGGTTGTTGCGGATTTTCGCTTACAGGATCAGGACTGGATTCGGCTCCAATTCACAGGACGTGGGTTGGCTCCATTGGCGTGAAGATGCGCCGGTGTGTCGGGTCGGTCCGGTGAGGAGACGACATCATGATGATTCGTTGGGGTATCCCCACAATCGTAGCGGTGGCTGCGATGGTTACCGGCAGCCCGTCTGCCAAGGCTGGTCACTGTGGTTGTACCACATACCCCGCCAATAGTGCCCCCGTGTGTGATTCCCAAACCGGCTTCGCTGCGGCGAACTCGGGTTTAGGGTCTGCCTACAGCGTTGTTTATGACAACGTCACGGAAACCCGGTACCAGACCGCGTACCAAACCGTCAATGAAACGGTGATGAAGCCGGTCACCCGAACGACGTACCGCGACGAAGCGCGGACCACGTACAAAACCGTCACCGAGACGGCGTACCGTCAAGTTCAAGAAACTGTTAACAAGGCGGTTTGCTCGACGGTCATGAAGGACGTGCCCTTCACCATTCGTCGTCCGGTTACGGAGACGGTGAACACGGTGGTCAACGAGACCGTGTGCAAGCCGGTCACGGAAACCGTGATGAAGGAATGCCGCTACACCGTCTACCGCAAGGTGAACGAGACCACGTACAAGGAATGCACCTTCACGGTCTGCAAGCCGGTGTGCGAAACCACGATCAAGACGGAATCGTCCTACGCCTGCCACCCGGTGTGCGAAACGACTGTTCAAAGCGTTCAAGTGGCGGTGTGCAAGCCGATCACCGAAACCGTGATCCGCGACGTGGCCAAGACGGTCTGCAAGCCGGTCACGGAAACCACCGTGAAGCAAGTTTGCAAGCCCGTGACCCACGACGTGACGACAACGGAAACGCGGTCGATCTCGAAGACGATTTGCGAACCCGTCACGGAATGCAAAACGATCACGAAGAAAGTCCCCGTCACGGAATGCGAAAGCTACTGTGCCAAGGGGCACCTGAGCATCAGCCGCGTGGCCCAGTACGCTTGCGAGTTCGACCCGTGTACTTGCCAAACTGTGCAGAAGCAAGTCGGCAGCCGGTTGGCACTGATTCGCACCCCGGACGAGATGAAAACTCGCCAGGTAACGAAGAACCAGGACGTGACCGAAACGATGCCGGTCACCACGATGCAACGCAAGACTGTCTCGGAACAAGTTCCCGTGACCGTCACGAAGAAAGTGACCGAAAACGTGATGGAAAGCGTGCCCGTGACCACCACGCGAATGGTCAGCGAAACGATCATCGAGAAGGTTCCCACCACCGTGACCCGCAACGTCACCGTGATGGAAACTCGCCAAGTCCCAACCACCATTCGCCGCATGGCTCGCGGGGCGTTCGTGGCCAACAACGCGGTCGGGTCCGCAACACCATCAGCGTTGGCCGGTGCCGATGGCTGTGGCCAACTGTTGGGTGGCAACGCCGCAGCAGGCATCGCAGCCGGGACCGCAACCTACGACGCCGCCGCCCCAGGCCGGGTGTTCGTCGAAGGTCTGCAAGTGAACAAGCAAGTGCCGGTCACCACGACCCGCATGGTCAGCGAGCAACAAGTTCGCCAAGTGCCCGTCACCGTGGTCAAGACGGTGCCCGAAGAAATCGTCAAGCAAGTGCTGGTCACCACGACCCGCATGGTCAGCCATGTGGTCTCGAAGGTGGTCCCGGTCACGACGACCAAGATCGTCTGCGAAACCGGCATCAAGCAAGTCCCGACGAAAGTCGTGACGATGGTTCCCGAAACCGTCTGCAAGACAGTGCCGTACACCGTCTGCAAGCAAGTCGCTTGCACGACAATGGTCAAGGTTCCTTGCACGACGACCGAGATAGTGCCGATGACCGTCTGCAAGAAAGTGCCCGTCACCGTGCCCGTGAGTGTGACGGTCCGCAAAGCTCGCTACGTGCCAGTGGACCCTTGTGGCAACGGCTGTGCATCCGCCGCAGGTAACGGTTGTGGCTCCGCAGCAACCGGCAGTTGTGCCCCAGCCGCTGTGGCTGCCAACAACTGCAACGCCTGTGCCCCAGGACTCGCTGGTATGATGACCGGGACCACCTGCTCCACGCCAGTCCGCGATTTCCTGAAGGGCCTGTTCAAAGGCCGCCTCTGTGCGGACCCGTGTGCAACAGCCGTCTGTGACCCCTGTGCAACGGCTGCCCCAGTCGCCGCACCATGCAGCGGTTGCGGCAAGTAAGCCGTCAGCGTGAATGACAAAACGCCGTGGGGCAATGGAACCGCAAGGAACCATCGCCCCACGGCGTTTTGAGTTTGATTGGGGCAGTGAATTGTTTCCTGACTGCTCAGTGAGTTGTCTTCAGCCTGAAGGGCTGGCAGCACTCAGCCCAGGGCAAGTGAGGCTTGGCGACGACGCCCTGGGTGGTCACCGTAAAAATTCTCAGCCTGAAGGGCTGACAGCAATCGTTCCCGACCCTCGGCTCGCAGCCTTTCAGGCTGCCAAGCGGTGGGGTCGTTAACCCAGGGCGTCGCCGATGCGGCTTGCCCTGGGCTGAGTTCTCCCAGACCTTCGGCCTGAAAGCCAAGTACCGAGACGCTGACGAATCATGTCCTGTCAATCACGCCACTCGGTACCGTCGAACGCCCAACAGTCCCAACGCACCCATGCCGAACAGGATCACACTCGGTGGAACTGGAACGGCGGCAGTGCGAATCAGTTGCTGAGAAACTCCTGTGACTCGTGCCGTCAAATTTTCCGGGTCACAGTGGCATATTCACCGCGTAGCAACTGTGAACTGGGGAGGCAGTTCGGCGTTCCGGTATAATCACCCCACCTTGCCACGGAGTGTGTTGCCATGACGATCGAACCGACACCCGGAACGCCTTACGAGTCGATCCTTGAACCCGAAGTCCCCGATTTGGCGTCCCCAACTCACGCGAGTTCGGATGCGACGAATGATGAATTCGTGCAGATGCTGAAAGACACCGCTGACAAACTTGTGCGTGATGGGGCGACTCGGGGGGATGTGAAACTGCTGGCAACGGCGTTGCGAGAATTGCGATACTGCTTCAAGGTCTTCAACGAGTACCGTGGGCGCCGAAAAGTCACAATCTTCGGCTCCGCACGGACCAAGCCTGACCACCCCGCTTATCAAGCTGCCGTCGAGTTCGGTAAACGGATGAGCGACATTGGCTGGATGGTCCTGACCGGGGCGGCTAGCGGGATCATGGAGGCGGGGCACGTCGGGGCGGGGCGGGACAACAGTTTCGGGTTGAACATCCTGTTGCCCTTTGAACAGGGGGCCAATTCGATCATTCACGGCGACCCGAAGTTGATGAACATGCGGTACTTCTTCACCCGCAAGTTGATGTTCATCAAGGAATCGGACGCCGTCGTGCTGTTCCCCGGCGGGTTCGGCACCCACGACGAAGCCTTCGAGTCGTTGACGTTGATTCAAACCGGCAAGTCGCACATCTTCCCGCTCGTTCTCGTCGATGAACCGGGTGGCACCTACTGGAAGCGCTGGCAAGCCTTCATCAAGGAAGATTTGCTCGATCGCGGTTATATCTCGAAACAAGACATGGCGTTGTACCGCGTCACGGATTCCATCGAAGAAGCGGTGCATGAGGTGCGGGATTTCTATCGCGTCTACCACAGTATGCGTTACGTGCGTGGGGAATTGGTACTGCGACTGCAACACCGCCTCAGCGAAACGACAATGGACACCATTTGCGAACACTTTGCCGACATCATCACGGGCGGGACGTTTGAGCAGACCGACATGTTGCCACAAGAAGCCAATGAAGCCGCCCACGCCCACTTGCCAAGGCTAAAGTTCCGCTTCGATCGCATGAACCAAGGCCGACTGCGACAGTTGATTGATTGCGTGAACCGAGTCGGGTGACAAGTGGTGACATGAAAACCGATCACATGGGTATTCCCGCGAAGCAGTTGCAAACCAAATGGGTATTACCGCGAAGAGGTTGCAGACAATAGTCCAGGGTCGCGCCGCGCACTCTGGGAATTAATCCGCATCATCCCGCTTGCGGTCTTTACCGCGAAGCGGTTACAGACAATAGCCCAGGGTCGCGCTTCGCACACCCTGGGAATGCTCAGCCAATCCACCTACCGCGAAGCGGTTGCAGACAATAGCCCAGGGTGCGCGAAGCGCGA
>JAYVXO010000015.1:0-25404 GCA_043785105.1 Fimbriiglobus sp.
GCCGTCGGTGAGCCGGTCGGCATCCCGGCCTCGAAGTTGACCGATGACCAAAAAGCCATGCTGATGAAAGTCCTCGAAGCCTACGCCAACCGCTCCCCCGCCGACCTCGCCAAGTTGGAACTGCAACGGGTGAAGGACGCCGGTACGGACAAGGTTCAATTCGCCTATTGCGTCGAACCGGACAAGAAAGGCAAGCCGTACAGCTACCGCGTTCACGGCCCGACGTTCGTGGTCGAGTTCTTGAACGTCCAAGGCGACTCCGCCGGTAACCCCGCCAACCACATCCACAGCGGCTGGCGACGACTGCCAATGGACTTTGCGTTGCAAGCGAAGTAAGGTCGTATTCAGTCACATTGTGGGCTTGAGAAGGAAATTCACAGGCCCGTTGCCTTGAGACATCGGGTGAGGTTGTCGCAACCAGGGTGAGATTGTCTCGCAGGCTGCGAGACAATCTCACCCTGGTCCATTGATGACTTTACCAAACCAAGGGCAGCGATGAGTTTGTCGCACAGCTTGTGCGACAATTGAGTCAAAGTGACCTGCTGTAGGATGTGACCGAGATTACCTTAGACGCAATCGACTCACTTTGGCATCGTGCTAAGGATCGCCGAAAGAATAACTTCCGTGTAATCCCCGAGCCGACCAGGCCGCTGGAACACGAACTGTTCGTGAGCAACGCAAAAGTTGGTGACTGAGTGTTGCGGGATTGGTGACCCCGGTAGGGGTCAAGGCATGTAGCCACGGGTGGAGCGCTTTGCGGAACCCGTGGACACGGTGACTCCACGACTGAACCGCCCTGATAGGGGTGGAGGATTCCTTCACCCCTTCAGGGCGAGTGACAAGAGGGTGTCGCTGTCCACGGGTTGCGCAAAGCCTCCACCCGTGGCTACACTCCGGTGCCCCGTCAGGGCACAAAACCCAGACGGCTAATTTGAATGAACCGAAATCCGCCAACACTCAAGATGCTTTTGAGTGAACTGTTATCTCGTTAGCCCACAATTGACAACGGCGATTGGCACGGAAGTTAGTTTTGTAGCGATCCTTAGTGCCGGAACAGGAACTCGCGGGTGTTGAGCACGGCCCATAGTACGTCTTCCCAGGCTTTGCGTTTGTCGGTGTGCTTGGTGATGTGGGCGAGTGCGATCTTGGCTTCGGAGTCATCTGCTGCGCGGGCCAGTGCGGCGAGGTAGATTTCGTCCAAGGTTTCGCGTTCGGATTTTTTCTGACTCAACAGTGTCGATAGGCGGTTGCTGGCACTGCGGACTTTCTCGTTGACGGTGGGGCCGTTGATGAGTTGTAGTGCTTGAGCGAGGTTGCCATCACTTTCGCGTTCGCACTCGCAGGCCAACTCGCGGGCGGGTTGGCCGAAGGTTTTGAGGAACGGGTGGTTGACTTCGCCGTCTGGGAGTTGGATCGCCCGAGTGCCGATGGGCAACCCCGCGAATTTCTCCGGCACGCCGGTCACGTCACTGATGGCATCTAGTAGTTGTTCGGCGGTGAGTAGTTTCGTCACGGCGTGCGAAAAGTATTTACCGTCGTCCTTGTTCGTGTCGTTCGGTTGCGCCGACAGTTGATACGTGCGCGACTTCATGATGGTGGTGACGAGGTAGCGTAAATCGTAGTGATGTTCTGCGAAGTCCTTGGCCAATGCGTTGAGCAATTCATCGTTGCACGACGGGTTCGATTCGCGGAAGTCATCGACGGGATCGACGATGCCCTTGCCCATGACGTGGAACCAGACGCGGTTGACGACCGACTTGGCGAAGAACGGGTTCTCTGGTTTGGTGAGCCAGTCTGCAAAGGCTGCGCGACGATCGGTGCCCACCTTCAGGTCTTGGTCGCCGCTACCGGGGAACCGTGGCTTCATCACTTTGCCCGTTCGCGGTTGGGAGACTTCGCCGTCGCGGGTCGCAAAAATAATTTCGGCACTAATGGCTTTGGCTGCTGCCGGGGCGTCCGCATCGGGCCGGTTCTTCACCCGAGCGAACACCGCCGATAGGCCGTAGTAATCGTCCTGGCTCCAGCGTTCAAAGGGGTGGTTGTGGCATTTCGCACACTGCATCCGGACCCCGAGGAACAGTTGGGCGGTTGCTTCGGCAAGGCTCTGGGGGTCTTTGGCGATGCGATAAAAGTTGGCGGGCGGGTTGGTGTAGGTGTTGCCGGTTGCGGTCAGGAGTTCCTTCACGATGTCATCGAGGCCGGTGTTCACGGCGAGCTTTTCACGCAGCCAGAGTTGGAATCCGTAACTCCCTTTGGCCTGAATCGTCTTGCGACTCGACCGCAGTACATCGGCCCATTTCAACGCCCAGAAATCGGCGAACTCGGGTTGGGTGACCAGTTGGTTGATGAGCTTCGTCCGTTTATCGGCTGAGCCGTCCGCGAAAAACGTCTTGGCTTCGGCGGGGGTCGGCATCCGCCCAATCGCATCCAAATAAGCCCGCCGCACGAACTCCGTGTCGGTACACAGTTCCGACGGGAGGATTGTCATCAACTTCAACTTCTCGAAAACGTTCTTGTCGATCGCGTTGAATTCGGACGGGTTCGACCACGTGAACCCGACACGTGGTTCGAGGTACGTCAGCCGAACGGACACCATTTCTTCGAGGTAGCGCACGAGAATGGCGACTTCGCCGGGCCGCTTGAACTCGACGAACCCGTTCAAGTTCACATCAGCAATCCCAGGATCGCTGCTGCTGAAGTTCGTAATGCGGGTCACATCGCGTTGGCTGTTGTCCGAGTAGGTGGCGCGGACGGCGAGTTGTTGGAACTTGCTCGGGTTGTGGAGTACCCGATTGCCTGGGGTGACATCGAGTTTTTTCACGCCGGGTAACGAAGCGCTGTCGTCCTGCATTCCTTCGACAAGCCACTGGCGCATCATCTCCGCCGGGTAACTCGACGCCCCGAAGCGCGTGCCGCCTTCGTGCGGGACTCGCCCCAGCGCCTTCAACAACGTGAGCGAGGCGTCCGGGTTGTGTTTGTCGGACCGCCGGCCAAATTGCTCCCGCGTGAGTTGCAGATAATCGGCAGTCGGGTCAAACCCGCGTAGGGAAAGCTTGAAGCCATTTTTCCCGCTGGGTGTTCCGTGACAAGCGCCCATGTTACAGCCACCGACATTGAACGCGGCCATCACGTCATGGCGGAAGCTGACCGGCTTCAACTCATCCAGTTTCTCAACCGTAACAACGACCTTGGATTCTTTGCCACCCGCCTTCACGGTTAACGTCGCCGTCCCGTTTTTGACTCCGCGAATGAACAGCTTTTCCTCAATCGTGACAACGTCGGAAACGTTCGGGATCGCATCCACGACGGGTGTCAAATCCCGTAGCGTGCCGTCCGAGTATTTGCCGGTGATCACGAGTTGTCGCACATCCCGTGGTCCAGAAAGTGTCACGCGACTCGGCGATATGACGACTTCGGTGGGCGCGCCAATAAAAGTGGCACAGTCTTCCGGCGACACCGGCGGGGCGGCCTGTACGTTCGGCATGATTGTGAGCAGCAAAACCAACACGGATAGCCGGAAAGACATGGCATCCCTCGTCACAGATATTTGGTTCGTGGTCGCAAGAAGCGACGCAGGCAGGAGAACCCAGGTGGGCATCGTTCCGATAGCATAACCGACTGAACGCCAGAAAGCGATGGAAAACAGCAACAACTTTTTTCGCGGCTACGCCCATCCTGCGACCGTGACCCGTTCGTATAGACGCTTCGTTGCGGTTTTCTCTAACATGCCACCTACCGATTCCGCCAACCCGACGGTGCGTCCTTGTCCGAAGTGAGTCGCTTGATCCCGTTCGTCCCCACCGCAATGCGGCGACTTTACCGTCAAGTGTTCCCGCACCGCCCGCCGGATTACGCAACCTTGTGGACCACCGCCTGCCACAAATGGGTGGTCGGCATGGTGCAACTTGACAAAGGCCGATTGCACGTGACCGGCTGGGCGATCACGCCGCTAAAGTTACGCCCGCACGTCGATTTTCGGATCAACGGCAAGCCGGTAGACCAAATTGTCTACCCGGTCCCCCGCCCGGACGTAGCCGCCCATCTTCGGTTTGTGCTGGAAGCGCACGACAGTGGTTTCGACATTACAACTCGCCTACCGGAAGGCACCACGGAGTTGGGTGATCTGACGATTTCCTGTGTGGACAAGCGGACCGGCAAACTGTTGGGTTGGGATTACCAGCCATATCACGTGCCGTCAAGCACGCGATTCGGACCGATGCCCGCACCGAACCAGATCACACGGGTGATCGGGGCGCCGTCGGACTTTTACTTCCGCATCGGCGGGTGGACCGTGTTCCAAACCCTGTGCGATGTGGTCCAAGAAGTGACGGGGCAAGCCATCACTGCTTTCCCGCGTGTACTGGATTGGGGCTGCGGTTGCGCCCGCGTCTCGCGCTACTTCTTGCCGCTACCGGGTGTCCAAGTCACCGGGGCCGATGTCGATCCGGATAACATCGGCTGGTGCCAAGCCAACTTACCCACCGGCACCTGGGAGGTTCTGCCACTTCGACCGCCATCCCAATTAGAGCCAGCGAGCTTTGACCTCGCCTTCGGAATTTCGGTGTTCACGCACTTAAAGGAAGCGGAGCAATTTGCGTGGCTCCAAGAGTTGCAACGGGTCATTCGCCCCGGTGGACTGGCGATGATGACCTTTCACGGTGACGCCAGTGTTCTCTGGTCCGGACTCAGCGCGGAGCGGTACACCGCACTGAAACGCCGTGGCATTTGCGACCAAGCCAACCCGCTCTACGATGCCGACCTGGGTGAAGACGACTACTACCGCGACGTGTTCCACACCACCGAATACATCCGCCGCGAGTGGGGCAAATACTTCGAGCTGGTCACGATTAAACCCTGTTCGGTCGCGCATCAAGACTTAGTGGTGCTGCGCAGGAAGTGAGAGAGCACAAAAGCCCACCAATTATCATTGGTGGGCTTTCCCTTACAACTACTTGTCATCAATCTGCGCCAGTGATGCGAACTGCTTCCCCTCGACGTAGGCCAAGAACGCGCCGCCGCCCGTGCTCACGTGGGTCATCTTGGCATCGAACCCGAACTGCTCGACGGCTTCGGCGGTCTCGCCACCACCGACGATGGTGACGGCGCCACTGTTAGCCATCGCCTCGGCAATGCCTTTGGTACCGTTGCTAAACGCCGGCTTCTCGAACCACCCCACCGGGCCGTTCCAGATCACGGTGGCGGACGATTTCACGACTTCGCTGAACATCGCCAGCGTCTTCGGGCCGATGTCCACGCCTTCCCACCCGGCGTCGATTGGCCCCTCGAAGACCTTCGTCGTACCTAGGTCGTCCGACTTGGCACACAGGCAATCCACCGGCAGCGTGATCTTGCCGCCGACGTGCGGCAGCAAGTTCTTGGCGTTCGCCAACTCTTCGTCGGGAATCTGCATGTTCCCGACGGCCACGCCTTGGGCTTTCAAGAACGTGTACGCCATCTTGCCGCCGATCAGCAAGCGATCGACCTTGGTGAGCAGCACGTTGATGAACGCGATTTTGTCGGACACCTTCGCGCCACCCATCACGGCCAACAATGGGCGTTTTGGTGAACCCATCAGAGACTCGATGATTTCGAGTTCCTTGGCGACCAGCAACCCGACAGCGCGCGGTTTGCTCGCCGCCTTCAGCGCGGCGGGAACAGCGACCATTGAAGCGTCTTTGTCGTTGTGGCAGGTGCCGAACGCATCGTTGATGTAGGCATCACCGAGCGCCGCGATTGCCGCTGCGAACTCGGGGTCGTTCTTTTGCTCGCGCGGGTCGAAGCGGACGTTTTCGAGCATTATCACGTCGCCGGGTTTCAACGCGGCAACTGCTGCGGTCACGGCGGGGCCGACGACGGTATTACCCGCTTTCGCCACCGGCAGATCGAGCAAATCGCCCAACCGCTCCGCGACTTTATCCATCGTCAAAAACTTGTCCTTCGCCGCGTCCCCGCTCGGTCGCCCGAGGTGGCTCATCGCAATGACCGATGCGCCGGCCTTCAGCAGGTGCTTGATCGTCGGCACCGCCCCGCGAATCCGCCGGTCGTTCTTGATCTCGCCACTTACCTTGTCCAACGGCACGTTGAAATCGACGCGAATTAGAACCTTCTTACCGTGTAAATCGCCCAGATCGGCAAGTGTCTTCTTGGCCATGATGAATCCTATGTTAACGTTCGGGTTAAGCTCGAACGGGTGGAATATCGCAAATTTCGACGATGTGGAGAATCGAGATGCGGGTGACTTGCTCGGCTTGGGACGGTTCTTCGGCGCTCGGTGTTCCGACGATCAAGAACCGGCGACCGACGATCACCATGTCCGGGTGGTAAGCGTCGTGGGTGGTTCCCGCCGAAGTAATGATTTTGAAGGGATGGAATGGAATGTCCCGGATTCGCGTCTGCACATCGTTCGAGGTCAACATGGTGAGTTTCTCCTATCGTTTTTTGCCGTCAAAAGCGGAAGCCGTGGTCAGACACCCACGGCTCGCGGGACTGTCATTTACGCTTTGGAAATCATGTACTTCACGAGGTCCACGCAGCGGTTGCTGTAGCCCCACTCGTTGTCGTACCAGCTCACCAGTTTGAAGAACTTG
Source organism: Fimbriiglobus sp. (assembly GCA_043785105.1). Classification (GTDB taxonomy): domain Bacteria; phylum Planctomycetota; class Planctomycetia; order Gemmatales; family Gemmataceae; genus Fimbriiglobus. The sequence goes on from JAYVXO010000015.1 coordinate 6,588, forward strand.
CTGTTCAATTCGATGCCCGAACCGCCGTCGAAAATGCAACTGCTTTGGTCGTGGATGAAGTCACTGCTCACGACTTCGTCCGTGGTGTAAGCGAGAATCCCCTTTAGGTACGTTTCGCTGGCCTTCTTCATCGCGGCGCAAATGTCCTTGTAACTGGTTTCCTTGACGGTCTTCACCGTGAGGTCCACGACGGAGACGGTCGGCGTCGGGACGCGGAATGACATCCCGGTGAGCTTGCCTTTCACTTCGGGAACAACTAGGCCGACCGCTTTTGCAGCGCCGGTCGCACTCGGGATGATGTTGACGGCGGCGGCCCGGCCGCCCTTCCAGTCCTTCTTGCTCGGCCCGTCCACGGTTTTTTGGGTCGCGGTGTAAGCGTGGATGGTGGTCATCAACCCTTCTTCGATGCCGAACCCTTCCTTCAACAACACGTGAACCACGGGCGCCAAGCAATTCGTCGTACAACTCGCGTTGCTAATGATGTTGTGGGTTTTGGGGTCGTACTTATGGTTGTTGACACCCATGACGACGGTGATGTCTTCGCCCTTGGCCGGCGCGGAGATGATGACTTTCTTGCAGCCTGCGGTGATGTGCCCGCGTGCCTTTTCAGCATCTGTGAACAGGCCCGTCGATTCGATCACGTACTCGACACCCAACTTGCCCCACGGCAACGCGGTGGGGCCTTCCTTCACGGCGAGGCATTGAATCCGGTGCCCGTTCACGACGAGGACATCGTCTTCCTCAACGGACGGCGACGACTTTTCGCTGTGGACTTGGCCTTTGAACTGCCCTTGCGTCGAATCGTACTTCAGGAGGTAGGCCAGGTTGTCCGCCGGCACGAGGTCGTTGACCGCGACAACGTCGAGTTCCTTGCCGAGCAACCCCTGCTCCACGAGTGCCCGGAAAACCAACCGGCCGATGCGACCGAACCCGTTAATGCCAACTTTCACCGCTGCCATCGTTGAACCGCTCCCAATAAAAATGTGCCGGGTATTGACCCAGACATGTTCCCGTGGTTGTTACCACTGTTAAAGTATGGAGCGAGTCAGCGGTTTCTAGATTTGCGCACGACGGGAGGGGTTACGGCGCTTTCTTGAATAGGGCTTCTGCAGCTTCTGCTTCTTTGGCGTCGATCAACCCGTCACCGTCCGTGTCGATTTTGCGGAAGTCCTCATCCGTCCCCAGAAACTCCCGCCGCGAAACGTCCCCGTCGCCGTTGCGGTCCATTTTCTGGAACCACTTGGGGCCGACTTGTTTCCGGCTCTGGTTGGGTTGGGAAAGGTTCGCGCTGACCGTGGTGAGTCCGGTTGATCGCGCCTGTGAAAGTCCCTGTTCAAACGTCAGGATCATGTTCTTGGAGACTTTTTTCGGGTCCAACATGCCGTCCTTGTTGCGGTCGTTGAGTGCCAACAGTTTCGGGAGGTTTTTCAATTCACGGGTCGAGAGAACGCCGTCACGATCGGTATCGAACAGGCCGAACAGGCCCCGTCCTTGGTCCAGTACGCTTGCAGAAGCGAACCCCACGTCCGTTGCCTTGCGGAGGTCCGCCGTTTCCTCACTGAAGGCCTGGATTTCTTCAATGAATATCTTTTCGTTGTGGTCCGCGTCGATCAGGTCAAAGGCGGCATTGATTAGCGGGAACACCCTCGCTTCCGTTTTGTCCACGTACCCGTTCCCGTCCCGGTCTGCATTCATGAATTGATTGAGTAGGGTATCGCCACCCGGACTTTGGAGAATTGGTGCGGCCATGACGTGCAGTTGCACGTTGGGAGTGTCAATCGTGATCGAACCAGAGGTCTGTTCGATGAGCTTGATTGCCAGCGCGGGTTTCTTGCCCGGTTTCGGCTCGACCATTTTCTGCTTTGAGGTCACTTTGCCGATGTTTACGGTCAGACTCGCATCCACCGGGCACGTCCCGATCCGGTCTAGTTCTTCGGCGTCCAACTGGCCGTCGTCGTTGCGGTCGAGCTTGGCAAACACTTCTGGGGACAAGCCGATCATGTCCCGATTGAGTTTCTTCTTGACTTCGGTTTCGGGCTTGGTTTTCGGTTCGACGTAGTACCGCCGCACGATGCGCTTTGCCAAGTCTGCGTTCGAGCCGGTGCGGCTGAATCGGAACAAGTCGAAGGTCGTCGTCGCGGAGCCGGCCATCATCGGCGATTGCTGAAAACCGAACGGGCTGTTCTCCGGGGCGCGCATCAACTCCGAGACGGAAATCAACTCGTCGTCGTTGCTGTCGTATTTCCGCAGCACGCCTTCCGCAGCCGCGAGTTCCTGGGCGGACAACTTGCCGTCTTTGTCCGTGTCGAGAGCATCGAGAATTGCGGTGTCGATCGCCTCCGCCGATTGGGACGGACCGTTCGTGACGAATCGAATGTTCCGGGGCGCGGCCATTTCCGTCGGGGAACTCGGGAGACGAAACGGCTGGTAGCCGTTTTCTCGGAGGTGGTTGGCGAGTTGTTCGCGGAAGACGCCGGTGCCGCGATCCTTCGGTAGCGGAATCGGCTCGCCGCCATTGGTCAGAAAGCTCAGGATCATCGGCAGCTTCTTGAGTTCCTCTTCGTCGAGGCTTTCGTCGTTGTTCTTGTCCAAGTAAACCAGGAGTAAATCCACGAATCGGCGCCAGCGGACTTCGAGGGATTTGCCGTCGGAATTCAGGTCGATCCGCATCAGGATCGGGCGTGCGTCCGCGAGGTAGATCAACTCGATGTTTTCCGACTCCAGCACCGGGGGCGCGGGGAGTGCGACGAGTCCAGTCAGGAACACGAGGAGTAGCGCGGGTGCAATTTTCGCAATCATCCCAGAACCTCCTGAATCGGCTTCGCGTCCGGTTCCACGAGGCGGATTGGGCGGCCGACGTTCGAGAGGTTTTGCTTGCTCGGGTCTAATCCGAGGGCTGTGCAAACCGTGGCGAGTAAGTCCGGTACGCTCACGGGGCGGTCGGTTACTTTCATGCCGTCGGCGCTGGTTTTGCCAATTGCTTGACCGCCCTTGATGCCACCACCGGCCAGCACCGTGGACCACGAATTCGCCCAGTGGTCGCGGCCCTTTTGCTGGTTAATCGTCGGGGTGCGACCGAATTCCCCCATCCACACGACTGTGGTTGTTTCGAGCAACCCCCGGTCTTGCAAATCATCCAACAGCGTGGCCCACGCCGGGTCGAGGACATCACACAACCGCTTCACGTTGCTGAAATTATCCTGGTGCGTGTCCCAGCCGATGCCGTTGGTGATGCCGGGGGCGCTACTCAGGGTGACTTCCACGAACGGCACCCCGCGTTCCACAAGTCGGCGTGCCAACAGGCAGCCTTGGCCGAAGAGGTTGCGACCGTACTTGTCCCGCAACGACGGCGTTTCACCGGACAGGTCGAACGCTTTGGTCGAAGCGGATCGCATCAGGGTGACAGCACGCCGGTACGCGGTGCGGTGGCTTTCGGCGGCGGTGCTGGGGCGGTCGGCCACGAAATCACTTTCGAGGTTGTCCAAGAATTGCACCCGCTCCGCATCACGGGGTTTGCTAACGCCACTCGGCAAGTCGAGGTCTTGAACGCGCAGTGCTTTTGCCACGTCGTCTTGGCCGGGGTTAGGCTGCCCGAAGTTGTACCCGGATTCCCCGACAACAAGCGGCGCATAACGCGGCCCCAAGAAGCCGGGGCCATACGCCTCCGGACTCAGGAACCGGAACGGCGCGATGCTGACGAAACTCGGCAACTCCGCGCTCGCTTCTTCGAGTTCCTTGCCGATAAACGACCCCAACGACGGGTACCGCACCGGCCCGCCCGGCACCCGCCCGGTCCGCAACAAGTACCCCGCCCGGCCGTGGTCCGCTTCCTTCGTGGCCATTGACCGGATGATCGCCAGCTTGTCCGCCCGCATCGCCAGCATCGGCAGGTATTCGCTAATCATCAGGTCCGGAACGTTGGTCCGGATCGGTCGGACCGGCCCGCCGTTTTTGTGGTCGGGCTTCGGGTCGAACGTATCAATTTGACTCGGCCCGCCGTTCATCCACAGCAAAATGCAAGCGCGAGTTCGCTTCGAGTCATTCGCCGATTGAGCAGCCAAGTGGCCCAACCACCCGGACAAGCTAATTCCAACACTGGCCGCCCCAACGCGGAGGAAATGACGGCGACTGTCCAGTTGCGGATTGCGTGACATTGTTAAGTCTCCGGTAGTTCGCAGAAAAGATTTAACCACGAATCAGACGAATCAGACGAATAAAATCAGAAAACGATGAGCATGCTATGTGATCTTAATTCAACCGATTTCTCTGATTCGTTTGGTTCGTGTAATTCGTGGTTAATCATCTGGGTTAGTGGTTCAGCAGGAACTCGCCGCTGTTGAGCAGTGACCACAGGATGTCCGCGAGGGCGGCGTGGGTTCGCTTTTCGAGTTCCACCCCGGATGTCGTCAGGCCACCCGCGACCGTCGCGGCGGTCAAAAAATCCGTGGCATGAGCCAGTTCTTTCGGCGTGGGCATCCGGGATAACGTGGCGAGGTAGAACGTCTCGATGCGGGTCGGGGTCGTGAAGAAGGGCGCGTCTAGCACCGATGCGAGCAACTGGCTCTTTTCCGGGTTCGTGGCATCCGCGATGACCTTGCCGTTCATCAACGTGAGGGCGTGCAGAATCGAGGTTTCGTGGTCCGTGGCCCGTTCGGACTGGTTACCAAACTTGGTCACGAACTCCGCCCGTGGACTGGTGTTGTTGAACACGTTGATCGGTCCCTGAGAATCGGTCGCCCCGAGGCCGGTTGCGATGGCCACGCTATCGAAGAGTTGCTCCGCTGTTAATCCGCGTACCGGATGGCGGGAGTAGAGTTCGCCCGTCACGGATTTGCCGCCGCCACTGGTCAACTGATACGCCCGAGTCGAGACGATCGTTTCGAGCAAGAACTTCAGGTTAAATCCACTGGCGACAAACGAGCGGGCCAGTTCGTCCAGCAACTCCGCGTGATGGGCTACGGTCTCCTGGCTGCCGACCATTTCGTCGATCGGTTCGACCAACCCTTTGCCGAAGAAGTACGCCCACACCCGGTTCACCGTGGCTTTGGCGAAGTACGGGTTCTCCGCCCCCGTTACCCAGTCCGCAAGGGTTTGCCGCGTGGCCACTTTGTCCTTCCACTGCGGTGCTGTTCCATCCGGAAAGGTTGCCGGTGCTTGCCGATTGGTTCCGGGGATGGCGATTTCCCGTTTGTTCGGTTCCTCCGATAAAGGCGTCCGTATCCCATCACCCTGTTCTTGCGTTTTCAAACCACTGAAGAACGCCGCGAAGCTCCAAAACTGGTCCCGCTTCCATTCCGCAAACGGGTGGTCATGGCATTGGGCGCACTCCAGGCGAATGCCCAAGAACACGCGGGCCGTTGCCGAGGCCAGATTCTCCGGCTTCGTTTCCTTGGCCATGTAGAAAGAAACGGGTGTTATCTGTTCATTCACATTCTGACGGTACAATCGCATGGATTGTTGACTGACGGGTGTCGTCAGAAGTTCCCGGACCATTGCATCGTAGTGAACGTTTTCGTCGAACTGTTTGCGGAGCCACGCCTCGAAGCCCGGCACCATAAACATCGTCTGGAAATTGCTGTTCGCCTCCGGCATCAACAGGGTGCGCCAGACCGTCGTGAAGTGTTGGCTGTAAGTGGGGCGTTCGAGCAGTTCGGCGATCAGCCGACGGCGCTTGTCATCTTGCTTATCTGCCAGGAAGGTGCGAACTTCGGCAACACTCGGAATCCGCCCCGCAAGGTCCAAATAAACACGTCGCAAAAACTCGGCATCGTCGGCACGAGTCGCCGGCTGAATCCCCTTCGCCGCCCACGCGGATTCCAACAGCCGATCAATCCGCCCCGCCGTTGCCGTGGCTTCAGCGGAAGGGGTGGTCAACGGATTCACTGCAATCCCAATTCCGGGAAGTGCCAGAACAGCCACCGCCGAAATCAACGCCACGCAACGGGTCATACGTCCCCCTCGTCAAGAATCCCAGCCAGTTCGGTCAGGAGCAACCGGCATAATCTTTCGTATGCTCACTATGATAACGCCAGACTCCTCGTTCCGTTTCAAGTTTTCCGGCGACCGCACCCCACCATCAGAACCCGGTTCGATCCCGGAAGCAAGCGCGAAGCCCTTTGGTGGATTCGGCGTGGGAATTGAATGCGGACCACGTTAGAGATGGATAAGATGTAACGTAAGAGGTGTGACCAGTCTCTAAACTACGATTGTAGAACCAACAACTTTGCAAGGAATAACACGATGCCATCTGCGAACCCTGTGATGAACCCGGACATTTACCGCCGGGAATTGATGGACGGCCCGACCGCAAGTGCGATGTCGATGTCCGGGACCGTAATTAAGACGGCCTTTTTGATGTCGCTCCTGCTGATTACGGCGGGGTACACGTGGTACCTGTCGTTGGACGAAGCCAACACCTTGATGATGCGCGGGGCAATCCTAATCGGTGCGATCGGCGGGCTTGTGATGGCGCTCGTCACCAGTTTCTTCCCAAAAGCTTCGCCATTCACCTCACCCGTTTATGCCGCCTTTGAAGGGATGTTCTTGGGTGGAATTTCGGTCGTCTTCGAGGCCCGCTTTCCGGGCATTGTGGTTCAAGCAGTCGGGCTGAGCGTCGCCATGCTGACGATGATGCTCTTCCTGTACGGCACCGGCGTCATCCGGGCGACCGAGAAGTTCAAGATGGGGATCATCGCCGCCACGGGCGCGATTTTCCTGGTCTACATGGCGAGCATGTTGCTGTCGATCTTCGGCGTCCGCATCCCGTTCATCCACGAATCGGGGATGATCGGAATCGGGTTCTCCGTGGTGGTGGTCGTCATCGCCGCACTGAACCTGATCCTCGATTTCGACTTCATCGAACAAGGCGTCCGGTCACGCGCCCCCAAGTACATGGAGTGGTACGGCGGCTTCAGCTTGCTCGTCACCTTGGTCTGGATGTACCTCGAAATCTTGCGGTTGCTGTCCAAGTTACGCAACTCGAATGATTGACCAGAACTTCTGGCACTCAATGTGTAATGCCTTTTCGGCCCTGAAAGGGCCGTGCTGTCAGCCCAGGGCCACGCCCTGGGAACGACGGAAGGGTCGGTCGATTCGGTGCGACGACAAAAGGGATGAACCGATCGAATCCGTCCAAAAATCCGGATCGTTGCCCGGCCCCCAGGGCATGGCCCTGGGCTGACAGCACGTCCCTTTCAGGGCCGAAAACCCAGAAAGAACCAATCGCCAGAAAATTTAGCCAGACCATCGGCTCACCTATTTCGGTTTTTCCGTTTCCTATCCCGTCGGACTCTGGTAGTGTTGCACGTCCGCAGGTTGCTTCTCGTCTCCGTTGGGGTTGGTTCCCTATTCACCAAAGGTGTTCCATGATTCGCGTTTTCTCCGCCGGACTGCTACTGATTGGCATGTCGATTACTGTGCTGGCATCGGACCCGGCCCCGAAAGTTGTTGTGGGTCAAGCGGCCCCCGCATTCATAATCAAAGACACGACCGGCAAGACCGTCGATCTGGCGGAGTTGACCGCAAAAGGCCCGGTCATGGTTCGCTTGACCTGTGGGTGTTCGGGCTGTGACAAGGAGTTGGCGTACTTCCAGCAGATTCACGAAGCCTACAAGGACCAGGGCTTAATCAGCCTGTACGTGTTCAAGGAACCTGACACCAAGATGGCGAAGTATGCGACCGATAAAAAACTCGACATGCTGTACGCCGTCGATCCCAAGGGTGATTCATGGGGCACCTTCCAAACCAAAACGATGCCGACCAACTTCCTGATCGCCAAGGGCGGCAAGATCATCTCGATCGCGCCAGGCTGTGATCCAAGCGGGCTGTTAGCAAACGTGTTGTCCGACAAAACCGGCAAACTGCTCGGCACCGATCCCGTTGACGTGAAGGGCAAAGTCGAGAAGAAGTAATGAAGAATTAGCATTGGCATAAACCCTACCGAAAGCCCACGCACGATCGTGCGTGGGCTTTTTGCGTCCTGCCCCACCGTGGCACGCACTTTGCTTATCTCCTAGTTGTGTAACCTTTCCGTCCAACTAGGAGATCATCATGGCAGACACCATCAAAGGTAAAATCGAAGAAGCCGGTCACAAGATCGCGGAGACTGCAACCAAGGTCGGTCACAAGATCGGTGAAAACGTCGAAGAAGCCGCCGATTTCGTCAAAGAGAAGGCCCATCAACTGGGAAACCGTGCTTCCGAGGCCGTGGGAAGCACGGGTACGACGACAAAAATCCAAGAGCGGATGGATGTCATCGGCTCGTGCGGTAACAAGCTGGGCGTGGTCGATCACGTGTTGGGTAACCAAATCAAGTTGACCAAGAACGATAGCCCGGACGGGCAGCACCACCTGATTCCAACCAGTTGGGTTGACCATGTGGATTCCCACGTTCACCTGAGCAAAAATTGTGGCGAAGCCAAGGCGGAGTGGGGCGCGGCGTAACGGCACACGGGTAAGCAACGAACTGCGCAAGCCGGGTTTCCCCCGGCTTGTTTCGTTTGGAAAGCATCCCGTTTGCTACGATAGAGACATGGCAGAAACACAGTTGAACCAGTGCCGCGTTGTCTTGATGCGCCCGCACTATGCGGGGAACTTGGGGTCGGTCGCGCGGGTGATGAAAAACTTCGGGCTGAGTGAATTGGTACTCGTCGATCCTGTCACCGATCCGCAACACCAAGACGCCACGATGATGGCCGTGCACGGGGTTGACGTACTGAAAGCGGCACGGATCGTACCCACACTTGCCGAGGCGGTCGCGGACTGTGGCTTCGTGTTGGCGACATCCGGTGAAGTCGGCGGCCTCACGCGGAAAGGATTTTGGGGCACGCCCGAGGAGAAAATCCCCGCGCTGTTGAAAGCGTTAGAAGTGACCCCTACGGCGATCGTCTTTGGACCCGAGCCGAGTGGGTTAACGTTGGTCGAGATTGGTGCCTGCCACGGGATGATGTTTATCCCGGCGGCGGAGATCTACCCGTCGCTGAATCTCGCGCAATCGGTCGCGGTCTGTTTGTACGAACTGCGCAAGCAATGGCTCAAACTCCAGCCGTCGGAATCCCCACTCGACCCCCCGGCCAGTTACGCGGAACAAGAGCAACTCTTCAAGCACCTTCAGGAAAGCCTCGTTGCGGTGCGGTATTTGTGGGACCACCGGGCCGACGGAATTTTTCACGTCGTGCGCCATGTGATTGTGCGTGGAATGCCGAGCCACAAAGAAGTCCAGGTGCTCCACGGCCTTGCGAAACAACTGCTGTTCGTCGCCAAATTTTGGGGCGTCACCCACCCCAGCAAAGGTCGCCCACCGCGAGAACAACGGTCACTTCCGACAACCCACGATCTGTTAACGCCGCCCGAGATTTCCTGAAACTTCGCACCACTTCCGGAAGTACAGTTTGGCATCAGGCTTGTTGTCGCCGATGTGAGGTTGCCATGTACCAGCGGTGGATTGCATTTGGGCTGACGTTCGTTTTCGCCACGCCAGTGGTGGCTTCCGATCACGACCCGTTGTTGCGGATGCCGTGCGAAGCCAATCTGGTTGTCGTGGCGGAGCAACCCCGGAAACTGGTTGAAACCCTACGTAATCTCGACGCCTATCAATCCGCGCAAACCCTACCGCAAGTGCGCGAAGCCCTGAACTCGACCACCTTGCGGCGGTTCTATCAGCTCCTGGGTTACTACGAACGCGCACTCGGCACCGATTGGCCGCAACTTTTGGATAAGCTCGCCGGCAACGGGATCGCCTTCGGGACTGTTACCGGCACCGACCCCGCACCGACATTGTTGGTCGTGCAAGGAACGGATGAGCCGACCACCACGGAGTTCGTGAAACTCGCGTTGAAAGCGTTGGAAGAAGAAGTCGCCCGGCAAGCCGGGAGTGGTGCGAATGCGGATGATTCCAAGTTACGACACGCCACTTACAAGGGGTGCGAGACGGTCCACCTCGGCAAGGAATTCCACGCCGCTCGGATGGGTGCGGTCCTCTACATTGCCACTCAGGAAGTTGCGTTGCAGAAGGGGTTAGATCTCGCCGTCTCCAAGTCCACGAACGGTTCGATCGGGGCGTTGGCGAGTCCAAAAGCAGCACGCAAATTACTGGGCGGTGAACCGCTCGCGTGGGTGTGGTTCGACTTTGCGAAGACCAAAGAATCGCAAGCGACCAAGGACTTCTTTGAAGCCACCCGCAAGGACTTCCTGCAAACCCTTGTGCTGGGCAGTAGCATTGATGCGGTTCGGCGGAGTGACTTTATTACCGCAGGTTTGTACGGCACTTCAGCGGGACTGAAAGCCGTTTTGAAGCTCCCCGCGAAGCGCGCCGATTTGCCGCCCGAGTTCGTCCTGCACGCACCACCCGCCGGCCAACCGGCAAGCTTGCCGTTGTTGGAACCGAAAGGCGCGGTCTACAGCCAAAGCTTCTACCTCGACTTCGGCACGCTGTGGATTGATCGCAAAAAGCTACTCAACGAGCAACAACTTAAAGACTTCGAGAAAGCGGACAAGGACATCTCGAAACTGCTACCGGGGACCACATTTAGCAAGCTGCTCGAAATGTCCGGGCCGTACCACCGCGTCGTTGCGGTCAACACCACCGAGACGCTTTACGACAAGTCGCCCGATGTCCTCTACCCTGCCGCCGCGATCGTGACCTCCATGCGTGACCCGCAGTTCGGCAAGACCGCTACATCGGCGTTACGGGCGGCAGGGTTCGTGGCCAGCACCCAAACCGGCGTGAAAATGACCGACGAAACCCACGACGGCGTGAAGATCGTCACCTACCGCTTCCCCGAAGATAAACCGTTCCCCAACGATACGGACCCCGGCAACCTCCGCTTCAACACCGCCCCCAGTTTCGCGGTGGTTGGGGAACATCTCGTCGTGGCGTCACGCCCGAGCCTGATCAAAGAGCTAATTCCGGAACTGCGGAAGCCGCTCGATCCGGCCAAGTCATCCACCGCAGTGTGGCGCGGCAAGGGGTACGGCAACGGTGCCGCCGAGTTCATCCGCAACTACCCCGACGCGCTCATCACCAACACGGTATTAACCCAGGGCATCGGGCTAGACGAAGCGAAGAAGCAGGTGCGACAAATCGCCGACTGGCTACAAACGCTCGGCAACCCTAGCCTCGAAATCGACCACCAAACCGACGCTTACGAACTGAAGTTCGAGTGGAAATTCGGCCCATCAAGTGGGAAGCAAAAATAACGTCTTGTAGGTCGTGGTCGAGTCTTCGAGGCCCGACATTGCGACCACAATCAAGCAATTTAGACAGGATTAACAGGATTTAACAGGATTAAGAATGAATTCTCAATGCCTTTAATCCTTAGGAGTTACGCAGTTGTTTGTTAGTCCGACGCGGCTGTTTTGAAGTTGCACTCTCGGACTACCCCGAAGGGGTTGAATGTAATAGCCCAGGGTCGCGGCGCTTCGTCGCGCACCCTGGGTTCTCGACACCACGCAGGCATTACCCCGGAGGGGTTACATAATGCGCCACGCGGAACGATGTAACCCCTCCGGGGTAATATCCCTTTCCGGGCTGACCCAGGGTGCGCGGCGAAGCGCCGCGACCCTGGGCTATTACATTCAACCCCTTCGGGGTAGTCCGAGAGCGCAACTTCAAAACGCGCGTTAGGCTAACTAAACCTGTACCAAGGCTGCAACCGCGTAACTCCTAATCCTGTTGAATCCTGTCTAAAAATTGGATTGAGTGACCGACTCGGAGAAATCGAATGCAACCGTGGGAAGCGTATCACCCGTCGAGTGACAACCCGTGGTCACTGGCGAAAGTCGGGCACCTGTATCGTCGCGCCGGGTTCGGGGCGACGTGGGCGGAACTTCTACAGGGTTTGAAGGATGGCCCGGATGCGACCATTACCCGTTTGCTAAACGGCGACAAACCGGACGCGGATTACGAACGCACGTCGGAGTTCATGGCGTCCGAACGGAGCTTGTCCAAGGGAGCCTCCGGGACGCAACTTGCGGCGTGGTGGCTGGCCCGCATCTTGCGTTCGCCCCACCCGTTGCGGGAGAAAATCACCCTATTCTGGCACAACCATTTCGCCACGAGTTTGGCGAAGGTGCAAAACGCCCGCTTCATGCTCGGCCAGTATCGGCTGATCCACAAGTTTGCCCTCGGCGACTTCCGCGAACTGCTCCGCGCGATGTCCACCGACCCCGCCATGATGGTGTGGCTCGACACGATCGAAAGCAAGAAGGGCAAGCCGAACGAGAACTACGCCCGCGAGTTGATGGAACTCTTTTCGCTGGGCATTGGGCACTACAGCGAAAAGGACATCCGAGAAGCGGCCAAGGCATTCACTGGGTACGAGGTCAAGGATGGTCGCGGGGTCGTTAACGCGAAGCAGCACGACGACGGCGTGAAAACGGTCCTCGGCAAAACCGGAGCCTGGAAGGCCGACGACATTGTTTCGATCTGCCTCGATCAACCCGCCTGCCCAAAGTTTATCGCCCGAAAGATGTACCGCTTTTTGGTCAGTGACATTGAGGTGGCACCGGCAGAGTTGATTGATTCACTTGCGGAACAGTACCAAAAATCCGGCTTCGATACCGCGAAGTTAGTCGAGACGATCCTGCGATCCAACCACTTCTTCAGCAGCGATGCGTACCGGCAAAAAGTGAAGTCGCCGGTCGATTTCGCCGTCGGCATCGTGCGCGGCTTGGAAGGAAACGTCGGCCCGTTGCCGCTGGCGCAATCGCTGGAATCACTCGGGCAAATTCTATTCGCGCCGCCGTCCGTGAAGGGGTGGGACGGCGGCCCGGCGTGGCTCAACGGCCAAACCTTGCTGTTCCGGCAGAACCTTGCCTTGGCGCTCACCAGCACCGAAGACAGCCGCTTCGGTTCGCGCTGCGACCCGGTCACGACGTTGACCAAGCACAACCGCACGACGGACGGCGAGGTCGTGGATTTCTTGCTCAGCGTATTCCTGCAAAACGACACGCCGCCCGACGCCCGCGCCAAGTTGCTCGATTACCTCAAACAAACGAAGTCGGCCAAAACGCCGATCTACTGGACCCGTGAGGACACCGCAAACCACCGCGTCCGCACGGCAACCCACCTGACACTCACCCTTCCCGAATACCAACTGGACTGAAGGAAGATTATTCACCACAGAGGGCATCCGATGACTGACCGCCGTGACTTTTTGAAGACATCCACACTCCTTGGGTTCGGCGCGACAGTGCCGAGTTTCCTGGGCAAAACCGCACTCGCCGCCCCTGCAACGGGCAAAGCCGGGTCGAAGGACACGATCCTAGTCGTTGTACAATTGACGGGCGGGAACGACGGGTTGAACACGGTGATCCCGATCAAAGACCCCGAGTATGCGAAGCTTCGCCCGACGATCGGTATCAAGAAAGACGACGTGAAAAAGCTGACCGATGACTTCGCTTTCCACCCCGCGATGGGCGAACTGGCCAAGCTGTTTGAAGACCAAGCCGTGTGCGTCGTGCAAGGCGTCGGCTACCCGAACCCGAACCAATCGCACTTCCGGTCGATGGACATTTGGCAAACCGCCAGTACCGCAGAAAGCATCACCGAGGGCTGGATTGGCAAGGCATTGAAGCAACAGTCCATCCCCGGTTTCCACATCCCGGAACCCGGCAAAGAAGCCGCCCCGCTCGCTCTCAACGGTGCGCCCGCTCGGGTGCCGTCGATTTCCAGCATCGCGGACTTTCAACTGAAGATGACGAGCGCGAGTGCCTCGGACAAGCAATCGCAAAAGAAGCTCATCGAAGGCGTGGCGGCCGGGACGATGCCGGCGACATCGCAAACCAACATGCTCGACTTCGTCCGCCGCACGGCGACCAACACCTACGCCAGTAGTCAGCGGTTGCAAGAAGTCGGCAAGAACTACGAGGCCAAAGCACCCTACCCCGCCAACGGTCTCGGCACCCGCCTGAAGTTGGCCGCCCAACTGATTGACGCCGGGATCGGCGCCCGCATCTTCTACGTCTCGATCGACGGCTTCGATACCCATGCCGGACAGGGTGGCACGACCGGCAGCCACGCGCGGTTGTTGGCCGAAGTGTCCGGCGCGATCAGCGCGTTCTACCAAGACATGGCCGCACGGGGCCACAAGGATCGGGTGTGCGTGATGACCTTCTCCGAGTTCGGGCGACGGGCCAAAGAAAACGGCAGCCACGGCACCGACCACGGCTCCGGCGCCCCAATGTTCCTCGTCGGCGGTCGCGTCAACGGCGGCTTGCTCGGGAAGCACCCGAGTTTGACGAAGCTCGAAGACGGCAATCTCGTTCACAACACGGACTTCCGAAGCGTGTACGCGGCGGTTCTTGACCAGTGGTTGGGCCTAGATGCAAAGAAAATCCTGGGCGCCGGGTTCGATCCACCGAAGGTGTTCAAGCCTGCCTGAACGGTCAACTAAAACTGTATTCACCACAGAGGGCACAGCGCGGCGGAGAGCCATCGAGTCAACCCATTACTTGTTGAACTCTGTGTCGCTGTGGTGAAAATTGATTGTCTTCACTTCAGGGTCTTCAAAACGGCGTGTCGTGGGTCTCGGTTTCGCCGAAGAGGTTGGGGCTGGTCGCGGTTTCCTTGACGCGCCGGCGCGGTTTCTCGGGGGGATCGACTTCGATGGGCGTGGGCTTGGTAGTAGTCCGCTTCGCCTTCGTCGTTGGCTCTTCAACGTGTAGCGTGATGATGGCCGCTTGAATAGCGGGCGGTCGCATCTCTGCGGGGGCTTCCAGCGAGGCTAGCACTTGCTCGGCGCGTTGCAGCACGGATTCCGGTACCCCCGCGAGGCGCGCGACGTGGATGCCGTAGCTCTTGTCCGCGTTGCCTGTGGTGATCTTGTGCAGGAAGATCACGTCGTCTTCGACTTCTTGAACTTGCACGGTGTAATTTCGCAACCGGGGCAACGTGACTGCCAGCCGGGCGAGTTCGTGGTAGTGGGTGGCAAACAGCGCCCGACAACCGACGGTGTCGTGCAAGTATTCCGTGATGGCCCACGCCAGCGACACGCCGTCGTAGGTGCTGGTGCCACGCCCGATTTCATCCAGAATCACGAGGCTACGACTGGTTGCATTGTTCAAGATGTTGGCCGCTTCCGTCATCTCGACCATGAACGTCGATTGGCCGCGACTGAGTTCATCACTCGCACCGACTCGCGTGAAGATTCGGTCTGTGATACCAACCGTGGCCGATTTTGCAGGGACAAAACTGCCGATGTGGGCGAGCAACGTCAGCAACGCGACTTGCCGGATAAAGGTCGATTTGCCGGACATGTTCGGGCCGGTGATGAGCCAGAAGACGCCGTCTACGGGGTGAAAGTGAACGTCGTTCGGCACGAACGTGCCGGGCGGCAACGTCTGGTCGAGAACCGGGTGTCGGCCTTCGGTTACGTGTAGTGTCGGCTCGTTCACCATCGTTGGCCGCACGTAGTTGCGACTGGCTGCGAGTTCGGCAAGCGAGGCGAGGAAGTCGAGCAACGCTAGCACGTCGGCGGTTTGCAACAGGCGATGCGTTTGCGCGGCGATGGTGTCGCGGATTTGCAAAAACAACTCGAATTCGAGGGCTTGGCTGCGTTCCTGGGCCGTGACGACTTTCTCTTCGTACTCCTTCAAGCGTGGCGTGCTGTACCGTTTCGCGTTCTTCAGTGTGCGTTCGTGGATGTAGTCCGTCGGCACGCGGGCTTCGTTCGTGTTCGTGATTTCGATGTAGTACCCCATCACGTCCGTGAAGCCGACTTTCAAGCTGGAGATGCTGGTGCGGGTGATCTCTTGGGCTTGGTAGCGCGCGATCCAGTCCTTGCCATCCTTCGCCAACTTGCGAAGTTCGTCGAGTTCGCTGTGATACCCGGCGAGGATGATGCCGCCTTCCTTGGCCGAGTACGGCGGGTCATCCGTCAACGCTCGGTCCAACAAATCGCGCAGATCGGGGCAGAGTTCCAGTTTGGTTTCGAGTTCGTTCAACAAGAACGCCTTGCGGCCCGTCAGTTTTGCCTTGAACTTCGGCAGCAGTCGCAAGGTGCGGGCGATGGCAGCGAGGTCTTTCGGTGTCGCGCGGGCCGTCGAAACTCGGGTCGTCAGCCGTTGCAAGTCGGACGTGGTTTCGAGCAGTTCCCGAATACTGCCGCGTAGCGAATGGTCGTTGAGCAGTTCTTGAACGGCATCGAGTCGCGCTTCGATCGCGCTGCGTTCGTTGAGCGGGGCGAGTAGGGCGTCGTGCAAAAACCGGGCGCCCATCGGCGTGATCGTGCGATCCAGGCACGAAAGCAACGACCCTTCCCGGAGGTTGTCCCGCAACGTTCGCGTCAGTTCCAAACTGCGTCGGGTGACTTCGTCCAACACGAGATACGTATCGGGGCGATGCGGCCGCAACCGGCGGATGTGGCCGAGACTCGCCTTCAGCGTTTCATGCAAATAAATGAGCAGCGCACCCGCAGCAGTCAGGCACGGTTGGCCGTCGTCGAACCCAAAGCCCGACATCGTGGCCACCGCGAAGTGTTTGCGAAGTGCATCAAGTGCGGTCGAGGGGTCAAACGTCCACGCGGGGCGCGGCGTGATGGACCGGGGTGGACTGGTGCCGAGTGCGGACAGCAACAAATCGACGACGTCTTCCGGTAGCAAGCACTCCACTGCTGCGAGTCGGGCGAGTTCGTCCGGTAGCATCTTTTCTGACAAGTCCGCACATTGAAACAAGCCGGTGGAAAGGTCTGCCCACGCCAGCCCGTAAACTCCGGGCTGGCGTGGGCAGAGTGCGACGAGGTGGTTGGGGCGGCGCGGGTCGAGGAGTTCGTCTTCGGTGACGGTGCCGGGCGTCACGAGCCGATTCACCTCGCGGCGAATCAGCTTCTTGCCACTGCTGGCATCCTCCATTTGCTCACACACCGCCACCCGATGCCCGGCGCGAAGCAGCACGTTCAAGTAGTGTTCGAGCTTGTGATACGGGAACCCCGCCATCGGGATTTCTTTGTCCCGCTTGGTCAGCGTGATGCCCAACACCCGATGCCCCAACTCCGCGTCTTCTTCAAACAGTTCGTAGAAATCCCCGTTACGAAACAGCACCAACATCCCCGGATGCTGGTCCTTCGCCTCCCGAAACTGCTGCATCATCGGCGTCATGGGTTCAGCGATTTTCTGTTAAAGGAATCGAAAGCGAATGCACGGTTGACTTGTTCATTGTGAAGGGTTCAACGCGGGATTCAATCTCCTGAACAACCCACAGGTCGCCCCAATTCTTTGGCACGGGTCACAACCCGTTGAAATCGTGTGATCAGGTCCAAGAACTGTTCACGCTGAACCGTCTTGTAAACTTCTTTGACACCGGGTGTGTCCGGCGTGGCCTGCGTACCAACACAGACCTCCCACGTATCGGGCTGTGACTCAATATGCCCTCGTACCGTCAACAGCATCTGTTCTAATGCCACCACATCCTGCTCACTGAACGAAGCATGGTCATACAAGTCGATGTATTGCCCTGTGTCGGCTGCCAGTCGCTCGAAGAACGGGTGAAGGAACCAGTAGTATCCATCATCATCCAGACTGAGTAACGGTTCGCCCTTAACAAAACCCGAAGTTGAACTTTTACCGATGCCGATGTCGAGTGACACAAGCCCTCCCAACGTAGCGAACAATCTGAGTGAGCGTCACATTTATTGCTGGAAATTTGTACTCATAAAACCCGGTTTTCAGGCTGAAAGCCTGGAAGCTCTCAGCCCAGGGTGAGCCGTTTCGGCGTAACCCTGGGTTCGTGGACCGCTAGTCCTAGCAGTCTGAAGGACTGCGAGCCTGGGGTCGGGAACGATTGCTGTCAGCCCTTCAGGCTGAGTCTGTTTTCGGGGTGGACCCAGGGCGTCGTCGCCAAGCCTCCTCGCCCTGGGCTGTGTGCTACCAGGCTTTCAGCCTGAAGACAAAGAACGCCAGTGGAATGAACAAATTTTCCACCGGCATCCGTGACGCCTACCCGAACAAGCTGTTGACCTGAACAAATCTGAAGCTGGGATGCTCATTCTTCCGGCGGGGAGCGGAGCTTGCTCATGGTCACGACGTTGCCTTTGCCGTGGTAGGTCACGTCGGTCATGAAGCGGCGGATGATGAGGAGGCCGCGACCGCAGGGGCGTTCGAGGTTTTCGGGGGCGGTCGGGTCGGGGACATCGGCGGGGTTGAAGCCGGGGCCTTCGTCGATGATTTGGATGTCGAAGCGGTCGCCGGTCACGGTGTAGTTGATGAAGACCCGCTTGTCCACGTCCATTTGGTTGCCGTGTTTCACGGCGTTGACGAGGGCTTCTTCGAGAGCCAGCTTGATGTAAAAAATGTCCCGATCGCCATATTGCGAGGACTGGAGCGAGACCTCAATGTCCTCCTGAACTCGCCGGGCTTCGGCAAGGTCACTCGGGATTGTGATCTCAATGGCGAACCGGGATGCAATCATGTCTACCTGCCGCAATAGCTGGGGCAAAGGTCGTCGCCATGCCGCCAACGTTGGCCGCCAGTGTTAGAACGAGTTGAGGCCCGTCTGTTCGTCCTTCACAATTTTCAACATCTTGTCGAGCTTGGTCAGTTCAAAGATTTCCAGAATCGTCTTGGAAATGCCACACAGAATGAGCTTGCCGCCGCCCGTGGCGAGCCGTTGGTGCAGGCGGATCAACTTGCCGAGGGCGGCGGACGACAAGAACTCGACGGTCGTGAAGTCCAGGAGCAATTTCTTGCGGCCCAGTTCATCGACCAACTTGAACAGGTCGTCACCAATCATCTGGATGTTTTGTTCATCCAGAATTTTCTTATCAATGAACCGGACGACGGTCACGTCGCCGATGTCTTCAAAGGTAATCCGTTGGCGGCGCGG
>JAYVXO010000016.1:0-25390 GCA_043785105.1 Fimbriiglobus sp.
TGGTCGTCCTTGACGCCGGGGACGAACCACGCGGTGCGGGGGTCGGTGGGATGGACGGCGACGGCAAACCCGAAGTCGGACGGATCAGTGTTTTTGAACCGCTTCCAGTGGTGTGCGCCATCGTTGGATGCGAACACGCCGCTGTGGTGCTGCATCCAGACGTGATCGGGTTTGGCGTGGCACCAGTCAATGCGATGGGCGTCTTGGATACCGGGGTCGGCTTGCAGACCCGGTGGCATGTAGTCGGCTTCCAGCCCGTCACCCGCGCAGGTCCAGGTTTGGCCACCGTCAAGCGTTTCCCACACGCCACCGCAGGAGACACCGAGGAGAATGCGGTTGGAGTTTCGGGGGTCGACGAGAATGGAGTGAATCCCCGGCCAGTCGTAGCCGACGCACAACAGGTTGTCCCGATCCGTCAACACATCCTGTGCGGCGACTCCCAGCAACTTCGGCGTGTCTTGGCTCCAGATCAAGGTGTGAGCATCCAGCAAATGGGTCACACCATGTACTCCTTGAAATCGTCGAGCGGCGCATCGAAATCGGGTGCCATGTATAACACCGACCCCGCTTGAGCGCCGAGAACCCGTCGGGGTTTCATTGGGCCGGGTCCACTCGGTTCAGTCGCGTGCCGCGTGATCGTTGCTACCGGCACACCGTTATCGGTGACTTCAATTTGCGAACCGCTTGCCATCTCCTGAATCAATGCAGGCAGACTGGCCTGCGCCTCCAGCATCGTAATATGGACCATCTTTGCAATCTTCTCGTGCAGTGCGGACGCTCTGAATTCTAATCGGGTTAAAACCTCTTGCCTAGAAAATCCCGCCGCTCGGCGGAACCTCGTCGCCCCATCGGATCGACGAGGGAAGAATCTCTGGCCCGGAAAATCCCGCCTTTCAGGTCGGGGAGGCCGGTTCGCGCAGCGCACCCTGGGTATCGTTGGCATCCGTTCGTTACCGCGACGCGGTTGCAGACAATAGCCCAGGGTCGCGGCGCTTCGTCGCGCACCCTGGGTAGACGATTGCCACACGGGCTACCCTGAAAGGGTTGAATTGTTCGTCGGGTCGGATTCAACCGCTTCGCGGTAGATGGATAGTCAGACCGATGCCCAGGGTGCGCTGCGCGACCCTGGGCTATTGTCTGCAACCGCTTCGCGGTAAAGAACCGGCGGAACCTCGTTGCCCCATCGGATCGACGAAGGAAGAACCGTCTTGTCGGAAGAAACACTCCCCAGGTCCAGGTGGGAAGCGTTTCTTCCAAGATAACTCTCCTCGGTTTATCTTGGAAGAAACCACTAATACCCCACTGGAAGGGGTATTATTTCCAAGATCGGGGATCATTTCCCTCCGTCAACGGTTCCTTTTCGCCAATACCGAAACGCCGCCTGCTTCCCACCCGATCCCCGTTTCTGCCACAACTCCCCGCAGCCGTCTTCCAGCACCGCCTCGAAGCGTTTCACGTTTCGGCGAATCTCGTCGGGGACGTGGTCCCAGATTTCTTCCCGCGTCAGAGCAACACGCTCGTCGCCTTCGGGGAGGATGGTTAACAAACACTCTCGCAACTTCGTTCGTCGATCGTCTTCGTTCTCTTCCTGGCGTTTGACACTATCACACGCGGCTTCGTCTGGCCCGGATGAGGAATTGGTTCACCCGCTCGATGTCTGGCTTGTCGGGTAAGTTGGACTCCGCGAAGGTGGCCTCGAATTGGGCGGTCAGTTCTTCGGTTCGGCGGAATACATCCGCGAAGGTCATTTTGCCGTGGCCGACGGCCATTAACTCCTCACGGTGTTCGCCGACATCGACGAGAATGTCGCCGTGCTGGCAGGCGTAAATACCGCTGTGCAACAACCGGATGAGGTGCATCGCGTGCTTGGCTTTGAAGCTTTCGCCACGGGCCACGGAACTTTGCATCTTGTGGAATTGGGACTTCGCATACCCGGAGAACGTCCCGCCGATCGCACGGGACAGAAACGCCGTCCGCATCTTGCGGAGTTCGTCGCCAAGGGCATCACAGTGCAACACGATCGGTGACCAGAGCGTTTCGAGAATCGTCGGGTTGCCCTTCAACGCTTGCGTCAGAAACTTCTCGATCTCCCAATCCACCACGTCGATGCCGTCGATGATCGACTCGACTTGTTCGGGCGGCTTTGCCAACGACCAATGCCAATCGGCAGTGGGCAAGTAAATCCCACGCCGGTCTTCGTCCGATGTTTCGGTGGCCAACCCAAAGGCATGCGAGCCGACGACGACGCGGAGAAAGACATAGGGTTCGACGTTCACGGCCATCAGAAATCTCGTCGGGCATTGGTCGGGCGAAGCGCCGTCAACAACAAGAGTGCAAGCAGCACGGTCACGGCGATTTGCAGCAGACACAACGCGGCCACGGTGCTGTCCGTGCCGTAGTGCATCTGGTCGAACAATCGCAAAATGTACGCGGGGCGGAACGGCGGGTTGACCAGTTTCCCCGCGCTCACTTCGCCCAGTGACAACGCGGTGACAGCGAGGGCGGCTTGCACGAATGCCGGTGTGGTAAGTGGGATAATGACGTAACGCCACTCGCCGATCATGCCAAAGCCGTCGAGTTTGGCCGCTTCGATGAGGTCACGCGGAATGGCTCGCAACGCCGGCCAGAGGATCACCACCGCAACGGGGAACAACCGCACCACTGCGGCCCACAGGACAGGGATCGGGGACGGTTGGTCGTACAGAGCGGAGCGGAGCGGGGGGAATTCGAGCGTGACCCCGGCTTGATTCAACGCCCACTCCTCCGCATCGACGAGATGCCCAATTGCCTCTTTTAATCCCAGCCCCACGAGCGGACCCGGCGTCACGGCGAGGATCACACACAGTGCCAACAGTCCACGACCAAACCACCGCGAGTGGCACGCCAACCAAGCTGCCAGCCACGCCAACCCCGCCGCAATCACGCCACTGCCAAGGGCACCGAGTACACTCAGCCCCAGAACCGTTCCATCGGTCCGCACGACTTTGCGAATCTCCGCCAACAACGTCAGCCCGTCCCACCCGACCCGGCTGGAACCACCGCCTGCTTTCCACACTAACGCTGCGAACGGTAATGCGGCCATCATCAACACAAGTAGCCAAACGGCCATAATACAGGGGATGTGCTGCGTTCTCGTTAACCGCAGCACAACGGGTCGGCCCGCTTCCGTGGGCGCTTGCCCGAAGACGCGGTCAGTTCGTTGAATCAACACGCCACCGATCCCCACAGCCGCAATCCACGCTGGCACAACCACGATGACGGCGCTGGCATAGCCGTCCGTCGCGCCCACCAGTTGCGTGTAAACTTCCTCGGCAAAGGTTCGCACCATCATCGCATCGGTCACCGGAATCTCCGTGGCCGCCTGCACAACGACCCACCCCCAGGCCACGATCGCGGCGAGCATTGCACGGGGTAACAGGACGTTTCGTAACACGGCCCGTGGCCCGCCGGATACCAGCGCATCCTCTTCCAAGACGCGATCGGCTTTTCGCAACCCCGCCGACACAATCCATACCACCCACGGCAACCCCGCCATGCCGTGAACCCACCCCGCCGGCAACAACCCTTGGCTCCACGGTCGCCACGCCAGTTCCCCCGGTGCCAAACTGAGGGGCGGTAACCACGTGCCCAAGATCACCTGCCACGCGACCGCATAAATGGGCAACGGCACGAACAGCCCGATCAACACGAACACCCGCAACACGCCCGCGCCCGGCACCCGTACCCGCTCCAATACTAGCGCGATGAACACCCCCAACGGCACCGCAATCACTGACGCAATTGCCGCGAGCATCAACGTGTTCATCGCCAACCCGCCAATGCGATCCGCTTCCGAAAAGATTGTTGATGATGCTTGCAACGCGGCCCCCACCGGCAACAGCACCGGCGTGAGCAAGCACCCGAAAAGTACGCAGGCAACCAAGACGCGACAAAGACGCACGATGAATCTCGATGAGCAAATCACGCCGAACTCACACCAGTCTATCCGCGATCCGCACCCGTGCCCGGTCAAGGATCATCGCGTGGTCGAAGGCGAGTTCCGGGAGATCATCGAGTCGGAACCACTTCACCGCTTTGGCGTCGTCGGCTGCGCGGGGTTTGAGTTTTTTCGCATTCACTCGCGCCAAGAACACCACACTAACGGTCCAGCCACGCGGGTCGCGGTCCGGGTCACCGGCAGTGTAAAGCGGTTCGAGGTCTTCGACAGCGATGCCGGTTTCTTCAAGCAATTCTCGCTTGGCTGCATCGACAAGTGCTTCATTTTGTTCGACAAACCCACCCGGTAACGCCCAAGTTCCGGCAAACGGCTCGTGCTTGCGTTGAATCAAAAGAACACGTGGGTGAACATCGCGGGTGACGACGACGGCGTCCACGGTCAAGGCCGGGCGTGGATAATCGTAACTGTATTTTTTGGGCTTCACCGGCGGCATCGCAATCTTCTCTCGGCTTCAGGGCTTGGGGCGAAGCTACTCGAATTCTTCATGGCACTTTACCACCATTTCGCCACCCACCCGAACCCGGACTTGGGGAACCGTCCCCTAGAATACAGGTACACCGTGAATCGCCAAATGCGGCGAAGGGGTGGAGGTAATGTTGCGCAACGACCGTATTTTCTGTTTTGAACCGTTTGAAATCAGCGACCCGTTGGTCCAAGCTGCGGAGCGGCTTTACGTCGCCACGCAGCACGCGGAGGAACGCATCCCGTGGGGCTGGATTGCCCGCTCCTTGAAGGGCCGCGTCGGGTGGCGACCGGGCAAGTCCGGTAATCACTTACTCGTGGCGATGCCCGAAGAACACGCCGTGAACCCCGAGCAACTTGCGGGGTTCGCCTACGGCACGCACCTTCCCGGTTACGGTGGCTACGTGAACTACCTTGGCGTGGCCGAGACCCACCGGCGACGTGGCGTCGGAACCCGACTGTTCGACCAGATGTTCAAGCTACTGGTCGCCGATGCGGGCGCGATTGACGAACCGTTGTCGTTCGTCATGTGGGAGAGCAAAAAGCCGACCGCCCACGCCTCAGACGGCGATTGGAAATTGTGGGACGCGCGGCTAAAACTCTTCGACCGTGCCGGCGCCCTCTGGGTCGATGGCCTCGAATTGCTCACGCCCAACTACAGCGAGAGTGGCGAGCAACCCGTGCCATTACAACTGTTCGTGAAGCCAATCGACGCAGGTGCGAATAGCTTCACCGCCGATGGACTGATTGCCATCGCCACCGGCTTGCTCGAACGGGTGTACCGCATGCTACCGAGTGAAGTGACCGCGAGCATCAAGCAGCGAGGTGAACCGCGACTGCGACCTTGCAAAGAGGCCGCAAGAAAGGTGGAGCGAAAGTTGGCCGGGGTGTAAATACGGCGTTGTCATCAGTCAATTCGCCATCAATGGCAAGGAATCCGACGTGTTGTTTTTGTAGGTCGTGGTCGTAGCTCACGAGGCCCGACGATGCGCCTCCGTCGGGCCTCGAAGCTCGACCCGACCTACAAGGAAGAGAAACACGGAATGGCTCTGACATCCCCTACGCATTCTTCCGCAACTCCCATTCCTCATTGCTGACGAGCACGTCGCGGGCGTTGCTGCCGTTGTAGGCGCCGACGAGGCCGTCTTCGTGCATGAAGTCGATGAAGCGGGACGCCTTGCCGTAGCCGATGCCGAGGGCGCGTTGCAGCAGCGACGTGCTGCCGCGTTGTTCGCGGATGATGACTTCGACGGCTTGTTCGTAGAGGGGGTCGCGTTCGCGGAGCTTCTCCGCCATGTTGCCGCCGCTGGCGTCCTTGGCTTTCAGGTTCAGCAGTTCGCTCTCATAGTTCGGCTCGTGGATTTCCAGCGCGGCGGTCACTCGTTCAATTTCCTTGTCATCGACGTAGGCCCCTTGGCCGCGAATGATCGTGCTGGTTTTCGGTTGCAGAAATAGCATGTCGCCCATGCCGAGGAGCTTGTCGGCCCCCTTCTCGTCGAGGACCACGGCGCTATCAGCCCGGCTCGCCACCTGGAAGCAAATGCGGGCGGGCAGGTTCGATTTAATCAACCCGGTGATGACATCCACGGTCGGTTTTTGCGTGGCGAGGATCAGGTGAATCCCGGCAGCGCGGGACTTCTGCGCCAGCCGAATGATGTGGCTTTCGACCTCCTTCTTCATCTCCATCAACAAGTCGCCGACTTCGTCGATGACGATGACGATGTACGGCATTTTCGTGAGCAACTTTTCGCGGTCCTCCTCCGTGTCAGGCGCGGCGCGGCGGAGGATTTCGGCCCCGCTCAGTTCATTGAAGGAGTGAATGTTTCGCACCCGCACGCGGCTAAGCTGTTCGTAGCGGTCTTCCATCTTGTCCACCGCCCACGCCAGGATCGCCTCGGCCTTCTCGCTCTTGACGACGACGGGGTGCATCAGGTGCGGGATTTTGCCGTAGTCGGTGAACTCGACGCGCTTGGGGTCGATCAGGATCAGGCGGCACTCTTCCGGGCTGCGGGTGAACAAGAAGCTTTGCAGGATCGCGTTCAAACACACCGATTTCCCCGTCCCAGTGCGGCCCGCGATGAGCAGGTGGGGCATGTCCGCCATGTCGTAAACCAGCGGGCGGCCTTCGACATCTTTGCCGAGAAAGATCGGCAGTTTGAACTTCGCGGCCTTGGCGGTCGTCGCCAGGATCAGTTCCTTCAGGCGAACGGTTTGCCGGTGTTCGTTCGGCACTTCGATGCCAACCGTGTTGCGCCCCGGTAGCGGCGCGACGATCCGCACCGCCGCCACACCCAGCTTCAGTGCGAGGTCGTCGGAAAGCGTCGTCACCTTGTTCAGCCGCATCCCGGTGTCGAGCGCCACTTCGTATTGCGTAATCACCGGCCCGGTATGAATGCCGACGACCTTCACTTTCAGGTTGAATTCGAGGAACGTTTGCTCCAATTGCGCGGCCCGTTCGCGTAACTTCTGTTCGTGGTCTTCGATCGGGAACGGGTCCGGATCGGAGAGCAACGACAGCGACGGGGTCTCGTAGGCCAGGCGTTGCGGGGCGGGTTCGACGACGGCGTCGGGGTCGTGGACCTTCAACTTTGGCGGCATCGTGATCGGAACCGGAACCGGCGCAAAGTCCGAAACCGTTTCAGTTGTCGGGTCGGCGAGGGGTGTTTCGATCGGCAATTCCGTGTGCCGAATGATCGGGGGGACTTCGCTAACTGGTGGTTCGACCAACGCCACGAGTGGCACCATTTCGGCTCGCTTTGGGCGCAGCAAGTTTTTCATTCCCGTATAAGCGCGCACACCGATTGCCAAGAACCGATCGCCGATCCGGGCCACAACGCGATTGCCACGGACTGCCCCGATGGCGAGCCGGTACAGCACGATCCCGCACCCCTTCAAGATGCCCCGCACGACGCCATCGGCGGCCAGCACCAGACCAAGAAATGTCACTGCCACAATCAGCACGTAAGGTAGTGGCGACTTCAGCGAATCATCCAGTGCGAAGCGGATGTAGGCACCGACCGAACCACCCTTGCCAAACGCTGAGATTGGCAAAGATCCGAACAGTGACGCCCCGTAGTCACTGGCCACGCAAGCACACACAGTCAGCAGAGTCCAGCCACTGGCACGCATACATAACTGCCACCAACTTCGCTTGGCGATGTACAACGCCAACAGAACGAACCCACCCACGATCAACACCACCACGCCGCCGCCGACGGCATTGACCAAAGGCGCTGCAACTTGATCCGACGCGGGGCCGAACTGATTTGGCACACCCGTGGCGGGTTGATACGTGACGACGCAAGCCGTGATTGCGATGCCGACGAAGCTGACCGCCAGTGCAACCGCATCGAGGCGCCAACGTGGTTCCGCCGTGCGTACTTCACCCATATTCGCCTCCAACGCTGAACCGAAAGTTGACGTTTGTTATTGTTGCCGATCGAACACACAACACGAAGAGGGGGAACGGCGGACTTGAACGAAACGAGCAGCAGCCGCAACGGAAGTTGCGGCAGATCACGCAAAGACGATACAGATTACCAGAAGGTGTTAGCCAACCGGGCGAACGCCAGAATCGTGAACAAATTTCCTGAATCCTTACGTTGATGGGTATGGCATCGTCGATCTCGCTACGTGAACTACAAAAATGGTGCTTGAAACCGAACCTCAACCCGAGTTGATCCGTCACGAATTGCGTGTCGAGTTAATTTCGCTGAGTAGAACATGACAACGCAAAAGATTGTGATCGTTGATTACGGCATGGCCAACCTGCGGAGCGTCCAGAAGGCGTTTGAAGCAGTCGGTCATGCCGCAACCATTTCCGCAGATGCTCAGGTCATTCGCCACGCGACGAAAATCGTCCTGCCGGGCGTCGGTGCGTTTCAGGACGCCATCGCCAAACTTCGGGAGACGCCGTTCGCTGAAATCATCTCGCAGCACATTCAGGAAGGGAAAACGTTTCTGGGCATTTGCCTCGGGATGCAAATGCTGTTCACTCGTAGCCATGAAGAAGGGGTGTTCCCCGGATTGAACATCCTCGCCGGTGACGTGGTGCGATTTCCCACAATTCCTCGGCTCAAAGTGCCGCACATGGGCTGGAACACGTTGAACATCACCCGGTCGGATTGCCCACTGTTCGAGGGGCTGCCACCGGAACCGGCTGTCTACTTCGTACACGGCTATTATTGCGAACCGACCGACAACGACTTGATCGCGGCCACGACCGATTACCCGACGCCGTTTTGCTCCGTCCTTTGGCGTGACAACGTCTTCGCCACGCAATTCCACCCCGAAAAGAGCCAGGATGTCGGCCTGCGGATGTTACGCAACTTTGCAACGCTGTAATGCACGCCGTTCACTTCTGTGGCGGCAGTAGTGTTGCTGCAGGTTCGGCTTCGGCAGTTACCGTCAGGTTGACGGTGGTGCCGGCCTTCAAATCGGTGAGTAGCCGGACCGTTTTCAGGACCGGCCCCGGTTTCACGGGCGTAAACGTCACGGTCACAATCTGAATCGGCGTGGCGGTCCCGAGGGTTTGCACGCTAACGCCATCGCCGTCGTCAACGAGTGGTTGAATCGTGAACGGGATCGCGCCGTTTCCCCGCACCATGACTTTGAAAGTGGTCGTGTCGCCGACTTTGACGGTGCCAAATTGTACCCGATTTGTGCTCACTTCCAGCGGTGCTTGCACAACCCCGGTGACGTGGATTTGCACCACGGGTGTCGTGGCATCGTTGGTCTTCAACGAAATCACGTCCGAGATCGGTCCGGTGGGTGCGCCGTCTTTCAGCGTCGCGGTCACGTAGAACTTGCCGCGACCCGCTTCCTGGACCTTCACATCGAGCGGTCCGGTTGAAGCGACCACCTCGGTCACTTTCCAATCCTTTTGCCGTCCCGTGTATTCCAGCGAAATCGTCTGCTCCGGCTTCGCACCTTGGCCGACCACACCGAAGTTCACCGCACCGGGTGACAACATCACATCCGCCCGGCTGTTCGCCGTCACCCGTAACACGGCAGTCGAAAGAAACTGCGGGCCGAACGTCACGTAAACCGTCTCGGCAGTGGACCCGGTGAACTTCGCGGTGTCCATCGTGATGGTAAACTCCCCCTTCTCGTTCGGCAACAGGACACGTTCCGGCGGGTAGGCTTGCACGTTGCCGCTGGAGCGCCGAATGTCAACGACCTGCATCGGCACGTCGTAAATGTTCGTGATCGTAAACTTATGTACCGAGAGGGTGCCACGGGGTACGGTGCCAAAATTGTGACTCACCACAAGGGGTGGCGCCTGGCTGGGGTCTTTCTCAATGTCCGGTAGGAAGAACTTATTCGCCCAGGGAATCGGTGGTGGTACTGAAGCGGGCGCGGCACTCCGAGTTTGGGCGGAAACGGAACTGACCAAAATGAGGGGAGCGACCAATGCCAAACAAACGATGCGAATCATCCCACTCGCCTCCTATCGCGGAACCAAGGTGCAGGGTTGCCGCCATCCTTGGCCACCGGATGCCATTCTATTCGGCTCCGATTCCGTTCCCAAGCCACTCCTCAGCATAAACGGCCAACAATTCAAACCCAACCTGCCCAGTATGACAGGTGAGCGTCCCCTATCTTACCCACATTTCCGACGATCCAAGGTGCAATTTGGCCAAACCCTGTTACCCCACCATCACGCGGGGCTTGCGGTCGGCGGGGAAATCGGCGGCTTGGATGAGTTCGTACACCATCCAGGGGACGTTGCCGTGGCCGAACAGGACGAAGTGCAGGTTCGCCGTCAGCGGGTTGTCACCGGACCAGCCGAAGTGGACTTCGGGGACCATGCCTTGTTTCGCCACGTCCAGCGCCGCCGCCGCAATCGCGTGGGGGATCGAGGAGCAACCCGTAATGTGGGCCACGACGTGCCCTTCTTCTTGGGTCACTTCGAGGAGCGGCGTTTGGTAAAAATCGCTCGCGTCGCCGAGTTCCACTTTGATGAACACGACGTCCAGTTCCGGCGGCAGCCGGTGGTAAATCCGCATCTCTTTTTCCTTCGCAACGAACGACGACCCGTTCGGCCGCACCGGGACGATGATCGGGAAATCGTGGCCAATGACACTCTCCCAGATGTACCGGGATTGCTCGTTGGCGTACTCGAACCCGTTGAACCGTAACTCGTGGTTGCGGAAGAAGCGTGTCACCATCGAGACGGCCAAAATCGCCCCGACGAACCAGAGCGTCATGAACAGGCCGGTCGGCGTGGTGCGGACGACCACGATCGTACTGCCGGCAAACGCGAGGAACGCCAACAGGAACACCGGCGAGATACGGAACACCGTCCACCAACCTTCGCGGCGCTTCCAGACGTCAATCAGCGCCGTGAAGGAGGCCATCGTGAAAATGCTCAGCACGCCCGTCAGGTACGCACCCCGTTGGGCGTCGAGGTTGGCACTGTAAAAGTACGCCACGGCGAGTTTCAAGAACGTGAACAGGTACATCAACAGGCCCATGCGTTGCGACCACTTCCAATCCATTCCCAGGCGGTAAAGGTACGGCGGGATCAGTTCGCGCATCCCGATCAGCACCGTGATTCCCGCGAGGGTCAGCACCGTGATCGTGACGACATCGTAGGCCGCGCCGAACTGCTCGCCGAAGATCGGATTCAACATCTGCGACGTGGTGCCGTCAACGAGTTTGCCGCCGTGGGCCAAGTACGCCAGCGCGCGGTTCTCCGCTTGGCCGTCGGTTTTGAACGCGATCTCCGGGATCAGGACCGTCGTGACCAACGTGGACGACAACAAATAAACGCTCATGACGATCGCAATCATCGCCAACATGATTCGCGTGTTGCGGATTCGCCCGCGTGGGTTCGCCGCCGTGTCGCCTTTGTCCCCTTTGACGAGGGGCATCGTCGTCAGCGCGAGTTCGTACCCGCTCATGCCGAGGGCCATTTTTGGGAACAACACCACACAGACGGCGACCAATGGCCACCACGTTGCGAACTGCGATTGCCACGTCCAGTCTGGGCCTGTGGCAGCGGGTTCCACGTGCTTCCACCACGCCTGAACCAGGTCCGGTTGCGCAACCAAATACCCGATGCCGCTGCCAACAATCACACCCGTCATAATCAAATAGGCCGCGACCGACACGACTGCGAACTGCAGCAACCCCCGAGTGATTCCCCGACGGAACAGAAACGCGACGGCGGAGCCGGCCAGTAGCAAAATCAGCGTGACGACGAGTTGTCGCTTGTTCATGCCGTTGGTCTGCTCTGCGACCTCGGTGGGCAGCGTGCCGGCGAGTTCGTCGCACTGCGCGCAGGCTTCGGCCAACGTCTGTTGCCACGGCGTGAACGGGCTATGAATCAGGTGTTCGGCGGCGTTCGCGGCGGAGAAGGTGCGGGTGAAGACCAAGTCGGTCGCGGCGAACCCAAGAACGGTCAGCACGAGAAATTTGCCCACCCAACCGGGGATCAGGCGTTCGAGCAACCCCGTCGATCCGGTTCCATTTGGCGAACGGCCCGCGAGATACCAGTAGAGGGGCATTGCGAACAGAAGTGTCATCGCAACGACGCCGACGGTCACGACCGGGGCCAAATTCCCCGCCGCCGAAAACGCCACCGACGGTTGGTACGCCAAACTGCTGAAGTAATCCAACCCGACCACGGCCATCACCCACGGCCACGCGGCACGAAATTTGGCACCGGCGTGGCGGGGTCTACTCGGGGGTTCGGGGTCAACGGCGGCAAGTTCAGTCGTGGGCATGGGCAACTCCTACACCAAAAGCAAACCGCCCACGAACTGCGGGCGGCGGGGCTATTGTAGGTAATACGCAGTTGCTTGTTAGCCCGTCACTAGCGCGGGACAGGCATATCGCGGTGACCGTCTCGAAAAATACGTGGGAAATTGTTTCGGGTCTGATGGCCCCGGTAGGGGCCGAGGGCTGTAGCCACGGGTGAAGCGCTTCGCGCAACCCGTGGGGAAAAAGACTCCCCAACTCAACTGCCCTGGAGGGGCAGAGGAATTCCTTCGCCCCTCCAGGGCGGTTGACAACAAGGTCACTGCCCACGGGTTCCGCTTCGCTCCACCCGTGGCTACAGCCCACGGCCCCTTCAGGGCCGCCAAGCCAAGAACGTCAGCCATCTTCGCTGCCACCGGAACATTTTGCCCAGGCGTTACGCTGATAGCGGAAGGAATCCCTCAAGATTTTCGGCGTGATCGCGCCGTGTGAACTAGTCTTGGGTGAATGCCGTGCCTCGCGGGCATTTTGTCCGCGACCTGGTTCCGGTTCGCCCGTGCCGGTTCGTCAGGTTTTGCAGGTTCGCAGCGGACCGTCCGCGCCGTGCGACTGGAACCGGATTAGACCGAGCCGAACCCCGTACCGGTGGTGCCATGAACTGGTTACGTGAACCTGATACCGAGCCGTTGCCGGGCTATCACCTCCTCGAACCGCTGGGAACTGGCGGCTTCGGTGAGGTTTGGAAGTGTGTTGCGCCCGGTGGCATTCACAAGGCGATCAAGTTCGTCTACGGGAACCTGAATACCCTCGACGACGATTCCGCCAAGGCGGCACAAGAATTCAAAGCGATGGAGCGGGTCAAGGCGGTCCGGCACCCGTTCGTTTTGTCGATGGAACGGATTGATGTTGTCGGAGGGGAACTCCTCATTGTGATGGAGTTGGCGGACAAAAGTCTCCACGACGTGCTGCAAGAATGTCAAAAAGCCGGTAACCCCGGTATCCCACGCGATACGCTGTTGGGTTACATTTCCGATGCTGCCGAAGGTCTCGACCACTTGATCGAGAAACATAACCTCCAACACCTCGATGTGAAACCGAAGAATCTGTTCCTCATCGCCGATCGCGTGAAAGTGGCTGACTTCGGTCTCGTGAAGCACCTCGAACGGCAAAGTTGCTCCGGTTTGATGGGCGGCATCACGCCGATTTACGCCGCACCGGAAACGTTTGCCAACAAGATCTCCAAGCACACGGACCAGTACAGCCTCGCCGTACTTTACGTGGAATTGTTGACCGGCCTCCGCCCGTTCAACGGCAAGAACATCCGGCAACTGGCCCTGCAACACATGACCGAGGCCCCCGACCTCAGCATGTTGCCAAGTGGCGATCGGGTGGCCGTTGCCAGGGCGCTCGCGAAAAACCCGGAGGATCGTTTCCCCTCCAACATCGCGTTCGTGAAAGCCCTGGGTGGTGGCTCGCTTCGGGATGACATGAAGTCGAGCGGCAGTTCAATTGTCATACCGGCAAATGGCAGACAATCGGCGAACGGTACTCATCCCTCTGGGAAAACGGGAACGCCGATGGCCGTCCCGACGCTGCAACGGAAAACGCCCGTTTCGATCCCGACGAAACTCGCCGATCGGGCGTTGCCCAAGTCACGCACCGGGAATCAATCGCTGAGTATGTCGGTCAGTTTCCGCCCGGAAGAAGGCGTGTTGCGGCCCACGATTCTGATCGGGATTGGGTCGTTCGGCCGGCGGGCGCTCCAACAAATTCGCTGCCGGCTGCTCGACCGCATCGGGGAACTGTCGCAAGTCCCGTGCTTCCGGTTCTTGTACATCGACACGGACCCGGAGACGGTTTCCAAGGCGACCGCCGGTTCCACGGATTCGGCGTTACTGCCGGAACACACCTTTCACGCGCCGTTGCAAGCCGTCACCGGGTACCGCCGTCGGCAACTGGATCAACTGCTCGAATGGTTGCCGCGTGAAAAACTCTACGCCATTCCCCGTTCGATGAAGG
Source organism: Fimbriiglobus sp. (assembly GCA_043785105.1). Taxonomy (GTDB): domain Bacteria; phylum Planctomycetota; class Planctomycetia; order Gemmatales; family Gemmataceae; genus Fimbriiglobus. The sequence goes on from JAYVXO010000016.1 coordinate 14,183, forward strand.
TGGATGGATCGCGGGCCTTGGGCCGCCTGGCGTTTTGCGATCACTACCTTCGGTTCGTGACGCGGCTTCGGCATGAAATCCAAGTGGCCACGCACCCCGAAGCGGTCAGCCAATCCTCGGACCAAACCGGCCTGACGGTTCGCACGAAAGTGCCAAGTATCTACGTCTTTTCCAGTGCCAGTGGTGGCACAAGCGGGATGCTGTTGGACGTCGGGCACGCCGTGCGGCGGTCGCTGGATCGGTTCAACATCCCGGACGCCCCGGTGACTTCGTTCGTCTTTTCCGGCGCCCCCGAAGACCCTTCGTCACCGCCGATGGAACTGGCCAACATCTTTGCCACCCTGACGGAGTTGAACCACTTTGCCGACCCCGAGGTGAAGTTCTCCGCCCAGTACGGTGGCCCCGAAGGCCCACACATTGAAGCAGCGGGGTTACCGTTCAACGCCACGTATTTACTGCCGATGGCGAGCCGGACGGCGGAAGCGTTCCGCGATTGTGTCTCGCACCTCGCGGGGTATGTGACCCACGACGTGACGACGCCACTCGGCACCGGCTTAGAAAAAATTCGCAAAGGCCGCGTTCCGGTGGGTCGAACGCCGTTTCGCGGGTTCGGCACGTTTGGCGTGTGGTACCCGCGCGGGTTGCTGCTGCGATCGGCGGCCCGACAACTCAGTGCCCGCTTCATTCGCACGTGGGCGGCGTTCGGCCAAGTTCGTCTCCCCGAAGACGCGAACCAAATTTTATCGTCGATCTTGAACGACTCGCGGCTGACGCCGGACGACGTGCAACGCTTCATCGCCGCCGAATCCGCAACGTCCCAAGAAGGCAACCCGGTTCAAACGATTCGCACCTGGCAAGCCAACCTTCAGCCGCAAGCGGAAGTGGCGACCCGGCGCATTGACCCGGTCAGTTGGGCGGTGGCCATCTGGGATCAGTGCCGCGATTTGGTTGGTGTCGAACCCACGACCGAATCCGACAGCACCTTCCGACGTGGTCGATTAAGTCGCGTTCTCGATCTTGGCTTGAAGCGTTCGGTCGATGCGTGGCAAAACGAAATGACGGAATTGCTCCGGCCCTTGGAAGAACTGTCCGGCCCTCGAATCGCAATCACTGAAGCCGTCATCGCTCAACTCATCGCGGCGTGTGCTGCGGCGGCCACCTCGGTTGAGCATCAACTGGAAAACGCGGTCATCCCACGGCAAAAGTCGAGAGCGGAACTCCAGAGTGCGCTCGAATCGTGTCAAGGACTCAGCGAAGCCGGCGCCTTCAACCTCTTCGGCAGTCGTGTGGGGCGGGCGCTACGACACCTGGTGGATCGCATCAAGCAGTTTGCGGAACTCCGGTTGAAAGAAGACCTCGGCCTGGTCTCGTCGCAGTTTTATCGGCGGATGCAAAGCTGGTTTGAAGAAAAGCTGCGGGACTTGGCGTTGGCACGGTCGCGGGTCGTGCAACTGGCGGGGGAAATGGAATCGCAAATGCAACTCCCCCAGCACGGCATGACGCCCCCTGGCAGTGCGCACATGAGCCAAGACACCGAAGAACTGATGCAGACGACGTTGCAAGAATCGAACACGATGCGGGTGGTTCTGCCGTATGGCGAAGCTCTGTTGGACCGATCCGCGACCGAGATGTTGGCCGCCCTTCCGGCGGAAGAGCAAACCCGGCTCGAACTGATTTTGACACGACTGGTCGTGGAACCACGCGGCGGTCTGACCGGGCTGTGTCGCGGCTCGGCTGACCTAATGCAGAACCTCGCTAGGCCCATGATCGAACAGGCTACGGCCTTCTTGACAAACTTATTGCCGAGTGAAGACGTGACCGCCGTTGAACTCTCAGCGGCAGGCAACGTTCCCGCCGAACTCGGGCGGCGGATCGCCAGCAACATCCGCGCAGCAGCCCCGCTAGCCGGCGGCCCTGCCGAAGAAGAACGCACGTTCGTGATGGTCCCCGACACCGACGCCGGCCGGATGTACTCCGAAGAAGTGAAGAAAGCGTTGCCCTCGGCGACAACTGTTCCGGTTCGAGGCTCGGATACCGATCTGCTCTTCTGCCGCGAACAAGGGTGCCTACGAACCGCCGACTTGTTCCGCGTGCTTGAACCCTGCTGGGAAGCGTACCAAGAGGCCAGCAACAGTATTGAGGTCAACCCGCACTCGCGGTTCGATGTCACGGACTGGCTGCCACTGGTGGAGTAATCCCCAAAGCCCACGAATGATGATTCGTGGGCTTTTATTATGGGCTTTTATTCGGGGGCTTTCGCGGTCTCGCCTTGTCTGATGTCGGGGTGGCGCCTAAGATGGCGCTTCAACAAAATATCTTGAAGTTTCCACAGTTTGTGAATCAGGAGCGGGATATGGCTGGCCGACGCCGAGGGACAGGACGACGGAAAGTCGGGCGGAAGAAACGGCGAATGCGCGCAAAAATCCGCCACCGGAAATAAGCCTCGGTTCACGCAACCTCATGCCGTCAACAAACACGCCCTGGTCCCATGACCAGGGCGCTTTCTAGTTCCTTGCGCGTCCCGTCTTATTGCGACTTACACACGCCGAAGCTTTGCACGTCAATATAGATCGGTGACTTCCAGCCGCGTGTCTTGTTCACTTTGTTCTTCCGTTCTTTATCCACAGCCGTCAAGAATTTTTCGATCATGTCTTCGGTGCCCAAGTTATTGCCTAACAACTTCGTCCCGGTCGCGGCACTGTCCTTAATTTCGCGGACGAACGTCTGTTCCACTCTCGGAATCGCCATACCGTTGTAGTTCGTGAGTTTGATGGCTAGGGCTTCGTTCGCAAGGTACTTCGACACTTGAGTGGACTTCGTGTCCTTCGCACCGTGAATGAACAGCATCGGCGTTTCATTCCGCATCCGGATGGCGTGCGGACTCAGGGTCCAATCTTTCACGTTTTGGTTCGTGATGCCGGTGTTCCGGGTTGGGCTAAGCCAAATCGCGCCGGCAATGTCCGGCCCCGCCGACTGGGCGTTTTGAAATAGCGCGTAGTCCAACCGCGGGCTGACCATTACCCGTGTGTATGCCATGTTCGGCTTTTCGCTTTCACGCAACCACTCGCTCGAAATGTAAAGCATCCCCAAGTACGCGGTGTCACCCGCACCAAGCAGGTAAACGGTGCTGCTGTTCAGTTGTTTGTCGTCGTTGAGTAAGTCGATGACGTTACGCGCGGCGGCGATGTCTTGGACAAGCATCGGGTAATAGTTGGTGTAAAACTCCGTGAACTTGATGGAGCTTTTCACGGCCAGATTCACCCCGCCGGACTTGACTAAATTCTTGTTGACTGGGTTATGCCAAAACTCATTCGGTATGACGTCGGTGCTTTTGCCGTGGCCGCGAAAGTCGAACCGGAAGACGTGGTAGCCATACGACACGAGTTGTTGGGCCGTGTCTTCCCAAACCACTTCCGTCGGACTCGCTTTGTAGTCGTGCAACAACATCACGACCGAGGACGCCCCTTTTGGGTTCTTGTACCACTTCCCAATCAAGGTGACCCCGTCCGCCGATTTGAATGACTGGTCCACAGGTTCAACCGGAACGATTTCGCGTTTCTTCTCCGGTTCTTTTTTGGGCGTCTCCTTCTTCTCCTGCTCGATTTTCGCCGCGTCCTTCTTCGGGGGGTCTTTCTTGTCCTGGGCGACAGAAAGTCCGGAGAAGCCGACGAGGCTTCCGACTAACATCCAGGCAAACAACCGGCGGCTGAACATGGCAAACTCCCGTCAAGCGGGTGATGGGTAAGGGTCTATTTTGTGCAACGCGCTGCAATCGTATCTCGTTGGCGCTACGGACGCAACCAACCGCTCGGGGGAAGTCAGTAGGCGGATGACGACCCGTTGCACCCAGGCATTTCATTCGCCCCGACCGACCCAACGCTGTCCCTAATTGTTGGAAGGGATTTCTTGCGAACCGTTCCCGGATCGGGTCGAATTTCAATGCCCTTCTTTGGCGAAGTTCTTGTTCCAAGCGGGAATGATGACTGTGAGGTTCATCTTGCCGTTCGGGACGCATTGGCAACTCAGCCGCGATTCCGTCGTCACGGCGCGGGCGGTGTCGATTTGGTCTTCTTCGTCCGCCGTCGCTTCGGCACAACTTTCGAGACCCGTCGTCACGTAAACGTGACACGTCGCACAGGCACACACCCCGCCGCACGCATGGTCGATTTCCACACCCGCGCCTTCGGCAATGTCCATCAGGCTGCCTTCGAGGCCGCTCCGACCGTAGGGGATGTCATCCGGTTGCACGACGATTTCTTTGGTTTCCTGCGTCTCTTCAATGATAAACGTCACTTTGAACGGCTGTTCAGGCTTTACCGCTGTGACTTTCAAAATATAAGGGTTCACACCGCCCATCGGAGTTCCTTCGTGGTGAGTACGAGCCAAGCATCAGCAAATAGAAAAGGGACACCGACGCAGGGGTTTCCCCGCATCATGCGTCCCAGTCTGTTTTATTCTATACGAGTCCGGAGTGAAACCGATCACGGGGTGACAGTCGGCGCCGGGAACTTGAGTTCGTTGCGGACATCCCGGACACCGGGTGTCAGGCGAATCATACCTTCAACGAGTCGGGCTTCGTCGCCGGTTTGGACATTACCGCGAAGGACGACGACTTGGCCGTCCGCAACCAGTTCAATGCCGCGCGAATTTGTGAGCATTGAGGAGCGATCCAGCACCCCACGAAGGTCGGCCTGCACTTGGGTGGGCGTAAACTTCGGAGTCGGGAAGTTCAACGTCGCGGTGTAAGAAATTTGTCGGGGCAACGCGACCACGATACCACTTTGGTTGTTCGCATTGTTAGCCCCACCGAAACCCGTGTTGCCACCCATACCCGTGGTGCCACCCCGATTGCCGGTCGTGGCAGAGGTATTTCCCGTCCGGGATGCCGTTGAACTGGTGCGAGTCGTGCCGGTGCCAGTGCCGGAAAACGCATTGCTCGAACCACTGGTGCTGTACAGCGTTTGGCCGAAGCCACCGGGTGCCGTGGTGTTCGTGGCCCCGGCGCGCCCTTGGTAGTATGGGCTAGCATAGTAGCCACCCAAGATGTTGGAGGAATCCACACCCGTTCCGGATGTCGCCGGTGTTGTGACGCCACCGATCACCGGGGGAGCAACCGCTGCCGTCGTCGTGGAAGTGCTGCCTGTGCTCGACGATCCGGTACTCGTTGTGCCAGTTCCCGTGCTGCCCGTCTGAGCGAATGCCGATGTTTGAACCGCGAGACCCACGGCAACGGCCAGCCAGTATTTCCGTAAGTTTCGCACGGGTTTTCTCCGATTTTGGTGGCGATCGACCGACCCAATTCATTCATTCGATTGTATCGGCTAGTTCGGCCCATGAAATGAAAGAAGACTGAGAAGGTTGAGGTTTTCTCATGAACGCGAGCAAATAGTATCTGATGGAGAAGTTGATGTTTCTCGGCTACAACACGAACGGCTTCGCCCACCACCGACTCGACGATGCCATCGAAATCATCGCGGAGTTGGGCTACGGTGCCGTGGCACTCACGCCGGACGTTCATCACCTCGATCCGAACGCCAACGACTTTGTGATTGCCACGGAATACCTGGAGTCGCGGCTCCGGGAATTGCGGTTGAAGTGTGTTGTCGAATCGGGGGCACGGTTCATTCTCGATCCCCGCCACAAGCACCAACCGACGCTGCTTTCCGCCCACCCCGCACGCCGGTTAGAGTATCTCGGGCAATGCCTGCAAATCGCTACGGAAACTGGTGCGGAGTATGTCTCGTTCTGGTCCGGGACATCACTCGACGGTAAACCTTCCACAGAATTGATGAAACGCCTAGTGGAACACTGCAAACGGTTGTGCGATCTGGCGGCAACGGCCAATATCCGCATCGCGTTTGAACCCGAACCCGGCATGTTTATTGACACGATGGACAAGTTCGCGGAGCTACATGCTCGGGTGAATCACCCGCAATTCGGTTTAACACTGGACATCGGCCATCTGGTGTGCAATGGCGAATTGCCGGTGAGCCAGCACCTGGTGGCGTGGAAGGATTGGCTGTGGAACGTCCACATCGAAGATATGCGAGTGGGGGTCCACGATCACGTGATGTTCGGCGAAGGCGACGTTGATTTCGCCGACGTGTTCGCCGGGTTACGGGCAGCCAACTATCAGGGTGGCGTCTACGTCGAGCTAAGCCGCCACAGCCACGACGCCGTGAACACCGCCCGCAAGTCGATCGCGTTCTTACGGGAATTCATCAAGGTGACTTAACCCGGACATATCACCACGGAATACACGGAAACGGCTCACCTCACTGGTATTGAAGAGTATGATTTCTTCCGTGTTATCCGTGTATTCCGTGGTTCATTCGTCTGATTCGTCTGATTCGTGGTGAAAGGATTAACATGGACATGCGGATCGCGTTCATTACGCATTACACGGAACTTTACGGCGCGAACATGTCGTTGCTGAACCTCATTGAAGGACTTGGCCACTACGGTGTTCGTGCCCATGTGATCTGCCCCGACGACGGCGACTTGATTGGGGCGTTGGCCAAGCGTGGCGTTCCGGCGGCGATTCTCCCCTTTGAATGGTGGGTGTCATCACGCCGAACAGTGCGGGGGGCAGCGGAGCGGCTTTACCGCAACGTCCACAACCTACGCCCGATCATTACCCAACTGGCCGATTGGCAAACCGATCTCGTCTATTCCAACTCGTCGGTCTTTTCCATTGGTGCGATGGCAGCAGCACGGTTGCGACTGCCGCACGTCTGGCACCTGCGCGAATTCGGCAACCGGGATTACGATCTCTGGCTCGACCTCGGGTTGCAATTCTCGCGCCACCTGTTCCTGACGGCGAATGCCACGATCTTCGTTTCGCACGCTTTGAAGCGGGCGTTTCTCGGCACTGCAACTCCGGCGAACTCGCACGTGATCTACAACGGCGTGGCGTCGGAAGCGGTGTTCGACGAACGCCACCATGCCGCAATGGCGTTAAGAAACCGCCACCAGCCGTTCACGTTCGTGCTGGTCGGTCGCTTCCGCGAGAGCAAGGGACAGGCGGTCGCAATCCAGACTTTTGCAAACGTGGCGAAGCAATTTCCCAATGTGCGGTTGCTTCTCGTCGGCGGCGCCGGCGGTACGGGGGACCAGGGGTATTTCGACCAGTGTCGCAAGCTCGTCAACGAACTGGGTGTCACCGACCGCGTCGAGTTCTGGGGCTACATCCCCGATCCGGAACGGGCGTTCCTGGCAGCCGACGTTGCCCTGATGTGTTCACGCAACGAAGCGATGGGCCGCGTCACCGTGGAAGCCATGTCCGCGTGCCGCCCCGTGATCGGCTACGACAGCGGCGGCACCAGCGAACTGATCGACCCTGATCGCACCGGGCTGTTGTACCGTGGTGGGGCGGACGAGTTGGCGGCGTGCATGACCCACTACATCGTGGCACCAGAACTGGCGAAGCAACACGGCGAAGCTGGGTGGCAGGTGTCTCGGGTACGCCACACAACGGAGACCTATGCCGCACAAATCCACACCGTGCTTCACGGCGTTCAACGCAAGTCGCGGTGAGGGGCCTGGCAAATTTTCTGGCGGGTGAATTCTGATGTTTTCGGCCCTGAAGGAGTGCCAGAAAATTTTGATTCACCCGGCGGTGAGTGTTCGTGAAATTTGTTGCTTCTTCCGGGTCGCTTCCAAGTATGATTGCCTTCGGAAAGTCGCGCCTCCCCCGCTTTCCGTTCAATACTTCTTGGGCCACTGAGGGTTCTCCGATGCGTTTGTTGTTCGTGATCGGTTGGTTATGTGCGGGTACGCTCGGCGCGACGGCGGGGCCGCCTGTTAAAGTCGCTTCCATTGAAGGGGTGACGGAGTACCAATTCGACAACGGGGCGCGGGTGCTACTCTTTCCGGAAGCGTCCCGACCGACCATTACCGTGAACCTGACCGTCCTCGTCGGCAGTCGCCACGAAGGTTACGGCGAATCAGGCATGGCACACTTGCTAGAACACATGGTCTTCAAGGGAACACCGAAAAACCCACTCGTCCCGAAGGCATTGCGCGACCACGGCGCCAGCTTCAACGGCACCACGAACAGCGACCGCACGAACTACTTCGAGACCATGCCGGCGACGGACGAGAACCTAGAGTTCGGCATCGCCCTCGAATCCGATCGGCTCGTCAACAGTTTTATCAAGCGTGAGGAACTGCTGTCCGAAATGACGGTGGTGCGGAACGAGTTTGAACGCGGCGAGAACAACCCCGGTTCGATTCTCAACCAGCGAATCTACTCCACGGCCTACGAGTGGCACAACTATGGCAAGTCTACCATCGGCAATCGGTCCGACATTGAACGGGTGCCGGTCGAAAACCTGCAAGCCTTCTACAAGAAGTACTACCAGCCGGACAACGTCGTGCTGATCGTGACCGGCAAGTTCGAGGAGGCCAAGGCCCTCGCACTTGTGGAAAAACACCTCGGTTCGATTCCGAAGCCGACGCGCCGGCTCGACGCCACCTACACCGAGGAACCACCGCAGGATGGCGAGCGCACGGTCACTCTGCGCCGGGTGGGGTCGGTGGCTTCCGTCGGCGTTGCGTACCACGTTCCGTCGGCATCGCACGAGGACTGGGCGCCGCTGACCCTCTTGGGTGGCATCATCTCCCAGTCGCCGAACGGTCGGCTGTACAAGGCGTTGGTCGAATCGAAGTTGGCCACGTCCGCGTTCGCCGGGTCGGACAATTCGCACGACCCCGGCCTGTTCTTTTCCTCCGCATCGTGCCCGCCCGAATCGTTGGATGCGGTCCGTGACACCTTGGTGAAGTCGCTGGAATCGTTGGGTGATGTTTCCTTCTCCGATGACGAAGTAAACAAGGCGAAAGTCCGCAGCAAGCGCAACGCCGAGATGCTCCAATCGAACAGCCAGGCAATGGCCAACGCGCTGAGTTCGTCGTCGGCGCACGGCGACTGGCGGTTGCTGTTCATCCAACGCGATCGCATAAACGCTGTCACCGCTGCCGATGTCAACCGCGTGGCCCGGACCTACTTCCAAAAACCGAATCGCACCGTTGGCCTGTACGTTCCGGCCAAAGAAACGACACGACTTGCGGTGCCCAACGCCCCTGCCATCGACACGATCGTGAAGGACTATCAGGGCGGCACGGTGGGCGCGGCTGGGGAGGCGTTCGACCCGTCACCGGCCAATCTGGATTCCCGACTGAAGGTGGTCACCGAGAGCGGTTTGAAAGCGGGCCTGCTGCCCAAGAAGAACCGCGGCGAGACCGTTTCGCTCGTGTTGACGCTGCACTACGGCAACGAGGAATCGCTGAAGGAACAGACGACAGCCGCCGGAATGCTACCCGGTTTAATGATGGCCGGGACGAAGAAGCACGACCGCCAAGCGATGCGTGAAGAACTGGACGCGCTCGGCATTCGCATCAGCGCCGGTGGTGGTGCCGGTGGTCGGGGTGGGCGGGGTGGTCGCGGCGGCGGTGGTGCAGGTGGGACGGCGGGACAATTGACCTTTAGCGTGGAAGCCAAACGCGAGACGCTTCCCCAAGCACTGAAACTACTCGGGGAAATCCTCCGCGAACCCGCATTCCCGACCGCGGAATTTGAAACATCGAAACGCCAAATGGCCTCCATGCTCGCCGCCGGTCGAACCGAACCGGGCGTGCTGGCTGGGAATAAGCTCAGTCGAACTTTGACGCAACATTCGATGGACGACGTGCGGTACGTGCCGACTATTGAAGAAAACTTGGCCCGTGTCGAAAACGTCACGCTCGAACAAGTCAAGAAGCTGTACGAAGCACAGGTCGGCGGTTCGCAAGCTGAACTGGGCGTCGTTGGCGACTTCGACCCGGAGACGACGGTGCGACTGGTGAAGGAAATGCTGGCGAGTTGGGAATCGAAAATCCCGGTGAAACGCATCGACCGCAAAGTCGAGTCCAACGTCAACGGCGTCACGGAAAACATCATCACGCCGGACAAGTCGAACGCGGAGTACCTCGCGGGGTTGATGTTCCCGCTGTCCGACAGCGACCCGGACTACGTCGCCTTGCGGATCGGCAACTTCATCTTCGGCGGTAGCACGCTGGCATCGCGGCTCGGCGACCGCATCCGACAGAAAGAGGGCTTGTCTTACGGGGCAACGTCGTCGTTCACGGCCTCGTCCCGCGACCCGGTGGCAACGCTCACCGTGACCGTCAGCACCAACCCGCAGAACATCGACAAAGTTGCCACAGCGGTTCAAGAAGAACTTCTCCAGTTCCTGAAGGACGGCCCGACGGACAAAGAAGTCGCCGACGCCAAGCAAGCGTTCCTGGAAGGCCAAAAGGTCAGCCGCACCGGGGATGCCGCCATCGCCAGCCAGATCGTATCGAACCTGAACATGGGCCGCACCTTCGCCTTCTCCGCCGAGCAGGAAAAAGCGATTCTCGCGCTCACGCCCGCCAAGGTGACCGATGCGTTCCGCAAGCACGTGGACCCGAAGAAACTGGTCATCATCCGCGCGGGGGATTTCAAGAAGTAAAGCGGTATTCACCCCGAGGGGACCAACTGGGTCAGCGTCCCGAGAGTTGGTAAGAAATTTGTTCACGGCACTGGCATTCTTTGTCTTCAGGCTGAAAGCCTGGGAGAACTCAGCCCAGGGCAAGGAGGCTTGGCGCCGCCGCCCTGGGTCGTTACCGAAAAACAGTCTCAGCCTGAAGGGCTGACAGCCATCGTTCCTGGCTCGCGGCTCGCAGTCCTTCAGACTGCTAGGAACAGCGATCCGTGAACCCAGGGTTACGCCGAAGCGGCTCACCCTGGGCTGAGTGCTGCCAGGCTTTCAGCCTGAAATCCGGCAAATTGTGTGCAACATTTCACCAACAAATGTGACGCTAGGTTGGATCTATCACGCGAACCAACTTGGCCCAATCCCACCCACAGTCCTGAATCGCACGACTCCCCCTATTCGGACAACCTCCAGCCCTGAACGCGATGCTTTTCCCATCGACTTTTTGTGAAGCTCATCACTAACAGCAGGGCCGTTCTGTTGCTGGCGACAGGCATTTTTGAGGATGAGTTGTGTTACGGCTTCTGGATTTTGTCGAGTGCTTTGTTCGCCCGATGCACTGGTTTTGAAGTTGCGCGTTCGGAATACCCCGAAGGGGTTGAATGGAATAGCCCAGGGTCGCGGCGCTTCGACGCGCACCCTGGGATGGTCCGGAAAGGGATCTTACCCCGAAGGGGTTACATCTGCGCAATGA
>JAYVXO010000017.1:0-25276 GCA_043785105.1 Fimbriiglobus sp.
ACGGATTCGTATGGTGTTGACCACGCCAGCAATATTCGAGCATGGCTGGCGGCCGAATTGGCTCGACGCACACACGCTGACCGGCAAGCCGACCGGCGACGCCCCGACGCTGAAACTTGTCGGCGTCAGCAACGCGAGGTGGAAGGCCGTATCGGGCTGGTCGCTGGCCAAGCTCAAAGATCAACCTCGCGGGCCAAAACCGATTCGACGCATGGTTCCGGCTGGGAGTGTCTACTTCTTCGAGGCCGCTGACAGCGCGTCGTCACTCGCCGACCGCTGGTTGCAATCGGTCTGTGACAGGGAACAGGATCGACGTGACGGCTTCGGACTGGCGGTCTGGGGCACCTGGTAAACGAACACGACATTGAGGGAAGCACTATGCCCAATGCACGAATTTACTGGCTCCATGCTCTCAGCCCCACCCACGTCGGGACCGGGCGGGGCGTCGGCTACATCGACCTGCCGATCGACCGCGACAAAGTCACCGGGTGGCCCATCATTCGGGGATCGGGGTTTAAAGGCGTGTGGGCGGATTACTATGCTCAGAAAGTGATACCTACAATCGAGGAAGGGCAAGATCGACGCAAGTTGGATACTCCGGAGAGTCGTCTGCTAAAGGCCGCTTTCGGTGTTTCCAGTAGCAAGGAAAACGAATCCAACTCCGGTGCATTGATTCCAACCGATGCCAAGCTCGTTTGCTTGCCGGTTCGCAGTTTCCGTGGGACATTCGCCTGGGCAACATCTGCACTATGTTTGCGGATGCTGCAGCGGACGTTAAAGCTGTTGCAAATGCCGGGTTTGCCCACACACATTCCGACTCCGAAAGAACCGGAGGAGAAAACGAAATCTCCCGGTGAAGCGTTTTGCGTCAATGAGACTCTCGTGGAACAAGGCAATGTCTACTTAGAAGACCTCGACTTCAAAGCCGTGACGACAGACACTGTCACAAAGGAATGGGCAGAGTTCATTGCCAAGTCCGTCTTCTCGGATGACACCGACTGGCAAGAGCAATTCAAGAAGCGCTTCGTCGTTCTCCCAGATAGCGAGTTCGACTTCCTCTGCGAAACCGGCACCGAAGTGAATACGCGCGTGAAGATCAGCGATGAGATGAAAGTCGTCGAAAAAGGCGCGCTCTGGACGGAGGAATCACTGCCATCGGAGACAATTCTCATGGGCGTGATCCAGTGCGAGCGTGTGTTTCAGAAAAACGGCAGCAACGATGCTTCGATCACTCCGGATCGACTACTCGCGGAGTTCGCCACGAAACCGCTCACTCTGCAGATCGGCGGCAAAGCGACCGTCGGCCGTGGGCAAATGCGTTGCGTCTTCACGGAGGTGAAAGGATGAACACGCGCAGCCAGAAGTTGGCACAGGCGGCGTTCAAATGCGTCCAAGCCCAGTTGAAGACCGTCGATGGCAAACAGATCCTCGACGGCAAGTACAAGAGCTTCGCCAGGAAATTCCCGGCCCTGATCCACACCTGCGGGTTGGCCCAAGCCGTTGCGTTCGCACTGGCGAAGAAAGAGACGGACTATATCGGGGATCTGGCGGCTGTTTTAAACGCGAGCGGGCATCCCGAAATCGTCGATGGCCCCTCGCTCGATAAGCACGCCCGGACGCAAACGCTCGGCAGCTATATTCGCCTGAGCCGCGATGCCATCCACGCCGCGGGTTGGCTGAAACGCTATGCCGAGGCACTCGCACTCGAAGACGCGGAGGGCGAATGATGCGAACGCAACTTCCGCAAGCGCGACTCGACCTCGACGCCCACCCCGGCTTGCTACAGCAACGTTACGTTGCACATCCTGCCGATGGTTCGGAACTTTGGACCAAGGCGAAAAGTGCAATCCTCGATGCGGCGATTTCATCGAAGCGATGCGACATCTACGAAGCGGCGTTCCTGCGGTGGAAGAAGTCGCTTCCCACGCTGACATTTGCGAATGATCTCCATACCCTCGGGCGGCTCATCGTCGGGCTTGGCTCGGAGAACGTGCTGGAAACCGGCATACGGTTGCACCACACCTACGGCATGCCGGTCATTCCCGGCTCCGCTTTGAAGGGGCTGGCAGCACACTATTGCCATGACGTGTGGGGAGGAGACTACAAACGCGGAACGGCGAATTACGAAATCCTCTTCGGCAAAACGGAGGATCGCGGCTGCATCATTTTCCACGATGCGTGGTTGACGCCGGAATCGCTAAATCCGCTCAAGCTCGACGTGCTGACGCCGCACCACCCGAAGTGGAACGATATCAAGGATCCCGCCGCGCCGACCGATTTCGACAGCCCGACGCCGGTACCCTTCCTGTCTGTGGCGGGGACGTTCCACGTGGCCGTATCGTGGCACGGGCCAGACAGCGAGGAAGCGCCGAAGTGGACGGATCTTGCGATGGACTGCCTGCGCGATGCCCTCTTCAACAGGGGCGTCGGCGGCAAAACGAGCAGTGGCTACGGGCGGTTCAATGAGGAGAAGTGGAATCAAGAGGAAGAGAACCGGAAGGTTGAAGTGGAACGAAAGCGGTTGCAGGACGAGAACGAAGCAGCGCTCGCTGCGATGAGTCCGATAGAGCGAAGCGTTAAGGAATTTCTAACGAACCACCCGAACAAGCAATCGCCCTCGCACATGAAACTACTGGAGGAGCTAAAGAAAGAAACTGGGCGTTGGACTACCGATGCGGATCGGTGCGATGTCGCCAAGCAGGTCAAACAGGGTATGCAGGATGCAAAATCTTGGGGCAAGAAAGACAAGGACGCGGAACGGACGGCGTTTATTACGAAAATACTCGGCGAATAGATAGTTGGCGCAACAGAAACAAGGTGGAACCATGCGACTCATTAGTTTTCTTGGCACTGGAAGCTACGGAGAAACCACTTACGCATTTGGAGATAAAACCTGCACAACTAAATATATTATGCATTCGTTAGCCACGTTCCTGGGGCCGACTGAGATTCACGTCATCTCCACCAAAGAAGCATGGAGCCAACATGGTGCCGTTATTACTCAGATCCTAACGGACGACCAGCTACCCGTCCCGTTGGAAGTCTGCGTGCCGACAAGTGGTGCGCCCGAAGAACTCTGGAAGATGTTTAGCAGCATCACCGAGTCAATCCGAACCAGCAATTGCCCGGTAATTTTGGACATAACACACGGTTTTCGGATGCAGCCGTTTCTCGCGGCCGCGTGCATTCAGTATGTCCAAGCCGTCATTCCCAATCCACCACCGATCCGAGTCGTTTACGGCGAATACCGCAAAGAAGAGCAAACGAGCCCGATTTGGGAGCTTACTCCATTCCTCGATGTTCTCAGTTGGTCGCGGAATTTAATGATGTTTCTTCATACCGGCCAAGCGGATGCCGTTGTCGAACCAACCAAACTTCTAGGTCGTGACTTGAGCAAACAATGGGCGGACACAGGAAAGAAAGGTAGCCAACCCCAACTCGCGAAACTCTCCGATGCACTCCAAAAATTTGGGGACGATTTAACGACTGTCCGTACCGGATCACTTTTAATCGGTGATAGCGGATCGGCGAAGCGACTTGAAAAAGCCATCAATCAAACACGGGCCGAAGTGCAACAGCATCTACCGGCGTTGGCAATGGTGCTCGACCAAGTTCGGGCAATGATCGATCCCATCCTCTGTGAAGGCCGACTATCTGCTCCGCCCGGTCAGAGTGCGTTACTCTCGTTGGCTCGCCTGTATCAGAAAATGGGGCGATACAGCGAATCCATCTCAATTCTTCGAGAAGGATGGATTACGCTTGGTGCTCCGGCTGAAACTGACATGCCAGGTTACCAAGAATTCAATATGCAACAGCGCGAACAGCAGGAGAAAGCTTGGTTCAACTCATGTAATTCAGCACGAAGTGTCGCAGAAATTCGCAACGATATCCAGCACGCGGGCTTTCAGAAACAACCACTAAAAAAAGAAACCTTCGATCAGCAACTGACGACGTTATTAAAGGCGTGGGAAGATACCATCAGCGCTTCGAGGACATCGTCATGACCACTCCCATCTTCTATTCCATCGGCGTCGCCCACCCCATCACGCCCGCTGAACCGCTGCCGCCGTTACCTGACATTCCGCGTGGGGCGCTGGTCGTGATCGAAGGCCGGGCACCGATCTGGCGATACGGCTTGGCTTTTCACCTCCTTCACGGGTCGCCCGCCGGAGCGGTCGCTGTTTTCGATCCACGGCTCGGAGCCGTCGTCGTCGCTTCGCATCACCCCAACTGGCGCGAAGGTCAGGTGATTGATGTTGTTCTACCGCCGAGGGAATCCGACTAAAAGGCAACCACATTAAATCTTGTCAGAGGTGTTTATCGCGGTCTCGATTTCCCGAAGGACTTCGAGAAGACGTTCAAACGCGGGCGGTTCGTCGAAGATCATTTCCTGCATCTTTCGGTAGTCTTGCTCCAACTCCGGCAGGCGGGGGTCGGGCGGCACGATTCACAGCGTGCCAAGTTTGGCGTCTGCATACCTATGGCCCACCGCAAAAGTTCTGCAACGTCATAGAGGCTCGGTACGTCGGTCTTTGCGGTGTTTACAAGCCACATCATGTGGCAAAACTTTTGCGGTAGTCCACGTGCAGAATCGTCGCCTTCTCCCATCATGTCCGTTCGGTGGCCAGGACGTGGACATTGCACCCCGGAGCGTCTGTCCGTCCGGGTCATCCTTGGCCCGTTCTACATCCCAGCTTGTCGAGGCCGGTTCACCCAGGGCAGCGTTGAACGCCGTCTTGAGTTGGGGCAGAAGCTTTTCGCGGATGACGAGTTGGCAGGTCTCGGTCAACGCTTCGAGGCCGTGCTTTCGCTACTTTCCCGAGAGGGCGTTCAGCGGATCGCTCTCACCGCCGAAGCCCAGTTCGGCCCGGTTAAACGACAAATCCACATCGTCCGAAAACCGCTCGATCACCCCGAACACTTTGGAAAGCGACGTGCCGCCCTTGAAGAGCAATCCTGCGGGCGGGTCGGGCAAAGTAAAGACCCGCTTGAGCGTCCAGCACACCCAGAAATCTTTCTCGATGATTTCTGCGGTCAAGCCGCGCGTGCGGGCGCTCGCTGAGAAGAGGTCCAGCCGGTCGGTTGCCGGTAATCGGGCGATGTCATCCATGATTCACCAATTCCCCTTCCGGCTGAACGACTTGGCGGACCACTGCCCCGATCCAGTCGGTTGTGTACCGCGCATCCCGGAAGAGTTCTTTCAGTTGGTCGGCAGACAAGGCCCGCCGCAGTTGCGCTAACACTTGATTGTCCACCGCAACCTGCCCGAGGTGTCGTAGTGCCTGGAACACCATCGCGCTCGTCCGGCATCCCACCGGGAACTCTTTCGGGGCCGCGTGCCGAAGCTGGAATGGCGTGCTGCCGATCTTCACTTCGCGCGTCCGGCCGTCCGTCAGGTACACTGGCTTGGCTGGCACCTGGGTGGATAGCCCCAGCCGGTTAGCCGCCACGGCCCCTGACGGTACGACCCGGCTACCCGTTTGCCGGGCCAGGGCTTCGGCGATTTCATCCAGGTCGGGGCCGATGGGGATGCCGAGCCGCTCGTTGATTCGGGGGAAATGGTACAGGCCGCGCCCGAGCCGCTGAATCTCGCCGCCCTTGACCAGCCGGGAGAGCGATTGATCGGCGGCATCGCGGCTACCCAGGTCGAGAAAGTCCTTCGGTGTGAAGACCTTGCCCCGGCCTTGCCCGCGAATCCGGTCCAGAATGTCGTCTTGTACGGTGCTCATTGGCCTTGCTTCCAGTCAGAAATGTATGCACGATTTTCTGACTGGAAGCAAGGCCCGAAAACAGCCATACCGGGGACAGGACTTCTGGATAGGCTGTCGTTTTGTAGGCACTTGACGCCGCGTTCTGCTTCGGAAATGACGGCGGAATAAGTGGTTACGATTGCTTATCCGTCAGATTCTCCAGAGAGACGCCGCCGGATGCCCACTTCCCAGCCCCGGACCCCGGCCAGGAAAAGTTCGATAGCCGTCTTGTCAGCCCGACTGTTTTTCAATCAAAGCCCTTCGACGTTCTCGTCGAAGGGCTTTGATTGTTTGGTATCGGGTTTCTCTCAGTATCACCAGCTTGTCATCTTGTCGGAAACAGTTTCCCAAAGAAGCTGGCCGGGCATCTCGAATTCCCTGCCGTGAGCGAAGATTTGGATTGGACGCTTGGCGGCCACTTCGCTCATGGGTGATCGGCGTGGTGGGGCCTACAGATACTGTCAACACAGGTTCAGGTGTAACCGATGCTCGTTCCGGCAATCCGCACAGCCGTATCGAGAGTTATCTAAGTGATCGAGTTTCAGAAGACCGACGCGAAAGTGAGAAACGGGACGTATGTGCTCAGAGTCTTCCCGGAAGTCCGTCCGAACTGAGCTTTGGAGTACGTCGAGGAGTGGCCGAAAGCAGAGGTGAAATGCGGGCCAGAAACTGAAAATGGGGCGGTTTCCGATGCCGGCAACCGCCGCGATTCGTTAACCGAAGCCGGTTTGGTTCGGATAAGCGTACAAAAAGCTCCCCGGGTAGGATTCGAACCTACGACCAGTCGATTAACAGGTCTTCGGTTGACTTACGAAACACTGCAAATCCCAGCGTTTCCACGCATCCGGAACCAGACTTTCCCCAAACTTTCCTCAAGGTGCTTCCGGCTACCACGGACCCGGCACTTTTGGACATCATCCGGGCATGGGACGCTCTTCCCGAATCGGTTCGCGTCGCGGTCGGTTCCATCGTGGCCGCTGTGCAAGCCCCTGGCGTTGCGTCTGGCGCGCAATCGGGGTCTCAACCCCGCAAAGGCACGTCCGGGAAAGCAACGCGGCAGCGTGCCAGCTAGGGCGCTTAAAACGGGTCTACCTTGTCGCGGGGTCCGACGTTCGGCTTTCTGAGGTTCGTGCAACCAACTCTACCTATTTTTCCGATTGCTCCCGTATGGGTCAAACCCTCGGAAACCGTTTCGGGGGACCCAGAATCTAGAGCGTCCAGTGTCAATCGACGTGATCCTTGCCACCATAGCCGCGTTTTGTTCGTCAGGTGGGAATTTCACCCACGTAGCATCAGTCGGCCCGATTTGGCGTGTCCTGTGCGATAGCCTTCATTTCGACCAGCGCCAGTGGCAACGACAAGGGCAAAGGCCGGATGGACCCAGAAAATGAGAGCGTGTTCAGTGGCAATCGACGGTCTGACTTCCGTCTCCTTCTGCTGTTAGTTTCAAACGAGCGAGATTATAGGATTGTCCGGCTGCTGCCGTATGGGTGGCCGGTTTGGAAACCGCTCCGAAGGACCCAGAACTTCGGGCGGAGCCGGACTGAACTTCTCACGATCGCGGACTTGGTGTTAGATTGAGCAGTATCGGTTAGTCGTCCGGGTTGCAACCCGGACGACTCACGCGACCGGGCGGGACGGGTCAAGCACTCACGACTCGTTCCGCCCGGTCGGCCCGATACCCCAGAGTGCATAGCATGTCCAACGCATCCGGATCAGCCGTCGCCAATTCTAAACGGCCATCCCCGCCCGCCGGAGAATGGCCGCCGACACACAAGGAACTCCGACAGCACCTAACCGTTGGTCAATTGGGGGATTTGCAAAGTCTTCAAAGAGAAGGAGACGCACTGCTTTCGCTTTTACGCACTGCCGAACCGGAACGACTGGATCCCCACAGCATGACGCCGCTTAACAATGCCCACGTCAAAGGTATGCTCGGTGAGCTAAGGGTTGCTCAGGACCTGCTCAAAAGGTGCAGCGGATTTGCGGAAGGATCATGGACGGAGTTCCGAATTGCAGCAGGCGAGTGTGTTCATTATCGCTCGCCGTGGCTATTTATCGAATCCGATCCTCGGAGCGAAATTTCCCGTCAACAGTCCCTGCTCGTCCCTCACGCCGCCGAGTGCATGGCGTGGCTCACAGTTGCCGCACGGACTCAGGGAATTCTCGCACCCGGTGCCGAGTTGACTTATGCCGCTATGCGACAGTTGAGCTTCGCAACTAACGCATCCATGACATCGTGGGTAGTGGGACAAAACGAATTGGATACCAAGGACGCGAAGAGCGACCGGACTGAATCACAACAACAAGCGGACTCAGTCGCATCCGCTTCTACTGGCGAGACGGACATCAAGGATGCGATGCGGATTGAGGTAGATACACAGAAACCGGGAGATGAATTGACCAAGTTGAAATGCGAGTTTCTTGCAGAAGTCGGACTAGTGCTTTCCGCCAAACGATACAAACTGGCCGAGTTTGTTGCATCAAATGGCTTCAAAGCGCCTTGGACTGATGCCGGGTTACACTGCAATACTGAAGACCTCTCGTCACTTTTGCGACACGTGAAAGACATGATCAAAAACACACGTTGGACCATGTTCCGAGAAGATAACTACGTCGTTGCTCGCCTGAAGTAACATAGGGCAGAAGTAGGGCAGATTTGCCCTACTTCTGCCCTATGTTTGCCATATCAAAGCAGCGTTAAATGCCTTCATTGGTAACACCGATGGAGGCCACACGTGGCAAGACAATACGATCCGTTGCACATGATCCCGTCGCCGGAAGTCGTCCGGCAGAAGCTCACCGAAGCCGAATCCCTCGCCGAGCGACTCCGCATCCTTTTAGATGTGGCGGAGCGTCTGCGGATACCCCTCACCACCGCTGTGAAACTCTCCACGCCGGACGTGAAGAAAGGCGGTGCCCAATGACCGCCGCAACCCAAGAATTCAACAATACTACACAGATTAAGAGCCAGGATTCAAAGCCGAAGGTTGCGGAACTGGTCCCCGGACTTCTCAGCCGCGAAGACACGGCGTTGTTCCTGGCGCGGATCGGTGTTTCGACACTCGATTCCTATTCCGCCGCCGGTGACGTTCCGGCCCCAATCAAAATGGGTGGCCGGGTGTGCTGGTCCCGGGCGGAACTCGAAGCGTGGTGCCAGCACGGGTGCCCGCACCGAACGCTTTGGAAAAAGCTGTGGCCGCAAATTCGAGCCAACAAGCCGTCCTGAAATCCCCGCGTTGATCCTAATCCCGAAATGAAAAAAGGGCCAGGACTCCGGCAAGAGCCTGACCCGCAACCAACCAGAGTTTCGCCATGACCATTTTATTCGATGCCCCACTCCCGTGCAACCGGGATGAGGGCGAACGCCGCAAAGGTGCCGCGCTCGCACTTCTGGCATGTAACCGCGAAGCCGTGATCCGCGAAGGCCGGCGCGCCCTATTGCACGTCTTGCTCGTTCGCGGAACCGCCACGATTGACGACGTTCGCGGAATCGTCCGCACCCCGCCGGGTGTGAACCCAAAAGCGTTCGGTGTGGTCCCGTCCCAACTGGCGAATGCGGGGATCATCGCCCGCGACGGCTACGAAACATCATCCCGCCCCGAAGCCCATGCCCGTCCGGTCACACGCTGGAAGCTGATCGACGAAGCCGCCGCGACCGCATGGCTTGCTGCGCACCCGATGCCAGAACTCCAAACCGCAATGGCGGGGGAGTGACGGCCATGAGTGTGCCGAGCTACCCTAAACGCCCCCGGTTCTTTTCCAACAAGTTCATCCGACTCATCGGGAAAGTGTGTCTCGCAAACGAGATCGGTGCCGACGCCTGTTGGCTCCTGACAACGATTGTTTCCGTCGAAGACGCCAAAGGATACCGTGGCGCCGTCACGTACTGGAACGCACAACTCATGGCCATCGCCGGGGTGAAGAGCGCTAACGCCGTCGCACGGATCAGGGACAAGGCCATCGGGTCTGGGTGGCTTCATTACGAAAAGGGCGGCAAGGGTTTTGCGGGCAAGTATTGGGTCATGATTCCACCCGAATATCAGGGTCTAGACGACGGCCCAACTGATGAAAACCCGCATGAATACTTCCCGTTTTCTACTCCGAAATCGGACAAGAAAGCGGGAAAGAACCGGGATGAAAGCGGGAAAGAACCGGGAAGGAACCGGGATCATTCTTCCCTATCCTATCCTATCCAAGAAAAAGAGTACCTTTCAGGTAGCGTGCAGCCGCACGCCGCCGACGCATCGAACGACGAACAGAAAAATCATCCGGCGAAAAAGCCGAGTCGAACAACCCCGGACACACCGCACCATCAAGCCATCGCGCTGGTCTGTGAATCATGGCAGAAGAGGTACGGCAAGAAGTACCCGTTCAACTCCGGGAAAGACGGCAAGACGATTCAGCAAATTCTGAAGCATCTCGACGGCGACTTGGACCAGTTCCGGACGGTTTGCCAACGCTACTTCGAGACCGAAGACAAGTTCGTTTTGGACGCTCGGCATTCGCTGGGCGTGCTTCAATCGCAACTGGCAAAGTGGATGGTCGATCCGAACAAGTCAGGCAAGCCGCCGCAACCGGCCACGGGGTTTATTCGGGAGCTCTCGGAAGAAGAAATGCAAAAGTACATCACACCCAAAGCAAAGGAAAACCAACGTGACTAACCCGGACCCGTTGACCGCCGACAGCGAAGAACAAGTTTTGCTCTCGTGCATGTTGAAAAGCAGTGACGACGCGGATCGTGGCCGCGAACTCATCAGCGGTACTGACTTTCGGCAGTACCCGATGCAAGTGATTTTCAACTCGATTTGCGAGTTGCGGGACGACGGAACGAAGCCGACGTATGAAGCGGTTTACATGAGCATGAACCTGAAAGGCACGCTCAAAGAACTCGGGCTGAAGCCGCTCGAAACCTTGACGGACTTGGATCGGTTCGAGCCGACAGCCGCCCACCTCGAACAGTCAGCCCGCAACGTCCGGGAAGCATCGCTCCGGCGTGCCGCCGTCCGGGAAATGACTACAGCGATCAGGGATTTGCAAGATAACGTGGAACCGGCGGAAGAAACGATTGGCCGGGTCGGAACTGGGTTGCTTCAAATCGGTCAGAACCAAGCCAATGACTGCGAAACGGACCACGTTTCCGTAACGCTGCGGGGCAGCGTGGACCGCATCGAAGCTATCCAGTCAGGCGAATACCAACACTTCATTACCGGAACTGGATTCCACCGGCTTGACCAAGGTTTGGGCGGGTTCGCCGAAGGAACACTCACGGTCCTGGCGGCGCGTCCGGGCATCGGCAAATCCGCGATGGCCGTGCAGATGGCAAGATTCATCGCCGGGGAAGGCATCGGAGTTGCGATCTTTTCGCTTGAGATGAAGAAGCACGACATCGACGACCGATTGCTTTCCGCCGAGTCACGTGTCTCGCTTCCTAAGCTCCGCCGCAAAGACGGAATGTCACGGGAAGAGTCGGCGCGTGTATCGGACGCTCTCGCCAGTGGGGTGTTGCAAAAACTGCCGATGTGGGTTGATGATCGACCCACGTTGACGGCCAGTCAAATCACAGGCAAGGCAAGGCGCTTCGTGCGGCTCGGTGCGAAAGTGATAATCGTGGACTACCTGGGAATCATCAGCCAAGACAACCACCGGGATCCACGTTACCTTCAAATCGGCAT
This sequence comes from Fimbriiglobus sp., assembly GCA_043785105.1. Lineage (GTDB taxonomy): Bacteria > Planctomycetota > Planctomycetia > Gemmatales > Gemmataceae > Fimbriiglobus. The sequence continues at coordinate 11,426 of JAYVXO010000017.1, forward strand.
GATGTGCAAACGGCTCCGCAGTTTCGCTAAACAGTCGAACGTTGCCGTCCTTTGTCTCGCCCAAATAAACCGGGAAGGGGACAACGAGAGGCCGAAGCTCTCGCACCTGCGAGAGTCCGGGGACATCGAACAAGACGCGGATGCCGTGCTGTTCATCCACAGGCAAGCCGAAGACCCGAACAAACCGATTCATGATGTGAAGGTCATCATCGCCAAAAACCGCCACGGGCCAACGGGGGACGTGGATATGCAATACATCGGTTGCTTTACTCGGTTTGAAGAACGCACCCCGATGATGTGAAGCAACCGCCAATCCGCCTTGACCGCATCGGCACCATGCCCGCATGATTGCCTCACCCAACCCCGAGACCCGACCGATGACACCAGCGATCTTTCAGCTTGCCTACACCGACAAAGCGACCGGGGAGAAGAAGCAAACCCGGACATGGTACGTCCGCTACCGCGATGAGACCGGCAAACAGGTCAAGAAGTCGCTGTCGGGCAACAAGGCCGTTGCCGAGAAGATGGCCCGGAAGATTCTGACGGAACTGGACCGCCGCAAGTCCGGTCTGATCGAACCGTGGGAAGAACAACGCAAGCGGCCACTGAGCGAACATCTTGCCGAGTGGCGAACCGCTCAAGAAGCGCAGAGCAACGATCCAAAACACGTCGTTAACATGACTCGCATGGTTCGCCGACTTCTGGACGGCAGCGGCGCGCTGCTTCCCGATGATGTGACCGAAAGCCGCGTGAAAATCGCCCTGGCCACGCTTCATGGCAGCAAGATCACTCCGGCCCCGGCCTTGACGCAGGACGTGTACACGAAGTCCGAAGTGGCCCAGCTTCTGCGAATCCGCCCGTGCGGTGTGACGAAGCTCGTTCAACGGCGGGGACTGAAGCCCACCGGCAACGGCAAGGCCCGCCGGTTCCCCAAAGCCATCGTGGAAGTTCTGCTCAAAGAACGACGATTGCGAACCGGGTATTCCACCCGGTCAATCAACCAGCACATCATCGCCATCAAGTCGTTTTTCAACTGGATGGTTCGGGACCGGCGGTTGTTGGCGAACCCGCTTGTCGGCCTCGAAATGGGCAACCCGGAGAACGATCGACGGTTGGAGTACGCCACGCTGACGATCGACGAAATCCGCTCCCTCATCGCTACCGCCCGCCGTAGCGCGAAACGGTGCCGCGACTTCACCGGGATCGACCGGGCGATGTTGTACGCCGTGGCCGTCACGACCGCGTTCCGCCCGCAAGAACTGGCCCAATTGACCCCGGCGGATTTCACCCTCGAAGGTCCGAACCCGTTCGTTCGGCTCGCCGGCTCGAAGACGAAGAACGCCAAACTTGCCGAGCAAGCGTTGACGCTCGACTTGGCAGTTGCGATGCGCGGCTACTTGACCGACCGACCGGCCACGGAACCCGTCTGGCCCGGAACGTGGTCTTCCCGCGCCGCCGACTTGTTGCGGGTCGATTTGCCCGGTGCAGGGATCCCGTACACGAAGCCGGGTGTGGATGGCAAAGTGTGCATCGTGTCGTTTTACAGCCTTCGTCACTCCGCCGGACTGTTGGCCGAACAGGGCGGGGCAACCTTGCGGGAAGTGATGACCTTGATGCGCCACTCCGACCCAAAGCTAACGATGCGAACGTATGGCCGACTCCGCCGCGATGAGATGACCAAGACCGTCGCCAACATGCCGACAATCCTGTCCGGGGAACCCGTTCGACTTTCCCCAAACTTTCCTCAACTTGCCTCAAAACTGACCTCAGAAGCCGATGACGATCTAGGCCAGTTGAGGACGTTTGAGGAAACAGGCCAATCGGAAGGGTTGCCGGAAGTGCTGCAATTTCCAGTGTTTGAGGACAAGTTAGGAGAATTGAAGGCGATTGAAGAAAGCTCCCCGGGTAGGATTCGAACCTACGACCAGTCGATTAACAGTCGACTGCTCTACCACTGAGCTACCGGGGAATAGCGGTTCACCCACATTGTTCGGGATTTATAGGGGACAACTGGTCCCCCTACAAGAGGAGTCATTCAATACAACGTATCTCGAATACACTCTCGGAGTCAAACCATGCGATTAGCGACCATTTTAACGCCGCACGGACCACGGGCGGCTGTGCAGGTTGGTGACAACTTCGTGGACCTTCACGCGACCGATCCGGGGCTTCCGACCTCGGTGAAGCTGCTGATTGCGGCGAGTGCGACCGTGAAGAAGGCGGCGGCGGAAGCGGCGGCTTCGAGTTCCGCTGTGAAGTACGCGGCGAACGCGGTCAAGATTTTACCGCCCGTCACGGACCCCGGTAAGATTCTCTGCATTGGGTTGAACTACCGCGATCACGCCATTGAAGGTGGTAAGGCGATTCCCACGGAACCCGTCGTGTTCGGGAAGTTTGCGAACACGTTGATCGGGCAGGGGGATGCGATCAAGATTCCGAAGGTGTCGCACAAGGTTGACTACGAAGCGGAACTCGTGATCGTGATTGGCAAGAAAGGCAAGCATATCCCGAACGATGCGTCGGCGTTCGATTACGTCGCGGGGTACACGTGTGGCCATGACGTTTCGGGGCGGGACTGGCAATTCCGCGGTGAAGAAAAGCAGTGGATCATCGGCAAGACGTTCGACACGTTCGCCCCGATCGGCCCGGTGCTGGTGACCGCCGATGAAATTCCCGACCCGCACAAGTTGCAAATCCAACTCCGGTTGAACGGGCAAACCATGCAGAACTCGAGCACGAAAGAGTTTATCTTCGGTGTGCCGCACCTGCTGTGGTTCCTATCGCAAGTCGTCACGTTGGAACCGGGTGACTTGATCTTCACCGGCACACCGCCCGGTGTTGGGATTGCCCGGAACCCTCAAGTGTTGCTCAAAGCTGGGGACGTGGTCGAAGTGGAGATTGAGAAAATTGGCGTGTTGAAGAACCCCTGTGTGGCCGAGTAAACCAAATTGTTGCGCGAAGCAGAGACCACTACCGCTGCTTCGCGTGTGTTGTCCAAAATCCGCAGCACGATTACTTCATCCAGTACCCCGGTAACCCCGGCTTCGTGTCGCGGAGGATCTCGCGGACGGCTTGGCGATCCTGTTTCGAGAGGTGGGCGAACTCTTTCGTCTGATCCTTGCCGGTCAGCACTTCCCAGAGCCGGAGGTAGATTCGGTCCTTCGCTTCGGTGGGTAGGCCGTCGAAGAGTTTTGAATAGATGACGTAGCTTAGCGGGTAGTGGAACATCCGCGTTTTCAAGTCGAACTCACGCACGGACCGCTTCAGCGAATCGAACGGCCCCCGTGCGGCAAACTCCTTCGTGAACTCGGAAGTACCGGCCACAGGTTCGGTCAACTTGGTCTCTTCACAAAACAGCAAATACTGCACGACGGGTTCACACGCCCAATGAATGCGGCGGGTGATACTCTCATTTCGGTGGTCAGCCGGGTCGCCGAACGCCTTGTTTAATTCCACTTGTTCGTGCAGTGCCAATCGGGTTTGGAAGTTCGCGCGGATGATCCGGTTGTGGGCTTCGCCTTGGTGTTCTAGCACCATCAGCGAGACCAAATCGCTGTGATGACTGAGGTAATTTCCGGTGGTGAAGTACGGCTTCAAATCGGTGACGTTCGTGCCGACTGTGTCTTGTCCCTGTCCTGGCCAACCGCCGACAATTTGGTTGCCCATGTGGGCTTGCTTACCACTTGTCCCGGTCACGTACCAACCACCCCAACGGTCCTCGAACGGTGTCGAGTGGTTGACCCGCTTCGTGCCCATCGACAACACCATTTCGCCAGTACGATCTGCCGAAACCGAGCGGAACAGGTGGCCAGGGAACCCCTGGTTGCTCGACGAACCGTGGCAGATGAGACAACTCTCGGTCTGGCGGGTGAACGTAACACGGTTCTGGGGATTTTGGTCGAGTGTGTAAAACACGGTTCCGAGATTGGGGTCCGCTGCAACGATTTCAAGTACATCCCCGTGCCGACAGTACCCGACACTGACTTCGTCGTTGAAGTAGATCGCACGGGGCGTCTTCGGGCCAATGCGACTGCGTTGCAAGCTGGTCTTGGAAAACACCAACACTTGCGATGAAACCGGGACATCCAGGCCCATCAACAGCGACCGCAAGTAGCCATGCTCGTCGTCCGCCGTCAACGTCTCCTGTTTCGCCTTCAACCGCTGGTCAAGCTTCGTGACGAGATTGTTCGCATCGGCAGTGGAATACCGGATAGGCGGCCCGTCCAGGTCGCTGGCAAAAGCAGGAAAGCTCATCGCCAACAGTACAGTGACTGCTGCAAATCGGGAGTTCATGGTTCTCTCAAGTCGATACGGGCGAACCGTGGCGGGTTGGGTCTTGACAAGATTGCAAGCATGGATGGCAGGTAGCGACATTTTATACACGTAGCAATGCTGGGGCAACGCCCACGACACCCATTTCAAGTTGCCCTTCCGCCCGGTTTGGGGGTTTGTTACAAGGTTGTGCTGATAATCTTGCCTCCACTCGGGATGGACCCGTGTATAAACTGCTGCTCTGTATGAAGTACCTCCGAACGCGCTACTTGGCGTTCGTGTGCATCGTTTCCGTCATGCTCGGTGTGGCCACGCTGATCGTGGTGAACAGCGTGATGAGCGGGTTCAGCAACAAGCTGAAGGACCGCCTCCACGGCATCTTGAGCGAAGTGATGATCGAGACGGAGCGCTCCGAAGGCTTTGACGAATCGCCCGATGAGATGATGGCGAGAATCAAGGCATCCTCGGTGGGGCAACATATCGAGTCGATGTCGCCCACAGTCGAAGTGTTCGCACTCCTACAGTTTCAGGTGCGTGACAAAAGTGGCCGCAAAGTCCCGATCACGAAGCACGTCCGTATGGTTGGCGTGGACGCGGAAAAACACGCCAAAGTGGGCCGGTTCGCAGAGTATCTCGTCCGGCAAAAGAACAGCCCGTCGCCAGACTTCAACTTGACGAAAGAAGCCCTCGATCGGTTTGAACACAACCAATGGGTCGGGGCATGGGATCCGTTCGTTCAGAATCCGAAGCAGTTGGAATTACCGATCATCCCGCAAGCGCCGATCACTGGGAATGACTCAGGAAATCCGTTTCGGGAGAAGGGTATCATCCTGCCGGAACAGCCGATATTCTCCGCACCCAAGCCGGTCATTCCCCAAGCCGATCCGCCACGACTACCGGGCGTGATTCTCGGGTACGCCATCGCGCACCATCGCTGGACCGACCCGGTGACTAACGTCTCGGAAGAATACCAGTTGCTGCGACCCGGCGATGACGTGTTCCTGATGACCTACAACGCTTCCGGCATCCGCCCGGCGTACAGCACATTTGCTGTGTGTGACTACTTCAAATGCGAGATGAGCGAGTACGACAACAGCTTCGTTTACGTTGCGCTCGACGAACTACAACGTTTGCGTGGCATGAACAACCGGGTCAACTCGATCCAGATGAAGCTGAAGCCCGAAGTGGCTAGCGACACCCAATACGTTCACGGGACGATCATTCCCGAACTGCAAAAACTCTTCGGGCCGACCGAAGGCCGGGTCGTCTCCTGGCAACAACATCAAGGGCCGTTGTTGGAAGCAATCGACGTGGAACGGGGCATTTTGAACTTGTTGCTGTTCATGATCGTCGGCGTGTCGGGGTTCAGCGTCCTGGCGATCTTTTCGATGATCGTGGCGGAGAAGTACCGCGACATCGGCATCATGAAATCACTGGGGGCCTCGGACCAAGGCGTGATGGCAATCTTCCTGAGTTACGGCCTGATGCTCGGGATAGTGGGCTGTGGCCTCGGAACCATTTTGGGTCTAGCGATTACGGTGTACATCAACGAAATCGAAGGGTTCCTCACGATGCTGACGAACCAGCAAATCTTCGACCGCAAGATTTACTACTTCGACAAAATCCCCACGAACATCGAAACCATAACCGTCGGGTTGGTGAACTTCGGCGCGATTTTGATTTCGGTGGCGTTCAGCGTGTTACCTGCCCTTCGCGCGGCCCGGTTGCACCCCGTCCGCGCGCTGCGGTTCGAGTAATCGGCGATCGTGGGTAGTTGTTTGGGATTGTGTGTGGAAGTTTCGACCCCACCCCACCCCTCCCCGCATGCGGGGAGGGAGTAAGAGCCTGCTCTCCGCGAGCGACTCCTTTCTTGTCTCCCCCCGCTTGCGGGGGGATTAAGGGGGGTTAGAAACTTCCTAACGTGGCTACAACCCGGTGCCCTTTTCGGGCACTAAGCAAGAACAAGCGATGAGTCTAAACAATCAACTGATGGACCGCTTACCCGGAGTTCGTGATGCTGGTTGCTGACAATCTCGTGAAAACTTATCGCCGTCGTGCAGACAGTGTGAAAGTCCTGCAGGGGCTAAACCTCACGGTGGCGGAGGGGGAATTCCTCAGCATCGTTGGTGCGTCCGGGTCGGGGAAGAGCACGTTGCTGCATCTGCTTGGTACGCTGGACGCACCCGACCGGGGCACGATCACGCTCGACGGTCGCCGCATTGATAACGTCAGCGCACGGGAACGAGACGCGCTGCGGAACAAGACGTTTGGGCTGATTTTCCAGTTCTATCACCTGCTACCAGAACTCACGACACTCGATAACGTCTTGCTACCCGCCTACATTTCGCAATCCGTGCTGGGTTGGTGGAAAACTCGGACGCACTGGAAGAAACGCGCCACGGCACTGATCGAGCGCGTCGGCTTGGGACACCGGCTGAACCACAAGCCACGCGAACTGTCCGGTGGAGAATTGCAACGCGCAGCCGTCGCACGGGCATTATTAACAAGCCCACGAATCTTGTTAGCCGATGAACCAACGGGGAACCTCGATACGGAAACCGGCATCGAGATTGTGAAATTGCTCCGGCAACTCAACCGCGACGACGGCGTCACGATCGTGATGGTCACGCACAACCTCGAAATCGCCTCCATGACCGACCGCATCGTTCGCATGACCCACGGCGTTGTGACGGAAGATAACCACAACTCCTTTCGTCGCCCGATGTTGACGGCAGTGTAAGAAAGCATCAGGCAAATCATGTCCGCGAAAGTTTGGATTGATGGTCGGTTTGTGGACAAGATCAACGCGAAGGTCAGCGTCTTGGATCACGGCCTGTTGTTCGGCGACGGCGTGTGCGAAGGGACGCGGATTTACGGCGGGCAGGTCTTTCAACTTCCGCAACACCTTGACCGACTGTTCGCAACGGCGGCACTCATCGGCCTGAGAATTCCGCTCACTCCTGAGGCCATTACGCAGGTCGTTCACGATTCAATTACGCTAAACGACCGCACCAACGGCTACGTCCGCATCACCGTGACTCGCGGCGCGGGCATGATGGGGCTTGACCCCCGTAAGTGTGAACCGTGCGTCATCGTCATTGCGGACGACGTGCTGGTTTACCCCAAGGAAGTGACCGAGTTCGGTTTGCACATTATCACTTCGCAAAGCGTCCGACGACACAGCCGTGACATTGCCAGCCAAGGTTCCACGCTCAGCACGATTCACGCGGTCCTGGCGAAGCGCGAAGCGTTGCTGGCCGGGTGTTTGGATGCGCTGATCTTGGATGAACAAGGGCGCATCACGGGCACGACGGACGGCGCGGTTTACATGGTCATGGGCAACGCCGTGAAAACCCCACCGCTGGAATCGTGCCCCGATCCGATCATGCACCGCTATGTGAAATCTCTCGCGGAAAATGCAGGCTGCGACGTTGTCGAAGAACCACTGACTGTGCAAGAAATCGTGCTAGCCGACGAGTCCTTTCTGGCCAGCTCCTCGGCAGGGATCATGGCAATCATCTCCATCGACCAACACGCAATCGGCAACGGACTTCAAGGGCCAATCACGCAATTGTTGCGCGAACAATTTGCCATCGCGGTCCAACCGACAAAAATCGACGTGTTGTAGGAACGGAGCGTGACTACAATACTGTTCAATGGACACTGTACCCCCGACACTATCGAAGACCCTTACCCCGGACCTGCTCCTGAAACGGGATCGGCTGGTTGCGATTTTGCGTGAGTTTCCCGGCGTGGCGGTCGCGTTCAGTGGCGGAGTGGATAGCACGGTGGTCGCTGCTGCCGCGTTTCTAGCGCTCGGCGAAAAAGCCATTGCGGTCACGGCGGACAGTGCCAGCGTCCCACGCAGTGAGATTGCCGAGGCGAAGGAGTTAGCAAAGCTCATCGGCATTCGGCACGTCCTCGTTTCGACGCAAGAATTCGACAACCCGGACTACCTCAAAAACGACGGCTCCCGATGTTACTACTGCAAAAGTGAACTGTACGATCGCATCGAAACGTTACTCCCCGAACTGGGCGTGCCGGTGATGTGCAGCGGTGCGAATCTGGACGACCTCGGCGACTATCGGCCGGGGTTAACAGCCGCTTCCGAACATCAAGTTCGCCACCCCCTTCAAGAAGCTGGTTTCACGAAAGCGGATGTCCGTGCCGTGGCGAAATCGTGGGGATTGCAAGCCTGGGACAAGCCTGCGTCGCCGTGTTTGTCCAGTCGGTTGGCACCCGGACTTGCGGTGACGCCGGAACGCACCCTTCGCATTGAACACGCCGAGGCATTTCTACGAAGCCACGGCTTGCGTGAGTGCCGGGTCCGCTACCATGACGGTGACCTCGCCCGCATTGAAGTGCCAACCACCGAAATCGCCCGGTTCGCAACCGACCCGTTACGAACGCTGTTGCACAGCCGGTTCAAACAACTGGGGTTCAAATTTGTCACCCTCGATCTGGACGGCTTCCGCAGTGGCAGTTTGAATGAATTGGTGTCGCTCGAACTCCGCACAAAATTTGCCCTCCCTCAGCCCCAGAAATCGTCATGACGCCACTGCCAGCCCCCACTGCACTCGACGCCTATTTTCTCGAAGCCCGGTGTCGCCTCTTGGATATCGCTGCTTTTTTGGACCGGATTGATCGTGGTGAGAGCGGGACGAGTGTGATGAACGATCCACGCTTAGCCAAGATTCAGCGCGCACTAGCCGTGTTGAAAGAGCAACCTTCGCACCGGGCGGAAGCGATCCAGCAGATTTTCTCGCTCGACTATGACCCCACTTGGGAGCGGCCGTCACCCCGATAATTCGGTCAGCACCGTGAAGATTCTGGTCGTGACAATCAAGGATTTGTGGCACACCACGAATAACCCGCTAGACTAGGCGATTAATGCCGGTTGCGACTCGCACCGATTCCGATTTCTGGCCCTGAGGTCGTTTATGCCGATCAAGGTCACTTGCCCCAAATGCCAAGGCGTTCTCCACGCACCCGACGACGCGGGTGGTAAACGGGGCAAGTGCCCCACGTGCGGAACCGTGTTAGCCATCCCAGCCGAATCTGGCATGGCCGCCGAACCGGAGTCGATGATTCCTCCGGAACCGCATCGGTCCACGCACGAAACGCCGTTTAAGTCCCCCGCAATGAATCGTCCACCAACTGCCGAGGTTGGTCGCGGGTCATCACTGCCCGATGATGCCCGTCGGTCATCGTCGTTCGGGATGGTCCCGGACGCCGCGCCGACGCACGATGCGCGTCGGGCGGCCCCAGGGCGATTGCCCCCACCGGGTTTCGGCGTTCCCGAAGGACGCAAACCCGCCGACCCCTTCACCAAGCCTAACAAGGCCGCGAAAGGGAACTCAGTGGATGGCCAATCACGCGCTTGGCGCCGGAGCCGACGGGGACTGCTGTGGGTGCAATTTGCCTACTTCCTGTTCCTCATTGCGATCCTGGCGATTTCGGGCTTGCTGATTGCAACGCACTTTGGTGTGAAACTGCCAGACAAGACCCCTGGATTTGCACAACAAGAAGAGATCAGTTCGGTCACGGAAATCTTCGCCGCTGCCGGGCTAGTCCCGTTGATTCTGGGTCTACTCTGCCTCACACTCGGTCGATTCGGCACCGCCAACGCGCCACGAACCTCGTATGCCAAGGGCCTGTTATTGGCGTCCGCTCTGGCAACACTTCTCACAGTCGGGGGGTTGATTGCGTACAGCGCGATGACCGCTGAACAGGTTCGCACCTCCGGATTGATGCCGCCTGCCATGTTAATGGCTGACGAACCTGTGGGGATGATCCAACGCGGCGGGCTTGCACTCGCAGCGGTGTGTGCTCCGGTTGCCGAATTGTTCTTTGTCATCGGACTCGGTCGAATCGGCGCCAGCTTGCATCATTCCCGATTAGCAGGCCGTGGGACACGAGTGCTTTTGTTAGCCGCATTCGTGTTCATTGTGTTTGGTTTGTGCAGTTATGCCCACAGCTTGTACTCGTCGGACATCAACCGCTTGATAGCCGAACATGTTACGCCAAACATAAACAAAGCCGGCGAACACAAGTCGATCATCGCACCGGCAATTGCCATTGTTGTGGGGCTAGTCCTCTGGTTCGTTTATGTTCGACTCGTGGGCAGTGGCCGTCAGGCGATTCGTCAGTGGCTCGACGAAAACGAACCCGCGTAGTCCATCTTTCAAGGTGAATTGTCGATGTTGGACGCACTTCCCGTGACAGTCCGATTTTGCTGTCCCACTTGTGGCACTGGCTTTCGAGCCTCCCGCGCCACGGGTGGGACGGTGTTAAGCTGTCACGGCTGTGGCGAACAAATCCGCGTTCCCCGTCAACAACACCCGATTGAATGCAGCGGTGAAGAATCCCCATTTCTCACCCCAGCGGTTGCCGCCCAAGCCCGTAGCGGAATCCGACTGCTGATGATCGGCTTGAGTCTCGTGGTCGTGCAACTGGCCAGCGTTCTGACTGCGTATGGAATCTGGATTTGGTCAGTCGGTCCGGCGAAAATGATTGAACGCGATCCGGGTAATCTGGGTCGGGTGTTACTCGCGGTCTGGGTGTTTGATCTGGCGTTGGTCACAGCCCAAACTGTGGTCAAGTGGTTGGGATATCAGCGGTGCGAAGCGATGGCGAAAGCCGTCGATTCCTCGGGCTGGATCACCGCGTCCCGATACGCGGTCTTGATGCGGGCGCTCGGCTATTCGATCGCCTGCGTGCCGTGGGTGTTGGCACTTCCGTCCGCCGACACGACACCCCTGATGAAAGCCTTGGTACAAATCGGCCACTTAACCTGGATCGTGGGAATCGTTTTCGAGTTCGGGATTCTCTTCGTCTGGTTCCGCGTCCTATCGGAACTCGGCGGACCCAACCTTACCCGCTCCGTCACGCGGTTCCTCTTCGCAACCGCCGCCAGTCTGGTGATCGGCGCCGTCGCCGTCAGCCTTACCGCAATCTCACTCGTGATGTTACTCCGTCGCAACGGCCAAGCCACTTCAGTGCCGGGTGTCCCCGAACGCAACTTCAACTACGACGCGATACCCAACGACGGTTGGTACACCATCGCCACCCTCGGACTCATGCTCCTCGCCCTCGCCCTCTTCATGCTCTGCCAATACGCAAGAATCCTCACCACCACCCGCAACGGACTAGCACCGTTAACCCAGCCGACAGCGGGGGAATGATCCTCGGTGCGTGTGTGTTCCAATCTTGGGTTTGGTTAGCGGAAAGTGGTCTGAGAACTTGGAGACATTGACTCCGAGCTACCTGTTACTTATAGTCAACAACAGACGGACCACTTCTTTGCGAGTCAATGATGCAGGCTAGAAAAACAAAGCACGATCAGACCAAGCATAACGGCGTCCATTATACACCCAATGACCTCGCTTCATTCCTTGCCGACGTGACTGTTGCTGCGATGGGAAAGCTCACTGGCCAAATCTGCGTTCTCGATCCTGCCTGTGGTGATGGCGGTCTGCTAAAAGCGATTGCCGAAGCGATGCCAAATACGATTCGCAGCCAGTTGATTCTCGAAGGGTACGAGACTGACCCCACTGCGATTAAACTGGCTGCCGCAAACATCGAACACCTCGGTGTCTCCGAATTCACTCTCCACAATCGCGACTTTCTTGCCGAAGAGGGATTGTTCCAAACCGATGACGGCTTGTTCGCAGAGGAGATTCCGCCGCGCTACGACATCGTGATTGCGAACCCGCCCTATGTCCGCACGCAAGTCATGGGTGCGAAGGTGGCCAAGGAACTAGCAAAGAAGTTCGGACTGACGGGAAGGGTTGACCTTTACCACGCATTTGCCAAATGTATGGCCGATGTTCTAAAACCAGGTGGCATACTTGGCCTGTTGACCTCGAATCGGTTCTTGACAATCAAGTCTGGTGGATCCCTGCGAGATCTGTTCTCGGCAGACTTCGACCTCGACGCCATCTACGACCTTGGTGATACCAAGCTGTTCGTCGCGGCTGTCCTCCCGGTGATCCTCGTCGGACGCAAAGGCCGCACGAAGAAAAGCGATTGCACCTTTCACCGAATCTACGCCTACCGCGATGGCGTGAACGGTTCTGCTATCAAGAGCAAGTCGCCCCTTCAGGCTCTTCGTGACGATCTGGTCGGGGTCATCGAAACACCCAAGGGTTCGTTCTGCATTGAACGAGGCAAGCTCGCCACGGATGCCGACACATGGTCGCTGGCTTCGGTGGAATCGGATGCGTGGCTGGTCACTATCCGGAAGCACCAAGCCTATACCTTTGGCGACCTCGGCAAAGTACGGGTGGGAATCAAAACCACCGCCGATGAGGTGTTTATTCGTGCCGATTGGGATGCGGTTTCAAGCGAGCAGAAGCCGGAGAAACGGCTATTACGCCCCTTGCTGACGCACCATGTCGCTGAAAGATGGAAAGCACACCAGGCCGAGAGGCAAGTCCTGTACCCCCACGCCTCCGAGAATGGAAAGCGGTTCCCTGTTGACCTGAAGAAATTTCCAATGGGTGCGGCCTATCTCGAAAGCCACCGGGAGCGGCTTACTCGCAGAACCTACGTCATCGAGGGCGGGCGAGAGTGGTATGAGATTTGGGTTCCACACAACCCAGAAGATTGGGACAAGCCGAAGATTGCTTACCCTGATATTTCTGAACATCCCCGGTTCTTCTTTGAGGATAGCGGAGCAGTAATAAACGGGGATTGTTATTGGATCACATTACTCGATGACATCGATCCGGACTGGCTATTGTTGATGCTAGCCGTTGCTAACTCCACGTTCATCACAAAGTTCTACGACACCGTGTTTCACAACAAGTTGTACGCTGGCCGTCGCCGCTTCATGACGCAGTACGTTGCGAAGTTCCCATTGCCCGACCTGAAGAAATCCTCGGCTATTGTTGATGAGGTTCGGTTGGTGCTGAAGAACGGTATCACTGATGAGGTCGAACGTAAGCTCAATGCACTCGTCTGGCAGGTGTTCGGGTTACGCGAAGAAATCCCTTGGCAGAGGAATCTGTAGTTTGTTGTTCGTGACCTTCCCGCCAAACCGTTGGAAGAACTTGAAGAACTCCTTGCCCGTACTGAGAATGACGTGATTGACACGAACGACGTGGGAGTCGGTCTCAGCGTAAAACACTGCATACCGAACGTCGTTGTGCAAGAATTCCGGTAAGCCGGCGATGGGTTCTTGGCTATCAGGAGTCACCAGTCCCAAGTCAATTGTTGGTGAGGTTTGGAGCTTCACTTCAAGCATTTGTTCTTTGATGTCAGGAAACTGCCCGTTGTCAGCCCACTTTGGACCGTCAAGGCTTTTGCACACCATCTCGTGCAGTTTGCCTCCACGATTGCGTTCTTGGTCAGTGCCAGGGTCAGCGAATGTCGTTCCGATGATCTTGAACAATGCGGTGTACAACTCGGCGATGGGTAGAAATCCGCTTGGGGTGTCCGTGGTAATGCGGCTCCTAATGTTATCGGTGTCCTCTGGGCACACTAGGCCGTGTTGATTGATGTTGTTGGAATCTGGGCGGCTTGGTAAACGGCTGGGGTAAGGCTGGCAAACTCAGACCGGAGCGCACGGATGCATCG
>JAYVXO010000018.1:0-56041 GCA_043785105.1 Fimbriiglobus sp.
ACCCCAGGCTAATGGCGGCAATCCCTTCGGGATAAAATCAACCTGAGGCATCCCGGTTAGGGATGTCAACGATTAGCCTGGAGTTGAGCGCAGCGACACCCCAGGTACCCTCCGCACTGCACCAAAACCGGAATGGACCAATAACCGCAAACCCCAACTTCCGATCAGCCTAGCCATCCTCTTCCGCCCCACGCACACTTTTCCGCTTTCAGTCCCCACGCTTTCACGCCGCTTTCTCACCTGTACTCAACCGTTTCGGGTCGTTGTCGAGTTTCCCGACGCCCGTTGGCAGTTCACACGGGTCGTAAGACTTTTTCTCGCCGTGGCGGTTTGACTGCCTGCAACGGCGATCTAAGGTTCCGTCGTGAGTGAACCGCTGGTGCCCTTCGACGACGCGAGATGCGAAGCGAAGAACCAGCCGTCACCCTCAGTAACAGTAAGAGGTTTTCCCATGCTCGCCCCGATCACAAGAAGGATCGTGGAGTTCATCAAGCAGGAGGATGGAGCGACGGCCGTTGAGTACGCCGTGATGTTGGCCCTGATTATTGTGGTCTGCTTCATTGCGGTCACGGCGATCGGCCAGAACACGGCAAGTAATTTCAATTCGCAAATTATTACAAGTGCTCTCAAAAGTTCATCGTCCTGATTGGCCCAGCAGTACCCGAGGCGTGTGACACCTTCATCGTGACACGGCTCAAAACGGATCGACCCGGTATTTTTTTTCACACCCTGTTTGGAGTTAGCTATGAACAAGATCGTAAAGAACGTCGTTGAATTCATCAAAAAAGAAGACGGCCCGACCGCAGTCGAGTACGCTGTGATGTTGGCCCTCATTATCGTGGTGTGCATCGCCGCGGTGACCGCCATCGGTACCAACTCGAGCGCAACGTTCTCGGCAGTCGGTTCCGCCATCAAGCCAGCCTCGAGCTGAGCCTGACGCGGGCCTTGTGCTCGCCGGTTGACGCAACACAAAATCTTGAAGCCGAGCCGTTTTTCCGGCTCGGCTTCAGTTGTTTCTGGCACATCCGTTGTCTGCGTTCTACGGTTGACCCATCCGCTGCCCCTTCTCAACGCGAGGTTCCCCTGTTATGGCGAATGAATTGACGACGGCCCCAGCGCCGTCACTGGTCACCCCACTGGTAACTCCCACGGTTCCCGTCGATGACCTGGGAATCGACCGCGAGTTTCTCGTCGGCCTGGCCCGGATCCCCGTAATCGCGCTGCTCTGGGTTGCCGCCGCCTGGCTGGCGTCCGCAATGGTGGCCCAGTTCGGTTGGTATCTGACCATCAACGATGTGAACATTAACCTTGGCCCTATCGCCATCATCTGCGTGGGCATGTTGGTCGCGGCGTTCATTGACGGGTACGCCTTCAAAGTCCCGAACTGGTGTACGCTTTCGCTCGTGCTCAGCGGCTGGTACATCGGGGCGCTGCACGATTTCGGAATCATGAGCATCCCCGGTTTGACTAGTGACCAGTTCGGCGGCATCGGCGCGGCGCTGGGTGGTACGGTCCTGGGCTTTGCGTTCCTGTTCCCCGCGCTGTTCATCGGCGGGATGGGACAAGGCGACGTGAAAATGACGATGGGCTTCGGCTCTTGGCTGTGCATGTACTTTGGCTTCTCGGTCGGGGCGTGGACCTTGTGGTGGTCGTTCGCCATCGGTGTGATGGTCGGCGGCGTGTTCGGCTTGGTGATTATGGCGATGCGTCGGCAGTTCTACAAAAACTTGACCAATTTCCGGGAAATCCTCACGGACTTGCAAGTGATGGTGACCGCCGGCCCCGGCAAAGCCGCCGCCCGTGCAAACTCGCGCCGGAAAGACTGGTGGCGGCTGCCCTACGGCGTGCCCCTGTGCGTCGGCTTCATCGGTTACCTGTGGTACTCGTTCTTCGTCGCCGGCTGATTTTTGAGGGTGTGAGTGTGGAGAGTAGAGAGTGAAGACGGCTTCTGCCGACACTCCCACTCTCCACTCTCACACCCTCTAAACTCTGGCACATTCCACTTCTTCGCTCCTCTCGCCATCAACTAATCCGACGATGAGTTAAACTGGAAAACTTCGTTACGGTCGGCATGTTCGGAAAAGTTGAAGCTTTGGCGGGCTTTCGGTCGAATCAAGTTCTTGTGCAGAGTGCTACAAGTCGGATACGAGGTAAGGCCAGAAAAGAGGATTCAACTCGGCCAGCCCTTGCGAACCGATAATCGCGTTCTAGGGTTGACCGTCCGAATCCGCGACAGTGTCCAGTTATTCGGAACCAGCCGGTGAGAAACCGGATCGGGCAGCCTGACCCACCCGTTTCGGGGTGCCCCTGATAGCTCGAGTTGAATTGGCCCCAGGTGCGACACGGTCCGGCACGTTGGGTACCCGAAAAGTCCGCCAGCGATCTGGCGGCGATCGGCAGGCAAATGGTCGTCACACCCCCTCGTGACGGCCGGGAACCTGCGGATGCCAAACTGGACCGGCGGCCACAAGCCGCACTGTGACTCCGTATTCCCTTGAGGGGTGGCTGCTATGAAGCAAAAGAACATCATCCTTGTCGCGGTTGCCGTCGGCTGTGGCCTCGTGGCTGCTTTCCTGACCTCAACCATGAGCGCGGGGAACAAGAAGGACGAAGAGAAGATCCAGGTCCTCGTGGCCTCCAAGGATCTCTCAGTTGGAACCCAACTGAAGAAAGAAGAAATTGACACCTACGTCGAGGTGAAGGAATTCACCAAAGACACCGTGCCACCCCAGTACATTGCGACGAAGGAAGAACTCGCGGACAAGCGCGTCACCCGAACCTTGCGGAAAGGTGAATCGTTCAACCCGCTCGACGTGACGAAGTATGCGTCTATGAACCCGCCGCCGGGCAAGAACATGGTGGCGATCGGCTGCACCCTGGAACAAGGGGTGGCGGGCTTCGTCAAGCCGGGCGTCAAAGTCGATATCCTCGCCGCGATCCCGCTGCGCCGGAACAACGGTGCGGCGAAAGTGGTGACCTTCATGGTGGACATGTTGGTTCTCGCAGTGGATAGCCAAGCCCAATTGCAAACCGAAAACCCTGCGACACCGACCATCAGCATGGTTTCTTTTGCCGTGACCCCTGAGGAAGCGGAACTCCTACACGGGGCTTCGGCACGCGGCTGCAACATGCGACTGGTGTTGCGAAACAACACCGACGCACCCGAAGTCAAACACAAGTATACCGAAGCCCAACTGCTGGCGTTGCTGTCGGACAAACCGACCGACGACGACTCCGGTGACGGCGGCGGCGACCAAGGTGGTCCTAAGAAACCGCCGGCAGAAGCGGCCGTCAAGCTCGTGGTGGCGAAAGTCGATATTCCCGCAGGAACGATGCTGACCAGAGACGTGATCGACACGCAGTTCGAGATGATCGAGTTCGCCAAACCTGTACCAGCAAACGGCGTCCGCGACATCCGCGAATTCTACAACCAGTACCTCCTGAAGGAACTGACTCAGAACCAAATGGTTCCCCAGAGCTTCATCGGCCCTAAGCCGACCGACAAAGTGGAACCCCGCAAGCCGGCGCCGGATTCGGACGCTCCGCCGAAGGAAAACACACTGGTGCCCGAGAAGCCCAAGGTGTCCGAAGCACCGCCGGTGTTCCACGACGTGTTGCAACAATCGCCGAACGGCGTGAAGAAGTTCCGCTACCAGAAGTTGCCGAACGGTGAGTTCAAGCTTCTCGGGGAAGTGGCGTTCGACAGCCGCCCGGACAAGGTGCCTGCCCCGGCGAAAACGGAAGACACAAAGCCAGACGACAAGTCTGACACCGAAGCCAAGCCCGGCGACAAGAAGCCGGGCAAGGAAGGCAAGAAAGACGGCGAGAAGATCGGCGAAGCGATTTGATTGACGCTGAGCGACCGTGCCGTCATCGTCCCACGGGTGAAGAGGAGTGCTCCTTCACTTCACCCGGCCGAACGGCCGAACCGACTGACCATCGGGGAAGCCAAAACTGCGAGTCGTTCATGCGATTCGCAGGGTTGATCGTAACGGATTCAAGGCGGGCGCTATGCCCGTCGGCTTAACGCGAGGAGAGGTGTAAGGATGCGCCTAACATCGTTTGCCCGCCACCGCATGCTTGCGGGGCTGGCCGTTCTGGCTGGGATGACAGGCGGCGGGGCAGTTCTCGCCCAACCGGCTATTCCCACTGCCGATGTCAAAATCGACAAGACGGGCGCGCTGCTCGTCCCACTCGGAGGACTGGTTCGACTCGACTTGAAGTCGGGCGACCGCCTTCCGGTTGAATTGATCCAGCGCAACGAAGACGTCGCACTGGTCCGAAACGACCCAAAAGACCCGCGGGTTCTCTTACTCACCGGGAAGCAAGCGGGGTTGACCAGCCTCAAGGTGACGTTCAACGACAAAACCTCGGTGTCGTATGACATCATCGTGCAACCCGATTACGAGTTGCTTCGCAAGGTGATCCGGCAAAGTGTGCCAACGGCGAACGTGGAAATCATCCCCGGCGTCGGCAACGTAATCATTCTGACTGGGTACGTGAACCAGCCGAACGATTCGGACACCGTGCTCCGGATCGCAAGTAGTGCGGTTGGTGGCAACATCAACAACGTCATCAACGCACTCCAACTCGGTGGCGCGCAGCACGTGCAGATTGACTGCACCATTGCTCAAGTGGACCGCACCGAACTCCGCGAGCGAAACTTCAGTTTCGGGATCAGCGGCAAGACGGCGGGGTTCAGCAGCGTACTCGGTGGCTTGGCGACCTCGAACGCGGCGACCAATAGTTTTGGTGGGGCTTTTGCAACCCCACCGATTACTCCCGGAGCGGGGGCCAACCTCGTGTTGGGCATCGTACCGGCCAGTACCCTCGGGGCCTTGCGGGCCTTGCGAACGGAGGGTGTGGCGAAGTTCCTTTCGGAACCCCGCGTCATCACCCAGACTGGCCGCCCCGCGATTCTCCGGGCCGGTGGTCAACAAGCGATTCTCGGTGCGGCGTCCGGGATCAACGGACCGGGTGCGGAACTGAAAGATGTCGGCACGACGCTGGAAGTGCTTCCCATCGTGTTCGGCAACGGCAAGATCGCGTTGGAAGTTGTTCCGCTCATTCGGACCGTGAACGCGGGGCGGGGTGTGACCACCTCGTTCGGCTTCACACCGGGCTTTAACGAATCCTCGGCACGATCTTCGGTCGTGTTGGAATCAGGCCAGACCTACGCCATCGGCGGGCTACTGGAAACCCAGGTTCAAGGCTCCGTTCAAAAAGTCCCGTACCTGGGTGACATGCCGATTCTGGGAGCTGCCTTTAGCAGCATCTCCTACGAGGAACGCGAAACGGAACTCATCATCCTCGTGACCCCACGGTTGGTTGATGCGATGGGTTGTAACCAGGTGCCGTTGCGAGTTCCTGGGAAAGAAACCCGCACGCCCGACGATTATGAACTATTCTTGGAAAGCTTAATTGAGGCACCACGCGGACAGCGGCAGCCGTGGGTTAACGGAAAATATGTTCCGGCTTACAAGAACGACCGCTCCGCGTCGCAGTTTCCCTGCATCGGGGCTGACGGGCGAGCCATCCCAGGGTGTGCGAACACTGTCGCCCCGGCCACAGGGGCAACGTGGGGAATGCCAGTGGCCACCGCCCCTGCCGCCCCGGCGATGACCCCCACCCAACAGCCGGTCGTACCGGCGGGTGGAACACTGGAAACGGTTCCAGTGCCAACAGTTGACCCGAGCCAAATTCCGGTACCAGTACCGGGTTCGGGCCAACAGTAATCGTTGAGACGGTTCCCGCGAACACAGTCAGCCGCGACCACGAGGAAGCGGCCCTTGTCGCCGCGACGACCCGATCAAACCGCAGTAATGTCCCGACCCCGGCCTCTTGTTATGGAGGCCGGTTGACTATGCCTGCCGCTCCTAAGGATGGGAACTCGGCGGATCAACCTGACCTTCGGCGGCGAGCATGCAACGCATCGCAATCGTAGACCCTTCCGAATCCACCCGCGAATCCCTCCGCACACTGTTGCTCGGAGTCGATTTCGTCTGGCTGGAAGCGGAATGTGCCCGCTACGACTACTTCCCGGATGTGATTCAACAATCCAACCCCATACCCGATCTTGCGATCGTGGCCTTGGATGCGGACAAGGCCCGGGCCTTGCACATGATCGGGCAGCTTTCGGACAAACACCCCCGATTGCCGATCCTGACCATCAGTCACGACCACCAAGCGTTGCTGCAATCGTTGCAGCGGGGCGCAAAATACTTCCTGACGCACCCCGTCGGCCTCGAAGACATGCTAGCCGCCCTGCGGCGGGCACTCGGCGAGAACGGGGGGCAAGACAGCGGCAGTACCACGAACGCGAACGGCGTGGTCACCCGCCAACAGAATAGCTCCACGATGGTGGCGATTCTCGGCTCCCGAGGGGGCGTGGGCACCACGAGTCTCGCCGTCAACCTCGCCGCAACGATGGCGATGATGGCCCCGGACGCCGGCAACGGCGTGGCACTGATTGACCTCGACTTGGCGTTGGGTGATGCCGACATCGCCCTCGAAGTCAACGGCATGGAGAACATCAGTATCGCGGACCTGGCCCGGAACATCGAACGGCTGGACATGAGCTTCCTGCGACGGGCGATGGTGAAACACGAAGCCTCCAAGCTAGCGATTCTTCGCCACCCGCTCGAAATCAACGACATCGGCGTCATCCACGAAGGGCACGTCGAGCGAGTGCTGAACCTGCTGAAAATCAGCTACTCGCACTTGATTATTGACCTGAGCAAGTCGTTGTTGCCGACGGACCTCATGGCGCTGCGGATGGCCGACATGATCTTGCTGACCGCCCAACTGGAACTGAGCAGCCTCCGCAACGTGGTGCGAATCATTCACTGCATGAGCAGCGAAGAAAACCTCGCGGAGAAGATTCGGGTTGTCATCAACCGGGTCGGGTCGGAGTCGGTCGAAGAAGGGATCAGTTTGAAGAAAGCGGAGGAAGTCATCGGCAAGCCAATTTACTGGCAGATTCCGAACGATTCCAAAGCGATGATCGCCGCCCGTGTCGCGGGCGCTCCGCTGGTTCTGCACAACCCCAAGAGTCGTGCCCAACAGGCGATTCAAGCGTTGGCGCAGGACATTTGTGGCAAGCCGGCCGTGGGGTCTTCGACCGAGATGAAGACCAAAGGCGGTTGGCTGTTCGGGCGGCGATAACCCGGACCGGGCCGCCGCCACGCTCTTGACGACCATCACGACGATTCAGCATGAGGACGGATGAATGTCACGGTTGCAACAAGGAATCTCGAAGCTGAACAGCCTGAGCAATCAAGGCTCGAACAGCGGGTTGTCCCGGCTGTCGAGTCCGAGCTTCGGCGGCACGAGTGGCAACGGCAAGAACTTTGAAGATCTGAAGCGGCAGATCCACTCCAAGCTCGTCGAGCGACTCGACTTGAGCCGGGTGAAGGATCTGTCCAGCGACAGTATGCGGCGAGACATTCGCCGCGCCATCGAACACCTGTGTGACACCGAAAACCCGTTGCTCAACCGGATTGAGCGGGAAAAACTCATCGAGGAAATCCTTGATGAGACCCTCGGCTTCGGGCCACTGGAGCCGTTGCTGAAGGATCCAACGGTTAGCGAAATCATGGTCAACGGACCGAAGAAGATTTACGTCGAACGCCGGGGCAAGATCGAAAAGTCCGAAGTGTTGTTCCGGGACAACGACCACTTGTTGCAGATCATCGACCGGA
The DNA here is from genome assembly GCA_043785105.1 of Fimbriiglobus sp. Taxonomy (GTDB): domain Bacteria; phylum Planctomycetota; class Planctomycetia; order Gemmatales; family Gemmataceae; genus Fimbriiglobus. The sequence goes on from JAYVXO010000018.1 coordinate 7,701, forward strand.
TCGTGTCGAAGGTCGGGCGGCGGGTCGATGAAACTAGCCCACTGTGCGACGCGCGCTTGCCAGACGGCTCGCGGGTGAACGCGGTCATCCCGCCGATCGCCCTGGACGGCGCGAGCTTGAGCATCCGGCGGTTCGGGGCGAACCCGCTGAAACTGGAAGACCTGTTGAGCTATAAAGCGTTCACGCCGGAAATGGCGATGCTCCTGGAAGGGGCCATTAAAGCGCGGATGAACATCGTGATTAGCGGCGGTACCGGCTCCGGGAAAACGACGCTCCTGAACACACTGTCCGCGTTCATCCCTGGTGACGAACGGCTCGTGACAATCGAAGACGCGGCGGAATTGCAGATTCAACAAGACCACGTGGTCCGGTTGGAAACGCGGCCGCCCAACATTGAAGGCAAAGGGGCCGTGAGTACCCGCGACCTCGTGAAGAACGCCTTGCGGATGCGGCCCGACCGGATCATCGTCGGCGAGTGCCGGGGCGGCGAGGCAATGGACATGTTGCAAGCCATGAACACGGGTCACGCCGGGTCCATGACGACGTTGCACAGTAACAGCCCACGCGACGCCCTCGCGCGGTTAGAGACCATGATTATGATGGCCGGTGCCGAATTGCCGATCAAGGCGATGCGACAACAGATTGCCTCCGCCGTGGACCTCGTGATTCAAGTGAACCGGCTGCAAGGCGGGCCGCGCAAGATGACGAGCATCACGGAAGTGATGAACATGGAGCAGGACATCATCATCATGCAGGAAGTGTTCCGGTACAAGCAACTGGGCGTGGACCAAAACGGCCGGTGCTACGGCCAGTTTGAAGCGACCGGGGTGCGACCGACGTTCGTGCCCCGGCTCGAACAGAAAGGGATTAAGTTGCCCTCGAATATGTTTGCGGAACGAATCCTCGCCAGGGATTAACGTTGTACCCGAACGGCGCGCACCCTTGGGCAGCGGTCGTGGCCTGTGAACTCTAACTCAACACCAATAACCACCCCGCCCAAGGAAGGGCGTTGATGCGGCTGTTCGGGCTGATCGTAGCCTGCGCCGACGAGCGAACCACCCTGAAGGTACTTCCTATGAGTCCGGTCCTACTTTCCCTCATGATCGGTGTCCTGGTCGCAGGCATGGCCTTGGCGATCATCTTCTTCCTGAGTAACCGTCGGGAAGACGGGCGTGCGTCCGAACGGCTGGACTTGCTCGTAGGCCGGAACTCCCGGAAGGACTCGTCCGCCGACATGCTGCTGAAGCAGGCGTTGTCGTCGGTCGATAAACAAAACATCCTCGATAAACTCACGCCCGAGTTTCTCAACCTGACGCGGGTGATCGAGCAAGCCGACGCCAACATGAAGCCGAGTGCGTTGTTCGGCATGGGCCTGATTATCGCGTTCATCGGGGGACTAGCCGGGCTGCTGATGGTGAACGTCTACGTCGCCCCGGTGCTGGCGATTGCGAGTTTCACCGCCCCGTTCGTGTGGCTGTACTACAAGCGGGGTGCCCGGATGAAAGCGTTCGCGGGCCAACTCCCGGAAGCAATGGAACTGGTGGCACGGGCGTTACGAGCGGGCCACTCCTTGGCCGCCGGGATGCACGTGGTTGCGGAAGAAATGCCCCAACCGATAGCGAAGGAATTCGGGCGGGTTTATGAAGAACAAAACCTCGGCATCGCCCTGGAAGAAGCCCTCAAGAACATGTGCGAGCGGATGCCCAACCTCGACCTCAAGTTCTTCGTCACCAGTGTGGCCATCCAACGGCAAACGGGCGGCGACTTGGCGGAAATCCTCGACCGGATCGGCTACGTGATCCGCGAACGGTACAAGATCCTCGGCCAGGTCCGAGCGCTGACGGCGGAAGGCCGGTTGTCCGGGATCGTGCTGATTGCGTTACCGATCTGCTTGTTCTTGCTGATGCTCTGGATGAAGCCGGACTACATCAAGCTACTCTGGACCGACCCGATGGGCATCAAGATGTCCTTCGGGGCCGTCTTCCTGATGTTGATCGGCGCGTACTCGATCCAGAAGATCATTGACATCAAGGTGTGATGCGGGAATCGAGTGACAGAAATAGACGGGAAGGGAAGCAGACAGACGCAGCGGATTGACACACTGAGAAGACACCGAAGGGGAGACTACCGTGGATTTGCTCGCAATTATTTCGGCTGAAACCGTGTTACCCGTTGTGGTTTTCATCGGGATCATGGCCGCCGCGTTTTGGCTCATGACGCTGATTTCCAAACGGAACAGCCACGCCGAAGACCGGCTCGAACGGATCGGCCGGCCGAAGTCGCTGATGGAACTGGAACTCGCGCAACAAGATTCGCGCCAGCGGTTCGCGGGCCTGAAGGACATGATTTCCAGCTTCGGCAAGGCGATGGAGCCGAAGTCGGATCTGGAGAAAGACGGCCTGAAGGTGAAGTTGGCGAATGCCGGCTTCCGTAGCGAAGCCGCACCGGCGGTGTTCCTCGGGGTCCGGGCTGTGTTTCTGGCACTGTCCGTGCCGATCGTCTTCGGGGTGTGGCTGATGTTCGGCTTCTCCTCGAAGGGGTTGCTGTTGATGGCAGGTGGTCTCGGATTTGGCTTGTACTTCCCGGTGATTGCACTCAATCACCTGAAGAGCCAACGCCAAATGGAGATTTTCCTCACCTTGCCCGACGCGCTCGACTTGTTGGTCGTGTGTGTCGAATCCGGGCTAGGTCTTGATGCCGGGTTGCGGAAGGTGACGGACGAAATGAAAGGACACGCCAAGGTGATGACGGAGGAACTCGCGCTGTCCAACTTGCAATTACAAATGGGTCGGCCGCGGCGCGAAGTGCTGCACGACCTCGGCGTGCGGACTGGGGTGGATGACGTGAAGAGTTTGGCCGCAATTCTGATCCAAGCCGACCGCTTCGGGTCGAGTATTGCGCAAGCGTTACGAGTTCAATCGGATTCGATGCGAACTCGGCGGCGTCAAATCGCCGAAGAAAAGGCAGCAGCAACTGCGGTGAAGCTCATCTTCCCGCTGGTGCTGTTCATCTTCCCCGCCATTTTCGTGGTTCTGGTCGGCCCCGCGGCGATCCAGATTCAGAAGGGCTTGCTTTCTAAGGGTGGATAACCGGCCGACGGGCAGGATGCCCCGATGGCCCTCACGGAGGAGAGTCGAGATGACCCGGATCTTAAAGGCGGCTTCGGCCGTCGCGGTAGTGGTCAGTGGCTTCGGTTCCGTCGGCTGCGTCTCGGGCGACCGGCCCGGTATTCAGAACCGCTACGACACCAAAGTCGATCCTTGCTGGCCCGAACGGTACAGTTTCCAAGCACGGGAAGCGGTGATCGCGCCGTTCGCAACCCACGTCCTGAACGGCAAGATCATCGACCAGACGATCTTCAACGGGGACTTTGAACCCGGCACGGAAAAACTCAACAGCGGTGGCCTGGCGAAACTGGACACGATTGCTCGTCGTCGCCCCGTGGACGGCCAACTCAGCCTCCAAACGACCCGCGACATCAACTACGACGCCGCGAAACCGGACGACTACATTCGCACCCGCTCCGAGTTGGACGGGAAGCGAATCCAAGCGATTCAGACGTACATGAACGCTTCGACTAGTGGCCGCAACCTGACCTTTGATGTGGCGGTCATCGACCCCGCGAATCAAACGATGCCAGTTGCCGGGCCGGCCGCAGCGGTTCGTGGGTACCAGTCCTTCTTCCAAGGCGGCTTGGTGGGTGGCACGGGGTTAAGTAACCAAGGGGCCGGTGGCCAAACACCAACCGCGAACATCACGCCGCAAGCGCCAGGCGCTAACCAGGGTGGGAACCAGGGCGGTAACCAGGGCGGTAATAGCGGTGGTAACCAAGGCGGTAACCGCCAGTAAGCTTTGAGTCGGGACTACCCCCCACGCACGAGGCACTGGGCCGACAAGGCTCAGCGCCTCGTGCGTTTTTTTGTGCCACAGTGTAAGTAGGATTTCGGACCGCATTCACCAGGGATCACCACCATGCACCCCAGCACCACACTTTTCGCCCAATCCAGCTATTGGACCGCCTTCGTGGAATTTTGGACCCAAGCCGTCAAGCAGCAAAACGGCATCGTGCTGATGGCACTGGGGCTAGCCGTCGTGGCGATTTTCATCATCACCAGGGCGAAGGGAAAGAAGTGAGCCGGTTCGGCGGCGGGCGGTGGATTTGTTGTCAGCTTTTGTTCAGTTACGTAGGCTTTCTTGGCTTTGTGCCCTGGAGGGGCACCGGCATGTAGCCACGGGTGAAGCGCAGCGGAACCCGTGGACAGTGACTCCCATTTCTAAGTCGCCCTGGAGGGGCGAAGGAATCCCTCTGCCCCTCCAGGGCAGTCGAGTTGTGGGTATCAGTTTCCACGGGTTGCGCGAAACGCTTCACCCGTGGCTACACTCCATGACCCCTACCGGGGTCACCAAACGTGAACAAATTTCCCACCAACTTTTGTGACGCCCGGCGCCGTTTCTCCGGCTTTTGGCCCGAGCGTGACTTATTGTTGTTCTGTCGAAGTTCGTCGCAGCCCATTCGCATTCTACTTCTGAGGATTCATCACTATGGGCCCGCAATCTCGTCAGCAGATGGTCGTTGATTGGGAAGGCAACCCCGCACCCGAAGCGCCCACGTCGCCGGAGACGCCGAAGGAAGCGGGGCTGTCGCCGTCGTTTCTCAGCGATCAACTGATGCGGACCCTGTACGTTCGAGGCCCACAACTCGGCCGCGACATGGCGCAATTTCTCTGTTTGCCGTTCAAAGTGATTCGGGACGCGCTGCGGTTTTTGAAGGACGAAAAGTGCATCCAGGTCGATGGCGGCGATCTCGTCGGCGAGGTGAGCTATCGTTTCAGCCTAACGGAACTGGGCCGAAAGCGGGCGGAATCGTGCATGAAGCAATGCGCCTACATCGGCCCGGCCCCCGTGCCGCTTGAAGATTACGTCGAGCAATGCTATCGCCAAACCGTGACGGGGTTGCAGTGTTTCCCGGAATCCCTCCGGGCGCCGTTTAGCCATCTCGTGCTGAAGGAAGACATGTTTCTGGCGCTCGGGCCGGCCATCATCAGCGGGCGATCGGTGTTCATCTACGGCCCCCCTGGCAACGGCAAGACCGCGATGGCACGGGCCATCGGCGACTTTATGAACACGGCGGGCGGGTCGATCTATGTCCCCCATGCGTTCATGGCGGATAACAACATCGTGACGGTGTTCGACCCGTCGTTACACATCGTTGATGACACCCCGACGGAGTTCGGTGACGAGGCCGATGCGACGGTGCGGCGGTTGCTCAGCAGCGGCAGCACAGACCAACGGTGGGTGAAGATTCGCCGCCCGGTCATCATCACCGGCGGGGAACTCAACCTGGAAATGCTGGACTTGAAGTACAACGAAGAGGCGAAGTTCTACCAGGCGCCGATTCACTTCAAAGCCAACGGCGGTGTGTTCCTCATCGACGACTTCGGGCGGCAGCTTTGCACGCCGAAGGAACTGCTCAACCGCTGGATTTTACCGCTCGAAGACCGGCACGACTTCCTCACGGTGGCGAGCGGCAAAAAGTTTCAGGTGCCGTTCGAGCAGCTCATCATCTTCAGCACCAACCTCGATCCGAAGCAGTTGGTCGATGATGCGTTCTTGCGGCGGATTCGCCACAAAGTCCAGATTCATGCGCCGCAACGGGAGGTGTACGAGAAGATTTTCGCCGCCAACTGCAAACGCCTCGGCATGAACTTCGATTTGGGCGCGGTGGATTTCCTGTACGAACGCTACTACACCCGAGGCCGAACCCCTCGCGCCAGCGATTGTCGCGATTTGTTGGAAATTGTGCAGTCGATCTGTCGATATAGACGGCAACCCGTGCATCTTTCGCGGGAACTGATGATCGAGGCGTCGGCCAGCTTCATCGCCGAGTTTCAATAAACTTGGACTGAAGTGCGCAGCCGCCCAAACCGGGAGGCTGACGTATGGCTGGGCAACTGAAACGGTGGTTGTGTCTGGGCGCCCTGGCCACAACGACGCTGGCCACGACATCGGGCTGTCAGACCAGCCGCACGGATAAACTCCCGAACACCGACATGCCGAACTCCCAAGGTCGGCAGTCGATGATTTCGCAAGTCTTCGGCAGTTCCAAGAAGTTCCCGGAAGCGCCCCGGCAGTCCGAACCCCTCGTCGTGAAAACCCCGCGTAAAGCCGGCCAAGACTGGAAGCCGGACGCGGAAGTGGAATTCGCCAACGCCGAGTTCGACGCCGCGTCCATGAAGCAAAACGCCGTCGAGCGGGATCAGTTCCTCGACTCCGCCCGGCAACGGTACCTTCGGGCGTTGAAGCAGGATCCGAAGAACAAGGAAGCGCTCAACAACCTTTCTGCGCTTTACTACACACTGGGTGACAAGGCCAACACCGTGGCCACTCTCCGCACGGCCATTCAGCACTACCCGAATGACCACGACCTGCACCACCGCCTCGCAGCAGTCAACTACAAGTTCGGCGATTCGGCAGCGGGGATTGAAGCCTGTCAAGCGGCTCTTCGACTCGATCCGCAGAATCGGGTTTACGTCAAGACGCTGGCCTTTTGTCAGGCCCAACAAAACCAGTGGGATACGGCGTTCCAAACTCTGGTGCAAAGTAACGTAATGACCCAAGCCGAAGCGCGATACAACTTGGGCCGACTACTCGTTGATACCAACCGCGTTCCCGAAGGCCGCCAACAGATTCAAATGGCCATGCAGCTCGACCCGAACTACCAAGTCGCCCAGCAGTTCCTGACCAGCCTCGATACCGGCGTGCCAACGACACCAGATTCAGCGATCGTGAACGTGCAATATCAAGAGCCGGCGCCGCGATAGCGATTGCGGAATGACAAGAACACGGACGACAGCCAAGACCCTCGTGGTCTTGGCTGTCGTCCGTTGCAGTCCGGTTTTTTTGCCCGTCGGGAATAAATGCGGCGAGGTCGGGATCGAAATACTTGACGGCCTGCTCATTCTTCCTTCGCATTCCGTGACTCGAATTTGGGGCGAAACTCATGTACGGCACACTCGCCGACGGGGTCGTGGCACTGCACGTCCTTTACGTCGCTTATGTGGTTCTTGGGCAACTTCTGATTCTGATTGCGGGGACGTTCCGCTGGGACTGGGGCCGCAACCGTTGGTTCCGGCTAACGCACTTGCTGGCCATCGGCATCGTGGCGTTGGAAGCCGTGATGGGTTGGCGTTGCCCGCTTACGATTTGGGAAGAACAACTGCGAGAACTGGCCGGACAAGCGTTCAACAGCAGCGAAACCTTCATGGGCCGCGTGCTGCACAACTTGCTGTTCGTCGATCAATACTTCACCGACGGCCGCCCGCCGGAAGGCTTCTTCACCACGCTGTACATCGCCATGTTCTTCATCGTGATTCAGGGGCTGATGATGTACCCGCCCCGGCTGGGAACTCGCCGCGCGGCGAGTTCCCAACCGAAGTTGCAGATGGCGTAGTTACTTCTTCGCCGGGGTGGGTTTCGGATCGGCGGGCGGGAACCCGATCGTCTCCACCTTCACGATTTTCTTGAAATCCACCAAGCTGTTGGTCACGTCGGACCGCTTGAAACTTATGATCAATTTCGCTGGCACCGCAATACCACTCATTTCGGATTGCAAGTCGTTTTGAATACGAATCTCCATTCGAGTTGCCATTTCAGCAGCAATATTGACTTTATTCATATGTTCCATTGCTCTCGTACCGATAGGTTTTTTAGGCGTAAGATACAGCTCGGAATATAGCTTGTGATACGCTGTGCTCAAATTTGTATATGCTAAGCGAAGTTTATCCTGTAGTTTTTGTTCGTACATAGCTTTTTGTTCAGACGTCATCGCTTGCCCAACTTTTCCCAGAGTTATCGAAGTCTTCGGTTTCGTGAAACGATTTAATGCCAACGTATACGCATCAATAGCTTCTTGATATTTTTCATTTTTCAGGTGCAAATCACCCAGTCGGATTTGTTGTGCTTCCTCAAGGCGTAATCCAAATTGAACAAGTTCTGCCATGCCATTTTTTAAGTCTGTTGCAGATAGTTCAAAACGGTTCTGTGCGGAACCGACATAGCCTTCGTAGGTCACGACGACGGTGAAGCTTTCGCTATCGGGAATGTTGCGAACGTGGTGTTGGTTGTGGAACAGCTTCTCCGTTAACCGGGCGGTGAGCTTACCGGGTTCGCAGACGGGGACATCAGTGGCTTGCGGGAGAGCATCCGTCGGCTTCTTGCCACGCAGTTCGTCTTGGATACGGAGCCATTCGATGTACGGCTTATTGCCTTCCTTCACATCAAGTGCGGCTTCAACAGCGGACTTCGGAACTACGTCGAGGCTGTGACACTTCACACAGGTTTCGGACAGACCGAACGATTTCCCAATGTTCAACGGGCTGGACGCACCGGTGGGGATTTTCAGCGTGAAAACCACACCGTGACCCTTCAAGTAGATGCCGTCAAACGGAGCGATCGTGTGCTTTGCAACCATTTCAACGTCTCCGGCGGGAAAGCTCAAAGGAACCGGTAGAGCAAGCTGGTTATTCTTCTGCGTGACATCGACGAATCTCACTGGTGTTAGATACAACCCCAGTGACTTGTTCAAAATCCGCCGTAGCACTTCGATGTCTTCGGTCCGTTCGGTGGCTTCTTTGGCTTCTTGCGCTCGGAGTGGCGGCACGTAGAGGCTCAACGCGATCACTGCAATCAGGCATCGGTTCATGGTTTCACTTTCTCGGTTCGGGGTTTGTCGAAAATGGCGGTGTAGAAGACTTGTTGGGTCTTGTCGGTCTCGGCGAACTGCTCTTGGGTGTAGCGTTCAAACTTCCGGAAGCTGCGTAGCACCGCCGTCAGTTGTTCCTGTTGCCGGGTGTCGCGCTCCTCGACATCCGTGGCGAGCATTAGCAGCAGTTCTTTCAGCGTCTTCAATTCCCGCTGCTGGGTCGCCGCAAGTTCATGCAACTCGTGGTCCGGTTGCGGCAACATCGGCGGCGTCACAACTGCGATCGGGGCGGGTGGTCCCCAACGAACGGTGAACTCGTTGACGTCCGCGCGGACTTCCAATTTCGGTAGCAGTGCGAAGAACAACAGGCTGGCGGCGAGTATCGCGCCAACTGCCGCAACCCGCTTCCACCGGCGACTGCTACGGACTTGGCGTTCGAGCGCCGCACAGTAGATCGCCGCGACATCAACGGGCTTCGGCGATGGCGTGACGACCGCGTTGAGCATCATGTGGACGTGCCGCAACTCGTCCGCATCCAGCATCTCTAGTGTTACTTCATCATCCGTCATGCCCGGTTCTCCGTACTTGATTCGGGTCCAAAGCCCTGGGTGCTGAGGCGTTCGTGGAGTTGCCGCATGGCCACGGTGAAGCGCGACTTCAACGTGCTGGCCGGGGTGTTCAGTAGTCGCGCCATTTCTTCAAACCCCATGTCTTCGTAATGCCGCAACACCACGACTTCTTGCAGCGGTTGCGACAACTCCGCGAGGGCGGTTTGCACGGCGGCACTTCGCTCCTGTTGCAACACGTTCACTTCGCCCGGACTCTCACCGCCCGGTGGCTCCGCTTCGGGCAACGGTTGGGTCGGGTGTCGTGTTTGCTTCCGGGCCGCGTCGCGGGCCAAGTTCACGGCAATCTGAAACAGCCACGTCGAGAACTGCCCGGTTTCACGGTACTTGTGCGCTGAAACATAGACCCGCAGAAATACCTCTTGCGTCAAGTCGTTCGCCGTCTCCGGGCATTGCGTTAACCGCATCAGGAACCGCCCGATGCGGGTTTGCCACGCGCCGACCAACTGCTCGAACGCCACCCGATCGCCACTTCGCCAGCGACGGATCACGTCAGCATCAGGTTCGGGAAGCGGACTCGGCATGGTGTCCCGGTGGGTGGCCTTACGATTGTGAAACGCCGGTGGCGTCGGAATCGACGAACGAAAAACGCCGCCCACAGTGGGCGGCGTTTTCGTGTGTGGCAAAATTCTTAGTGTGAGCAGCCCCAACCCCACCCCCCTCCCCGACACGGAGAGGGGGAACAAGAAAAAACCTCTGGCTCCCCTCTCCGTGTCGGAGAGGGGCTGGGGGTGAGGTGGATTTCAAATCCCCAACCCTAGAGGAACTGCACACACCGCGTTTTTCATTCAACCCCTGTTACCTTCATCACTGCACTTCGGTCACAAGGACTTCCCGTAACCGCAGGGAACCCTCTTCGCCGGATGTCGTGGAATAAAACTCCAGCAACCCCGCCGTGGCCCCTTGCATGTCGATGGGAACCAGGACTTGGCGGTAGCCGTTTGTGGTCGGGGGTAGCGCGAGAACCTCGTAGGTGCGGTTGCCGCCGAACGTTTGCCGCAGGCGGACGCTGACCGCAGCGGACTCACTTCCGGTGCGGTACACGATGCGGGCCAACGCCTTCCCAGTGGTCGGTTTGAACTCCTGTGAGTTCAACAACATCCCGCCGCCACCCGAAAGAATCCGCGTGCCGAGTGCCATGCGACCCTCAGCACCCTCGGCGAAGTATTCGCAAATCGTGTCGTTTTTATCGACCCAGCGGTACCACATCGACGGGAGTTTGCCGGTGCCGGTTTCTTCGATGATGTTCATCTTGCGAGTCATCCCGACATCTTGGGTCACGACTTTCATCGTGAACGGCTCTTGCGTGCTGAGGTCCAATTTCATTAGCACGGTCTGCATCGGCGGCGCTTCGGACACGGTGAGGGCGCGGATCGAAATCGGGTGATTCGCCTGGGTGTAGTTGTGAAACTCCACAAACCCGCCGGTCGCGCCCTTCAGGTCGAGTTCAATTTCCTGGGTTTTCCACTCGCCGTTGGTCACGGGTAACTTGCTGACTTCAAACGCCGGTTGTTGGCTCGGTTTCGTGGGCCGGAACTTGACCATGATGCCAGCCCCAGACACGACGGTTAGGTACTCGACGCGGACTTTGCACTTAGGCTGATTGAATTGCAGGTCCGGACTGAGCAGCATCGCCGACGCCGGCCCGGTCAGCGTGGTCATGTTGATGCTAAGGCTGCCTTTGGTTTCCGCGATCGAAAATTCGACTTCCGAATCCGCACTCCACGACTGAGACCGCCAGCCAGCCGGTAGCTTCCCGTCGCCGGTTTTGCTCTGGGTGGTCCACTTTTTCGCATCCGGTTTCGCCGGGTCCGAGGCGACCATCCGTGCCCGTTCGGAGTACGGATTCACGCCCGTTAAATCGAGTTCATAGAGTATGGTGCCCAACGGAATCACGGGTTCGATGCGGGCCTTCGGTGTTGGTGTTTTGGCAACTTTAGGATCGCCCGTTTTGGCCGTCGTCGGTGTGGTGGGGGTAGTCTTGCCGGCCGTCGGTGTGGCAACGGTCGGTACGGTCGTGGCCGCCTTGTCTGGCCCTTTCGGAATTGGCGTGACCGCGACATCGCTGGAACCGCCGCTTGTGAAAAACGCCGCCGCGATGCCACCGGCGACCATGAGGAGTGCGAACAGTCCGATGAGAACATACCGCAACTTCGAGCGCGATTTCTTGGCGTTCAACGTCGCGGTCGCGGCATCTGACATCCGCTTCGTTCGACCGCTGACCACTTCGTTCAGTGTGTTTTGCAAGTCGCTGGATTTGCCGAGGTTGCTCCGCGAAAGGGTGGCCACAACACGGGCGTTGTTGGGCAACCACGGGCCGAGGGCGGCAATCACTTCGCTGGGCGTTTGGAAGCGATCGGACGGTTTCTTGCGCAACATCTTCACCACCACATCGGCAAGCCCTGGCGGGAACGTGCGGTCGATGGTGTCCAGCGACGGCGGTTCTTTCATCTGGTGTTGCAGGAGCTTCTGGGTCGTGTTGCCTTCAAACGGCGGCTTCCCGGTCACGAGTGTGAAGAACGTCGCACCGAGGCTGTAAATGTCGGCGCGGATGTCCAAATCCGGGCTGTTCATCGCTTGTTCCGGCGAGATGTAATCCGCCGTGCCGACGACGGCGCCCTTGTCCAGAATTTCGGTCAGCTTGTCGTTTAACTCGAACGAACGGGCTAGCCCCATGTCGAGAATTTTCACCGTGCCGTCTTTCGCCAGGATCAAGTTGCCCGGCTTGATGTCGCGGTGAACAAAGCCCTTTTCAAAGGCATGTTGCAACCCCGCGGCGGCTTGGAGGATGTGTTCAACGGCCCGACCACACGCCATCGGGCCGCTGCGATCGACGATTTGGTCCAGCGTCTGCCCTTCGACGTACTCCATCACGAGGAAGTACATGTCCCCTTGTTGCGCGACATCAAAAATCCGCACGATGTTGGGGTGATCGAGCGCGGCCGCGGCACGGGCTTCCCGCAGAAACCGTTCCACGGCGACTTTGTTCATCCCGTCATTGGGGGACAGCACTTTGATGGCGACACGCCGCCGCAACGTCTCGTGTTCGGCCAGGTACACCGCCCCCATGCCACCCTGGCCGATTTGATCCCGGATGACATACGAACCGAGGCGAAAGCCCCGATACCGCCCCGACAACAGCAGTTTCGCCTGAAATGCCGTGAGCACGCCGCGTTTGACCAGAAGCGCCGCCGTCTGCATCGGGTCTTCGGAGAGTTCTGGGCTTTGTTGAAGTTGTTGGTCCAGCGCGTCTGCCGGGCAGATGCCGCTTTTCCGAACCAGGTCCAACAGTTCAACGGTTGACGCAGGTACTGCCATAGCAATTCGGTCCACAACCGGGAAAACGATTCGGGGAGTCTGTCAGTCACGACTGGTACAGTTTAACAATATCTCACAGCGCCGCGCAACACTGCCTGAAACTTCCGCCAAGAATTCCCCAGTACCGACCAATCATCCGAAGCGACTAACCCGGACCGTATCCGATCGGGGAGTTGTTTTCGTGAACCCGTACACATCTCTGATATAAGCGACTTTCGATGACATTAGGTGTTACGCAGTTGTAGCATTGGTACAGTTCTTGTTGGCCCGACGCGCCAGCGAGGGGTTTGGCGTAACCCCTCGCTGGCGCGTCGGGCTAACAAGAACGGCGTAACTCCTAGACATCTCGATGTTGCGCACTGACTGTGGGAAACAAGTCACCTCGCCGGGTTACGGCTTCACTTTCAACGACTTCCACCCGGTCACCTCGCCCGCCAGTGGGCCGCTGGGGAAGGTCACTCGCACTTCGACTTCGTCTACGGTCACTGTGGCGGGCACCCGAACTGGGCGCGGACAGAGGCGGCCTCAGTTGAACGCGGAGGTCGTTCGGTCCAGGGGGACACTGCCCGGTTCGGTCAGGACAAAGTCGGCGACCACGTCCCGGCCGTAATCGGCTAACGCATCGCCGACTTCGCATTGGCTCAGGTAAAGGCCACCGGCTTGGACGGTCGGTGCGACGAACACTTGCTCGCCCTTTGCAACCGATGTCATGTCGAGATCAAGTGTGATCTTCAGTCCGGTCAGCAGCTTGTGCATCGTCCGCTCGCCTTTGGCAACGTGAAGCGTCGTGGTCTGTTCAGCGTAGAAGCGATACCGCCACACTTTGCCGTGCCCGTCGCCGAGTTTCAACGCGACATCCTTCACGGAATACTTCCCGACAGGCACCGCCAACTCTTGGCCCACCTGCCGCACAACCACCAACTCGCCGAACTCGCTGACGAGTTGCGCCGTGAACTCGATCACCTCCGCCCCGGCCAACGTGGACACGTCCAGGGTCAGCGTACCGGCTTCGGAGGGACGCTCGCGGACGACGACGGTGAGGCCGTCCGGTTGGGGGCGAACCAGCAGCGCCGTGCCCGCGTGGGGGATGGCGTTGCCGAGCGAGAACTGCTCCGTCAAGGCGTCGAACTTTCCATCACCATCCAGGTCTAGCCAGATGCGATCGGACCCGACGGAGTCGAAACAGCCGTCCGCGTCGCCGTCCGTCAGCATGGTGACCACCGCTTTCCCAGCGATGGTGATTGTGCCGAGGGTGTACCCGCGAACGGTGTAGGCGAACCCGTCGCCGCGCTTGCGGACCAACAGCGTGCGCGACACCGGCGGACCGTCCGCTTGTTGAAGTTTGATGGGAATTTCGATCGGCTTGGTGCCGAGGGGGTGCCGTTCCGTTGCCGCATACCGGCCGTCGCCGTCGGCATCAATCCACACCGTGGAAGTGGCGGCGTGCCAGACGGTGGCGTGGCGTTGTTTGCCATCAGGCCCAAGTCGCAACGTGGCAAACTTCGCACCCAGTGGCAGGGCGTCATCCGGGTGCGGTGGCTTGCCGGGCGTCTCGGACAACTCCGCAGTGCGGAACGTGAGCACTGATCGACCGTCGTGGGTGGATTCATCCACAAACTTCCACCCCGTATCCGGCGGCGCAGCCAGCGCGAGCAACAACAGGAACATGCGACGAACCTCCATCAAGGGTACGGAATGCGGATGCGATCAGTCACTGTCCCGCACGTCGGTGACCAACACTTGCCAATTGAATATCTCGGCCAGCCGGTCGTTGGCTGTCAGAATCCGGCTGAGTTCATTCATGCCGTCCAATGCTCGCCCGCTCCGATTCGAGTCGGAGTTCTGCCACGCCATCCGCTTATCAACCAATACGCTGGCTCGTTCGGGGTCGCACAGAGCCAACGCAAACAACCAATCACGTCGTTCGGTGACGGCCCGCTTCAGGTACTCGTCTGGCGTGGCGACTCCGGCGAGAAGCTGTTTGCCAATCGCGGGATCGAGTAGAGCATACCCGCAGGCCAACTTCACGCGGAGTTGCTTAAGCTCATCGGCTCCGCTGTGGCGTTCGCCATTTGTCCGCAAGGAGAGTGCGCGGGCCGTTAACCCTGCCACGTCGGGATGGCCAATCCGTTTGCCGGACAACGCCACATACAGAGCGAACCCACTGACGCCGCCCACTCCCGCCCACGAATCTAACTCGGCGGGTTTGGTTTGTACCAGCTTCATGGCTTTATCAATGAGCGCGATCGCAAGGGGCTTATCGACTGTCACCAGTTCACGGGCGACTTGGACATACCCGTGAACCCGGAACGCAGGAGCCGCGATTTGATCCACCAGCCGGACTGCTTCATCCGGGTTGGTCCGCGCGAGCCGAAGGGCCATTCGCACCGTGCTTTCCTCCAGGTAGAAGAAGCCACTCGGTCCCATTAGCTTCAACACCTCCTTTGCCTTGGGCAGATCGGTGGTCGCAAAGCGCACGGCGACCGCACCGAAATACCGATCTCGTTCACTGGCATCTTTGAGAGATTCGATTGTCGCTTTGGCTCGTGGCCAATCGTTGAGAGCCAGACTCACAGCCGCCGAACCGATCGCGAGTGAATTCTGGTCGCGGCCGTCGGCTGGCAACTTCTCGCTGAGCGCCTTCGCCTCTTCGATCAACTTCCGCCCGCTTGCCGGGTTGCCAGCTTTGATGACCATTTCGCCAACCGTTGTCAATGCCCCGACTCGCCGTGGTATCGGGATCGCACGAGCTTTCACGGTCGCTTCTTCGAGTACCCGCAGTGCCTTGGCTTTGTCAACGGGTAGCAACTGATTCGCTAACTGAAGTGCTTGCGGATACCCTGCCTCGGGCGACAGTTTCGTGAGAACACTGATCGCTTCATCGACATCTTCCGTTGCAGTGGCGAGCAGCGTCTTGTTGTCAACCGTGGCCCTCCGTTCGACGGCGGACGCGCCGGATCCTTGCGCCTTGTTATTTTTATCCAACGACTCCAACACGTGGCGTGTGAGCCGTCGATCCGCCTCGGTGTGTTCCTTCGAGATAGTGATCGGTGTCGGCGCTTCCGATGTCCGGCGAAGAACGACCCGCACCGGCGATTTGTCCTTCGGCTGCACCGGCACGGCGATCAGGCGGAAGTCGGTTGCCTCCGCGAACAGGAACCCCGGCGCATCGTAGAACCCGGTCAACGTGAACGTGCCGTCCGCCGCCGAGGTCATCTCCATCGGCTTGATGCCATCAACGGCAAACACCTTGGCCCCAGCCACGGGCTTGCCAGCGGTATCCAGTACGACACCGGCCACGGACAGCTTGGTGCCCAACAATTTTATGTCGGGCAGGGTGGTCGTTTGCCCTGCCGTCACGAACACGTGAGGCACGTCGCCGTCGGCGTAGCCATCGGCATTCACGATCACCTGGTACCGATCGACGCTCCAAAGTCCGGTGAAGCGAAACCGGCCTTCCGCGTTCGTGGTGGTGGTTTCTAGTTGAGAGACTGTGGAGTAGCTCGAGTATTGCGCGTACCCTTGAATGTTGTGCTGGAGTTTCACGGTACCCCCCGGTACTGCGACACCCTCAGAATCAGCGACACGACCCGCAATCGTCGTGGCGTTCGCCTCGCTGATCTTGATCGTGACGGGTTGATCCTGGTCCGCCAGCCGGTAGACTTGCGGGACGTTGACCGCCTTGCCGACGCGAACTCGCGGGTTGATCGAATCGTCCGGGTGCAAGTTCTTCACCCGCAGTGTGCCATTAGCTTCGGTCACTTCTTCTTGACGGCCACTGGTCATGTGCCGAGTGAATGGCAACGCGACTTTCGTATCTCCAACCGGCTTACCATCAGCGTCCACCACCTTGGCTACGAACGATGCGGATGCCACCAGCTTGATCGGTGGGAACGTGTGATTCTTGCCAACTGCGATCTGGACGGACTCAACCAACGCATTGCCGATTTTGACGGCTGGTGCAACGAACCCATCTGGCGGGCTGATGTGGTACGAATACCACCCCGCCGGACCGTATGCGGTGAACGTGCCGTCAGCAATCGTGGTCACTTCTCCTAACCACAGCGATCGTGTTTCCTTCTCGGCCTGCACACTGACCGACACACTCACTCCGGGCAAGCCCTTACCAGCCGGGTCGGTGATGGTGCCGCTGATCTTCGCGGTCGGTTTGAACGCTAGGGTGACGGTCGTGTTCTCACCGGCTTTCACCTCGAACGGGGCGACGGTCGGGGTGAGGTACGGGATCGCCGCGTTGCTGGATAACGTCAGGGTGTAACGCCCCGGAACGAGGTTCGGGATGACGTGTTCGGCGGTGCCGGGGTGTTGGCCGCCATCGTGCCGGAGTGGGTGGACGCCAGTTTTTGGCACAATTTTTTCGATGTCATCGGCGCGGATGTTCCAGTACAGGCCCTTCACCATCGCGGGATCGGCGTCCTGAACAACGAGCTTCGCCCCGCCCAGTTTGCGGTGGGTGACGTTGATGTCCCCGACATCGTGGCTGCTGTACTTCATCGTGCCAAGTTCACCGGCTTGCAGTTCAAACTGCAAGCGATGACCCACCGGCAGGCCCGTCAAAGTGAACCGCCCGTCGGCATCCGTGCGAACGGCCAGCCGTGACGATTCCCACGGAGGCAGTTCGATGTAGGACGTTGGTATCTGGGAATTAGTATTGCGAACTTCATAAGCAGACAGCGGCGTGATGGTCGCGCCGGCTATTGGTTTGCCGTCCTCGTCCACAACCCGGCCAGACTGCTCCCCCACCGCAACCAGTTGAATGACCATCGGTTTCTCGTCCACGTTCCGATGAAGTCCGTTGCTGCCGATTCGTCCCTTGGAATCACAGGCGAACAGGTTCTTCTGTCCCCTGGAACGATCGGTTACGAGTTCCACTTTGACGTTGCCATTGTCATCGGCGACAAGCGGGACCGGCTCGGACGGCTTCAAGTAGGGACCGTGTGCGGGGTACACCCACACCTTCGCCGCCACAGCCGGCGTGCCGTCCGGGTTAACGACCGTCACCACGTGCGGCGGGGCGATGAAACAGACAATCAGCGGTAACCAGACCATGCGACGAACCTCCAGGAGCAACAATCGAGACGAATGTGGGACATCGAATCGGTGATCGACAATCCGGAAAATGAGCGGTCCGGATGCGATCGCGTGCCGGTCACGGGATGTCAGCTGTGTCGAAAACAAAACCCAGCACAGAAAAACCAATCCTCGCCAGTTTGATGTCAGCGATTTCGGTCGTCTGTCCCGACGCGACGTTAATGTCCTTCTTTATCACAATCGCATATCCTTCTGCCCATGCAGACACGTAGTAACGAACGCCCGGCCACAACCCGGTGAAGCGAAAGCGGCCTTCCGTGTCAGGTGTTCTAATTTCGACAAGTTCAGTTGTTGACCGGCCTGAGTTTCCGCCGTAGCCTTGAATGTGCTGATAGAGTCTGACCTTGGTTTTCGGAAACAGACCAGTAGCCGCGTCAATCACTTTGCCCGATATCGCACCGGCGTTGGCCTCGCTGATTTCAATCGTGACCGGCTTGTCGTGATCTGCCATGTGGTACATTTGCGGGACGTTAACTGCTTTTCCGCGTCGAATGCGGAAGTCGATCGAAGCGTCCGGGTGTAAGTTTTTGACACGAAGTGTGCCGTCGGCATCTGTCTGGATCGGCTCTTGATATCTGTCATCAAACATTGCAAGCGGCAAGAAGTCTTCCGTTCCGCTCACCCGCTTGCCGGAAGCGTCCACGACTCTTGCGACGAACGTTTTAGTCGCCAATAGCTGAAGCGGTGGGAAAGTATAATCGTTGCCGATCTCGATCAGGACAGACGCAACCAACCGTACATTCGGATTGACCGGCGGCGTGACGAACCCTTCTGGCGGTCTCCGGACGTGATAAGAGTGCCAACCAGTCGGCCCATACGCAGTGCACGTCCCGTCGGCTTTCGTGATGACATGGCCGAACTTGACGCCGCTCGAATCCGGATTGGATTGGATGATTTGCACAGTCACGCCCGGCATACCTTTGCCAGAAGGATCGTTGACCGTGCCGCTAATTTTGACTGCCGGTTTGCTCAGCGTGATTGTCAAATCTGTGGTTTCACCCGCTTTGACAACAAATGCTCTGTTCGACTGAATGACGTATGGCGCGGTGACGGGATTGGTTAACTCGAAGTAGTGCTGACCGGGGAACAATTTCGGAACGATGTATTGATGTATCCCTGGGTGATCGCCCCGGTAAAACCGCGAAGGTCTCATCAAGACCTGCGCATTCTCTTTTTCTTCTTCTTCGATGCCTTTGATCGACCACCCCATCCCTTTGAGGGCCGACGGGTCGGCACCCCGAACGGTGATTGAAACCTGTCCGGGGCGTAGAAGTGTCGCAACCAATTCGCCATCGGTTCTGGTGATGTACTTTATCTCACCGCGTTCGTGGTGTTCCACGATGATGTGTGGCCAGTACCCAACTGGTACGCCTTTCAGCTTGAAGCGCCCTTCCGCGTCCGTGTGAGATGCTTGCCGTCGGGATTCCCACGCTGGCAGGTTGAGTGGCGGAGCATCGTACTCATCCCCATTGCGATTCGGCGACTTGTAGGCGTTAATAAATGTGACCGTCGCGTCCGCGACCGGCATGCCGACTTCATCGATGACCCGCCCCGTGCGGTCGCCCACTTCGAGCAACTTGACGACAACCGTTCCGTCGGCGGCACGACCGGTGACGAGGCTGCCGACGCGACCTGCCGTGTCGCGGGCGAAAAACTGGTGCATTTGCTTGGTCGAATTGCCCCGCGTCACGAGTGTCGCTTTGCCGTCGGCGTCCGTGACACTCGGCGTGGGTTCGGCTGGTGCCGGTGCCTCTTCCTGATACCGGCACGCCCACACCTTCGCCGCCACAGCCGGTGAACCGTCCGGGTTGACGACTTTCACAACCACTGGCGGGGACAGGAAACAGGCAATGATTGGAAACCAGAACATGCGACGCTCCTTTGACGGACCGCATCGCATTGTAATCGTATTAGTGTGGGTTACAACGAAATATCCTCGCCGGGCAAATCGGGGGTCGGGCAAAATTTTCGGGCACTCTGTCATCAACGGGTTTTCGGCCCTGAAGGGGACGTTCTACCAGCCCAGGGCCATGCCCTGGGAATGCTTGAAGGGTCGTTCGATTCGGTGCGATGACAACGGGGATGAACCGTTCTAACACGTCCAAAAAACCCGATCGTCGCCCGGTCCCAGGGCATGGCCCTGGGCTGACAGCACGTCCCCTTCGGGGCCGAAAACCAAGAGCATTCAACCGCCCGAAACATTTGCCAGTCCCGCGAATCGGTGAATTTAGCGAGACCCACTAGCTACGTTGAACGGCTCGTGGTAGAAGTTCCTGGTTTGGCAACTGGTACCGGGATGCAAGGGTCTCGGAGTTCGCAGGAGGCGGTTATGCTGGTGAGTCGGTGGTTTCATTACGGGGTGTTGATTTTCGTGGCCGCGCTGCTGACGGTTCCCAACCTGGGGGCGCACAGTTTGTGGGACATGGACGAAGGCGTTAACGCCGAGTGTGCGCGGGAGATGTCCGAGGCCGGAACGTGGGTGGTGCCGACGTTCAATTGGGAACTGCGCACCGCGAAGCCGGTGTTGCTGTACTGGCTGCAACGGTTCGCGTTCCTGGCGTTCGGCGTCTCGGAATGGTCCGCTCGATTACCGTCGGTGCTGCTGGGCATCGGCACGGTACTGCTGACGTATGAACTCGGTCGGCGAATGTTCGACGCGCTGACGGGGTTGCTCGCAGGGGTCGCGCTAGCGTCGGCGGTGCAGTTCTGCATGTTGTCCCACGCCGCAATACCGGATGCGCCGTTGATTTTCTTCACCACCCTCACGTTCTACTTGGTGTGGTGCGGGCAGGAAAACAACGGCCGATCGTGGCTCATCATCCCGGCGATTCCCTGCGGTCTGGCGGTGCTGAGCAAAGGCCCGGTCGGACTGGCGCTGCCGGGGTTGGCGTTCGTGTTGTACTTCCTGTGGAACCGAGAATGGCGCCGGCTGTTCGACCACCGCCTCCTGTTCGGCGTCGTGATCTTTCTCCTGGTTGTCGGCCCGTGGGTAGGACTCGTTGCTGCCGAGACCAAGGGCGAATGGCTGGCCAAGTTCTTGCAAAACGAGAACGTCAACCGCATCACGACCGCCCAAGAAAACCACAGCGGCTGGCCGATTTATTACGTGATGTGCCTGCTGGTGTTGTTTGCGCCGTGGTCCAGTGTCATCGGGGTGACACTGTGGTTTGGTGTGCGGGGAGCACGTCAAAGCCCATTGATGATCGTTGATGGGATTTCGTCGCCGGTCCGCGCCCACAGGTTTTTGCTCTGCTGGTTTTGTGCGTATCTGATTCCTTTCTCCCTGATTGCGACCAAGCTCCCCAACTACATCGGGCCGCTCTACCCGGCACTCGCACTCCTCACGGCGCGGTTCCTGATGCAGTGGCGAGCGGGTGAAATCACGGTTCCGCGATGGGTAATGCCGGTGGCCATTTCGGGCGTGGCCATCACGGGAGTGTGCGTCGGGGCGGGATTTGTACTGGCGTCCGGGGTGGTTAATTTGGACATTCCGGGAATGCGGTTGTTCCCCGGCTTGGAGACCTGGGCGTGGGTCGGCGCGATCCCGATTGGTGCGGCGGTTGCGATGGCGTGGTGTCTCCAACACCAACTACGCGGCGGGTTCATACTCGCACTGAGTCTGGCTGCGGTGGGGCTAATCGGCCTCGTGGCTGCCGGGCCGGTGGTGGTGATTGATCGTTACAAGGCTGCCAAGGAATTGGTGCTGACATCCGGGGCGAAGCAACCGGAGCGTGACATCCGGCTGGCCGCGTTAGAGTATTTCCAGGACAGCCAAAGCATCGTTTTCTACGCCGAACGGCGTGTGGACGTGTTGAACACACCCGACCAAGCGAAAACGTTTCTCGCCATGCCGCACCCGTCGTACTTGTTCATCCCGGAAGCCCTCTGGCAAAAACACTTCGGCACCACGACGTATCGGATCGCCGCGCGGAAGTATGACTTCTACCGCAACGCCGTCATTCTTGTCGTGACCAACGAGTGATCGGGGATCGGGGATCGGGTAATCGGGTTTCGGGTTGGTTTTGGTGGGTGTGAGGAAGCGTAAAGCCCACGGTTCATGAACCGTGGGCTTTACTGTATTTTCCGAAACCCGAAACCCGAAACCCGATTACCCGATCCCCGACTACTTGCCTGGGATCAGGTTGATCCTCGGCATCGAAATGTCGGTCGCGGGGCCGGTGAAGACGGGCTTCGCGGACATCACGACGTTTTTGCGGTCGTCGGTCAGCTTCGTCTCAAACCGCAACCCCGGCATCCCGTCGGAGATTCCGCGCAGGCGGGTCTCGTCGGCTGGTTTGACCGGAGGGAGTGCGGCGGTCACGTTGCTGGTCGAGTTGAACCGATCCCCGAAGCCGCCCGAGATTCCCACCGGCGCCGACCCGGCGGCTTGGGTGGTTTCCAGTTGCGTTTCGGTTGTTGTGTTCGGCACGGTTGCCAACTCGGAGCGGGTGCCGTTGTCGAATTGAATCGTGACGGCTTTCGGGTTTGCCATGTCGAAGCTGAAGACCTCGACCGCTTCCTTCGGCGTGCCCTGGTTCTTCGTCACCTTCACACGGGCACGGTTGTCAATTGGGTCACCAACAACTTTGCGGACGTTGATGGTGTACGTTCCGCTGAACGCCTGCGACGCCATGTAAATCTCGGAACGGGCGTCGTCGAGTTGCTCCATAATGTCCGACTTCAACACCCCACCACCCGTGGTGCGTTTGTTGGACGCGGAGCAGTGCGAACCGCTCGGCTCGGTCACGGACAAGTCGAGGTCGGCTCGCCCTTGGTACAGCAATTCGATCACGAGATCGCGTGACGTATCTTCGGCGGTCACCGATCGCAACTTGGCGGCATCGTCGTTCCGACCGTTGGTTACGAACTTTGTGGCAATCTTGCCGACGCGGCTCTTGGCTTCCGCGTGGTAGTTTGTGCCGTCGTTCGCCCACTCCCGGCTCAGCAAGTTCGTGCTGGCCCACTGCACCACGTCCGACTTCACGTCGGTGAACTTCTCGGCGTAGACCAACGCATTCGCGTAAGCCGTCGGCAGGTTCGGTTCGAGTGCCGCAGCCCGTTGACAGAACGCGAGTGCAATTTCGTTGTTCCCGAGTTGGCTTTCGGCCTTCGCGGCTTGCAACAACAGCTTCGAGCTAGTCGGGTCGAGGTCGATCCCGGAGAGCGACGCCCGTTCGATTTCGGCTGGTGTCGCCTGAGTCGATTGGAGTCCGATCGCCAAGGCTTCATGCGTCCAGATGCCGTTCGCGCGACCCTTCCGCAAGCTCGCCTTCAGGGCTTCGGTTGCGTGGCCGAATTCGTTCATCTCGAACAGAATGTCGGCGGCATCAATCACGACATCTTGCTTGGTGATGGCGTTCGAGAACGCGAGGTTCCAGAGCTTCTCCGGGTCTTTGTTGCCGGACTTGGCCAGCGCCATTGCGACGGCTTTCGTGTCGTTCGACTTCGGCTTATTGCCGCCCGCGTCGTTGCCAGCGAACTGGCCGTTGCGTTGTAACCCAGGGCCGCCAGCGGCCACGTTCGCCTCGCCCCGTTTCAAGTTGAACGACGGGCTGCTGTGATAGCGGTGACTCCCGCGAATAATCAACGCCCGTGCTGGCGGGTAGTAACCGATCGAGTTGAGCGTTCGCGCATCGACCGCACTGGAGGCTTCGAGGGCGTTCGGGTCAAACTGGTTCGCAAGCTGTCCTTGTGTGAAGCCACCGATCCCGCGCAGGTTCCACTCGCCCGCCGCAACGACTTGCGTGATGAGTTGAACCAAAACTTGGCTTTGGTCGTTCCCACGAATCGTAAACGCTGAGCCGAGTTGACCGAGTTGACCTTGGCCGCCTTGTTGGCCTTGTTGGCCGCCTAAGGCGCCCCCGATCACACCACCACCCAGTTGGCCCATGCCGCCTTGCTGGCCGCCGCCGAAACCACCACCTTGTCCCAGGCCACCCCCGCCGCCGAAGCCCCCGCCGCCGCCGAAACCCCCGCCACCGAAGCCACCACCAACGGCACCGAAGCCGCCGCCAGCGCCCAGTGCGCCCCCGAAGCCACCCACAGCACCACCACCGGCTGCAAACGGAATGAGTGCGGCCCCGAAGATCGTGGATTGCTGACCCAAGAACTGAAGGTTCTGAATCAACGCCGAGGTCGATTGGGCGTTCGGAATACCGACGATCAGTTCCGCCACGTCGAACACGCGGCTCACTTTATCGTTGTATCGCAGCGAGTAGGTCGAATCGTTCGGCCCGATTTCGATGTATTCTGGCCGCGCGATCCACGTCATCTGAATGTCGCGGAGGATCGTGTCCAAGAACGCACCCAGTGGCAGGCCGCTGAGATCGTTCTGAGCCTTGATCTTGACTTCACCCGGTTTCGTGTCGGCGGCGAATAAGTCGGTCCGGAACACGAACCGCACGCCTTCATCGGCGAATTCTTGCTGAAGTTGTCCGAGTAAGGCTTCCAGCGATAGACCTGTGATCGCTTTCACCTGAACCTTTTTCCCGGCTTCGCCTTCGAGGACCGCGCGAAGACGACGGAAGCTCGGAGCGGCATCCGGCCCCAGTTCAGAGTTGCTGTACTTTTGCGACCGACTCCCCGTCAGTTCCCGCCACACGGCGGCTGGCGGGAAGTGAACGGGCGGCTCGTCTGGGTACGGGATGAACGACTTCTCGACTTGCATCATCGTGAGCAAGTAGTTGTTCTCGCGCAGCCGTTTCAGTTCGGTGAGTTCGCGCAAGTTCGTGGCCGATTGGCCGATCCGGTAGCTGGCAAAGGCTTCCGGTGGAATCGGCTGCCCGCGGCTGACCCGTTCTTGGATCATCACCTGGGCTTCTTGTTGCGCCAACTCGAACCGGGCTTGGTTCATCAGTTGACGGAACGAGTCGATCCGAGCGCGGGTCTGTTCTTCTTGCGTTTGGTTTTGTTCAAACTCGTTGAGCCGTTGCCGCGATTGGGCGATGCGTTCGCGTTGTGCCGCGAGGGATCGCTTGAGTTCGGACCCCTTTAGCGTGACTTCGCGCATCGACGTTTCGAGGTCTTGCGACAACTTCCGGCGGTACGCCTCGGAGAGTTGATCGTTGTTCAACACGCTGTCCCGTTGCCGTTTCAAGTCTTCGTAAGCGGCGTCCGGGTCAATGGTCATCAGCCGCCGAGCACGGCGAAGCGTTTCATCGACGACGATTCGGTATTCCCCTTCAAGCACGGCTTGCGAATTCTTGGCTTGGTCGATCAACGTCTTCTCGGCTTGGGTTGTCCCCCCAGCCGTAGGCGTAGCGGGTTTGCCACCGGGTACTGCGTCCGTCTTGGGTTGAGCGGCAGGGGGTTCCTGCAATCGGTGCAGTGTGGCACCATTTGCGAGGCCGATCTTGACGGTGTCCGACTTCATATTGCCACCGCGAATCTTCGCAATCACTTGCAAGCCGGATTGGGCTTCGACGGCAAGCGGGTCGATATTCGTTGCGGCTTGGAAGAACTTTTCGGCGTGGTCGAGACGGTCGGCGGAGATCGCCCACACGCCTTGGACCGTGAACTCGTCGCGGAACAAGCGGAACTGTTCGCTGGCCATCGCCAACGTCCGGTCCGCAGCGAGCATCGCCGGGGCGTCCTTCGCCGGAGCGGCCTTCCACTGATCGACCATCGCACTCAGGAAGTAGTTGTCCGTGATCGGGGACGCGAGCTTTTCGGCGAGATCGACCGTGACCTTCACACCGGCCACGCGGCCTTCGATGCGGGCGGACACCGTTTGAACCGTGTTCTTGGCTTTGCCGATGATGAGCGTCGAACGGTCGCCACGCAACGGCGGCAAGCGCGTCGGGTAAATCTCGATCCCTTCTGGACCGAACGTGGCCCGCTCGGTCCGCAGGATTGGCGTATCAAACGCCGCCTTCAACTTCGTGGTGAAAGAGGAACTGGTCTTCTCGGATACCAAATCGTCCGTCAACCGAACAACCGTTCCGCCGGTTTGCATCGCCAGACCGTGCAGGTTTTCGGCGTGGACTTTGACGCCCAACGGCACGGCGATGAAGGCGATTTCTTTGTCGGCAAGCTTGTTGCCCATCTCGACGCGAGTGGTTTCGGTCAGCGGGACTTTGCTCGCCGCACTTTCGCCGTCGCCCAGGAACAGCAGCACTTGTTGCCGACCGGCGCGTTGCTCAAACGACTTGATCGCGTCGTCGATCCCCGCAGGAAGGTCAACCGCACCGGCACAGTATTCACTGTTCGTCAGTTTGGTGATGGCTGCGGTAATGGCTTCCGACTTCGGCGCCTGGAAACCGTTCGTCAAGGACCGAGTCGCACTCGGGTTGGCAATGTTGACAGTCCAAACGTCGATGCGATCGGTCTCGCTCACGTCTTTGGCGAGCGCGTCCAGAATCATCCGGGCGCGGTCCATCGGCGCGCCGGCTTGGCTGGCGGACGTGTCGATCATGACCAGAATGTCGCGCGGCCGGGGGGCGGTCGCGGCGAGGTCCGGTTTCACTTGCCACGCGAAGACGGTCTCGCCGGAGGCGAGTTTGTACGTCAGCGTCGGCTGGTTGGTGAATTTGGTGCGGGCCATCTCAGTGGCTGCTTGAACGTCATCGGGTTTGGCGCGATTGGCGGTGGCCTGCTGCGGTCTGCCGGAGATGTCTCCGAAGACGACGTTGCCGACAACTGCGGTGGCCGCAGCGATGCCGAACAACGCGGTCAACAGCCGGAGCCGTTTGACGAAAGTCATTGCTCAGGCGCTCCTCAAAAAAACGGATTCCGGGTTCCGGGCGGGTACGGGTTCCGGATGAACTGAAACAGGAATAGGTTGCGTTGATCTTACAGGGAAGCCGCACGCGACCACCCATGAAAAACTCCCAGAAACCAGTCAATCGAGTCGGTGGCCCCTGGGCGCCACCCGTAAACCCCGCTTGACCGGATCGGTCCAGCCGTCCGATCGCTGCAACTCTACCCGGACTAACGCCAATTGGAGTTTAATGTTGGCGCGAAACGCCTGCCGAATTCCCCCCACCCCCCGCTTGACTCGCGCCGTAGTTGAATTCGGAACAACCGGAGCCTGATTTTCGCTTGACTTGACCACCCTGCAACCTAGGCTTGGTTTCGATACGACAAGAACACTAAGCCCCCGGCAGTCGGTCCCGTCCCGCGTACTCTCTGCTGGGGATGAACTCTCGATCCGTACCCCGGATCGTTTTCAGGAGGGGTCCGCAGACACTATGGCGAACCCAAACATTCCCCCCGACCCGCCCCCTTCGATTTCGGCGGCGGAATTACGACGACGGTTACTCGCCTCGACTCCCCCGCCCATGACTGGCGGTGGTCTGTCGCCTGGCGAGCTTGATAGCACCGCGCCGAACGGCATGGCTAGCTTTGGGCCGGACGCACTCTCCCGGCTCCGGCTGCCCGGTGGTCAACCGCAAGCCCCGGTTTCCTACCCCGCCCCCGCGACTGGCGAGCCGTTCCAGCCCCAAGCGTCGATCTCGAAACGGGTCTCCGCGTCCACCACGCCGGCTCCCGATGCAAACCCGGTCTATGGCGTACCCGGTTCTGGTGTTCAACGAAATCCTCCGTCCCGATCGACCCCGGATGCAACCGGGTCTGGGGTCCGGGGCTACACGAACCGTGCCCCAACGACCGACGAAACACCCCAAGCGATGGCCCAACGGCTTCGCAACGAGAACAAAGAGCTTCGCAAACTTCTGGACGAGATGAAGCACCTGCTTCAGGAAGCCAGTGACTCCGAACAGCAATACGCCAACCGGGAACAAGAGTTTCAAGCGGCCATCGCGGAACGCCAACGGCAGGTCGATGAACTCTCCACCCAGATGCACGCGATTGAAGAACAAATCGCCAGTGGAGCCTTGGCACCCCAGCAACCCGTCACGGTGCCAAAAAACCGCACGGAACTGGAAGAATGGGCCGACGAACTCGAACGGGACAGCGCGAGGTTAACCCAAGAACGAAAGAAGATGGACAGCGAGCGTCAACAACTCCGGGAAGATGAAGAATCCCTCGAAAAGCAGATGCGGGGGATGGAAGTCGCAATGGCCCGCGAGCGGGCGCTCATGGCCCGCCAAGAGACCGAGCTGAAACGGTTGAGTGCGGAGATTCAGCACGAACTGGAAATCATGCAACGCGGCGATGTCACCCTCCGCGACCAAATGCAAAAGTTCCAACGCCGCGCCCAAGACGTGCTTCAAGGCAAAGTCGGCGGTAACAGCCAACAACAGCCCCCAGCCAACCCTGGCCGACGGTAGCGGACAACCAACGCCAACGCGGCGGGTGAGAACTCACCCGCCGCGGTCTTTCGCAACCTCATTCCGATCAACAACTCGTTTCAGTTCCCATACGCATCCGGGTCCAACCCGGCCGCGAGCATGTTGGCCCGCATTCGCGCAATCTGCTCTTCGGCGTCGTCGGCCCGATTCGCTTCCGAATCCGCCCGATTCGATTCCGAATCCGCCCGATTCGATTCATGTTTAGCCCGTCGGGATTCCGATTCAGCCCGCTTCGCTTCCCGTTCAGCCCGCTTCGCCTCCAATTCCGCCCGTTTGCCGATCTCGATGAAGGTGAGAAACCGCTGCCCGTTGGCGCCGTAGATGTTCAGGTCCGAACCAACCCGTTCAAAACGAATGCCAAGTCGTGGACTGACGAACTGAGTCCAATCCTGGATCGGCGTCACACCACGTTTCGTCAGGATGTACCCTTCGAGTGTGTTGTTCTCCGGGTTGTAAACGTAAAACTCTTCCGCGCCGCAACTGAAGCAAAAGTCCCGCTTCTCGATCATCTCTTGGACCGAGTTGCTCGGCGAGAAGATCTCAAACACCACTTGCGGGAAGATGTCGTCCTCGTCCCACACCTTGTAGCTGCCCCGGTGCCCCTTCGGGCGCCCAAACGCCACGTACACGTCCGGTGCCAGGGACATCGTGGGTTCGCCTTCGACCGCATAAATGAAGTTGTCCATCGCCACGAACACGGTCGGGTCGTCTTGAAATTGCAGGTCGAGGTTGCCCATGATCGTGACGATCCACTCGGCCTGTCGAGTATTCTCGGCCATCGGTTTCCCGTCCGATTCGGGATAGGAAACGGGTCCGGACGGTAACGAACGAAGTGGCACAATCACGGCTTGCCCTCTTCAAACACCTGCAAAAGATGCGACGACTTCAATCACTCTAACCCGGCTCGTCAACCCTGACAAGCCGCCGAGTACCACTGGTGTAACTCTGAATTAAGGCGTTCTCGGCGAACCGGGAACGCCTTAATTCAGAGCCAGCGGAGTCTTTTGCGGGTCAGTACCGCAGTTCGGTGCGGAAGAAGTAGTTAGTTCCGGGACGATAGAGTTGCGGAACCACAACGCCGGTGCGGGCGGTCAGTAGGTTCGCGGCCACGGGGTCGAGGTGTTCGCGGTAGAGCTTGTTGCCGATGTTTTCGACACCGCCCGTTAGCAACAGGTTCTTGTGAATCTGCCAGAAGGCGCGGATGTCGAAGGTCGTGAAGCCGGGGGTGTTGATTTCGCCCAAGCTGGTGGCCACGGAGTTTTGCCCGGTGACGATCCGTGCGGACAGTTCGACCTGCCAGCGGGGGATGTCGTCGGTGCCGTGGAGCCGGAACCCGAGGCGGGTTTCCATCGGCGGGATTTGTTGCAACGCTTCGGTTTGGGTGGCGGTGGACCGTGTCGCGGGGTCTTCCCGCCGACTGCTGTTGAGCCGAATGCCGTCCGGTTGCACGGCATTTCGTCGGTTATCCACGTGGGTTTGGTCCACGCCCTGCACATAACTAAGCGTCGCAAACGGCGACAGCCACTTCGTCACGTTGGTCTGCAAGTACATTTCCGTCCCGGCCAGTGTGGCGAGGTCGGTGTTGGTGTAGACGATCTGCGAAAGCCCCAGCGGTGAAATCCGGTTTGCATCGAAGGTAATGTAGTCGTTGATGAGCGCGTAATACCCGGTGATCCCCGCGTTCAGGTACTCCGAGTTATACCGCAACCCGACATCGAACTGATTCAGGCGTTCTTTCGACAAGTTGGGATCGCCAATCGTCCGGGCCAAGCCCTGTTGCAAGACACCCAGCAACGGCCCGGCGGTGTACAGTTCCGTGAGTGTCGGTGCCCGTTCCGCGTAACCGTAGCCGAGAAACAGCGTCGTTTCTTTGCTCAGTTTGTATTCCGCAGTCAGGAACCCCGCCAACAAAGTGAATTCCCGATCCAGCGAGGTTTGCCTCGGATCAATCGAATAGATGATCGGATCAACGGCGAAGCGGTTGGTCGTGTTCTGTGGGCTTTGCGGTTGCCCGAACAGGTCAATGTTTCCGGTAATCAAGCGGGAGTTGCTGCTGGTGCGAACATAGTCGATGCGGCCACCGCTTTTCAGCTTCAGAGCTTCCGTGACCGGCAACATGGCTTCCACGAACAAACCGGGGTTGATGCTGTTCGAGTTCGGGATGCTTTGCGATTGCGTCAGCACCGTTTGCCCGGCGGCATTCGTCGAACCCGGTCCGGGGCGAACAAGGGTCGGCGGTCCACTGAGTTGCGTGAACTGAATGTTTTCTTGCAGCCCTTGCCCGAAAGCGTTCAGGTCGGTCCCGAGCGTGAACGTCATTTGGTCTTTGTTGTTCCCGAGTTGCCCTGCGAATCGGTACCCAATGGAACGCTCTGCAAATCGCGTCGTGGAATTATCCCGGAACTGGTAGTTCTGCGTGTCTCTGATTAGCCCGGTGATCGGATCACGAGTGGCGTTCGGTTCCGCGAACGAGAACTTGATGAGGTTGTTCACGAACGTCTGCTTCGCGCCGCCTCTCGTGCTACCGGACGTTGCCGTTCCGTTGTACCACACGTCCGTGGTCAGCCGGTTGAACGGCCCGAAGTCCGTGGCCACCAACCGCACGCTGTAGGCTTCGCTGTCTGAACGATCAATGTCGAAGTACAGCCCTGGGAACTCCAAGTTGTTTTGCACCGATCGAAGCCCTTTGAACTCGACCGACAGGTTCGACGTGATGTCGTAGCCGAACGCGACGTTGAAGTTGTTCGACAAGTAACTCGCGGGGATTCGTGTCCCGTCACCGGCCTTGAAATCGTTCCCTTGCAGAATGTTGTAACTGCCCCGGAAGCCCCAGTCTTGCCCCGCCATGCTCACCGATTGCAACCCGTTCCACTGGTTCCCGTTGGTTTGGTAGCCCGCACTCGACAGGCCGTGAAACTCCGGCCCACACTCGTTTTTCGAGCGTGGGGTATTGAGCGTGGAAATATCGAGGTAGCTGAACGCCGGACCAAGTAACGAGGTATACGGCCCACGAATAATGTTCACATCGCGGATCATAGACGGGTCGAACTTCGAGATCGGCGTATCAAGGTCGATGCGGCCAGGGAAGTACGGGGCACCGTCCCCCACGGAATAAAACTGCCCGTTGCGAAGCCCACGAATCCGCGGGTCGTTCACGATCGCGTTCCGTCGCTGCACTTCCACGCCACCCGCCGAATCCGACTTGCTCAACAACCCGCCCAAGTCCGTCGCGTTCAACGACGACGCCGGCGACTGCGCCCCCGCCGGTGCCGTCACTTGGCTAGCCCCATCCGGCGCACTAATCGGCACCGTGCTGGAAGAGCCAGACGCCTGCGCCACCGGCGCCGTGGTCGGTGGTGGCGTTGGCGGGGCAACCGGGGCGGACGGGGCAACCGGAGCACCAGTCAATGGTTGTTGAACCGAACCTTGTTCGGGAATGTCCTGAACGGGAATGATAATCGGTGATTCGATCGGAACGGGTGATGCTGGCTTTTGTTGTCCGACCGCAAACCCACTCGCAGTCACTAACACAGCCAGTGAGTAGAGCATGTTGCGAAGGTGTGCTCGTTGCATTTTCCTGGCCCCTTCGATAACAACAAAAATCAGCAGACTTCTTGACGAAGCCCGTGACGGTGAGAACCGCGACACAATCGCTGCTTGAGTGAATATCGGAATTGCGGACGTGGTAAACTGAGTCAAAACCGAACAAACATGATAAACAGGACAGGCTGCAAAACCCCGTCGTTGTGCAAAATGCGTAGATCGTGATTTCTGAGTGCGCGGATTAGGGCCGCGTCAGCAACGCTTTATCAATCCGGTCCGCGTCACTTTTCGCCAGCAACCAGTTAAATTTAACCCGGAGATCCTTCAAGGAATCGTAGGCACTCTGTTTCGATTCGGGAATGATTGTTTCGTGCTTGAGAACGGCTTCCAAACACTCTAAGGCGAAGGGTTCTTCGATTCTGAGGTTTGCCGTCTGCTGCAACTTCAGAATCGTAATCAGAGCGGCTTGTAACGACTCGTGCGATTTCATCATCTTGTTCGACGTGACAGCCTCCATGCCCCTAAAATAGTCTTCGAGGAATGTATACGCAACTAGGTTTTGATTATCTTTGATCTCGCCGAGTTTGGAAATACAGTCTGCCAAAACACCACGCCATTGTTTCGCATCATTTCCATTTTGAATGCGGTCGAGTGCTAGTTTTGCCCGCATGGCCACAGTAAGTGTAACAAGTTCACGAGAGTTCGCATCGTCCGCGAAATCCTTGATAGTCTTAGCCAATAACTTCTCCGCCTCGTCATATTTTTGGTCGTGTAACTCAATCCGAGCTAACCAATATCTTGCTTGGAGAATATGTTCTGTCTTCGCTTCAGGCTTTTTGAGTACGGCAAGTACGGTTTGTAGTGACGCTCGGGCTTCAATCAACTTGTTTTGGTCTGGGGCACCATAAATAACAGATCGGTAGTTGCACCGCCCGATGTCGATCCGATACTTGATACGATCGTCGTCTTTTGGATCCGTCCCGATCGCCGGGGTCAAAAATTCAAGTGCCTGTTCATATTTCTTTTTCGGATTAACCCGGCAAAACCAAGCCAAATCTTCAAGAATTAATCCCCGTTGATTGGCATCAATGTAACGCTTAGGATCGCGGAACAAGTTTGATTTTTCATTACTTATTAAAGCTTCCTCTAGGTATTGTTGGACTTCAGAAATCTTCCCGCCTGATTTGGCGATAGCGTTGGCGAGTAAAAAGAGATGCTTACTGCGTGCCGCCCAAGTACCTGTCGCTTTCCGATCGCCCATTTTTTCACAAACCAATTGGTACCGTTTTGAAACCGCGATCGCGGCCTTTTGATCAGTGTAAAAATCCTTGGATGAAACTGGCATTGTAATTCCATTAAAGGATCCAAATTCAGTTCCTCCTACCCAAGCCAGAGTAACGTGGGCCAAGTAGGGACTCGGGTTGGCTTTTGTCGCTGTCTCGGCATCTTGGATCAGCTGTTGCCAAACTTTCATGGCATTGACTCGCTCCTCAGATGAAACATCGGCAGTAGCTGAGTTGACCAAGTCGCCATTCCCATTTTTGACGAACCGCCAAAGAGTCGCGTAAGCGTGGCACGCTAGGGCCTCCATTTTGTCTGACGAGTTATCAGGCAGCTCATCGTAAAGCTCCCGAAGTTGCTTCGCAACTTCGTCAGACGGTCGCGGTTTCGCGGCATACCTGTATGTCTCAAATTGGTAATCCGCCAACTGCAAACGAAGCTTCGCTGCGCGAACTTCTTGTTCAGTCGAGGTACGCACTAGAAAATCGGGCGTGACGAAGTTTTTCCGGATCAATCCTGCATAGTCGCGATTGAACTTGAGTTCATGGGTGTCTGTAAGAATGGACGTTCGTTCCCGGTCCATCACGCGGATGGCGCATCGCGCAGCTTGGCTGGAGGCGATGAGTTTTTGGTCATCGGATTGGGATTTCTTCGCTTTCAGAGCAAAGAATGCCAGCGCCGCGTCCAAGTCGTCGTCCGCTAACTTCGTTTCGTCGATTTTCCCGCGGTCGAGTAGCTGTGAATCTTCTTTGACTAGGTAGCGATGCATCGCAATGTCGGAGCGTTTTTTGCCCGTCAGTTCGTCGGCGGTTTGCAGCCATTGGGGGTGATTTCCGCTGGTGGGGTAGGGGTTCTTGGCGAAGTCCTTGGCGACGTCCTCCTTCTCAGTGGCTTGAACCTTGACTTGCTGCGATTTCGCCGCCTCGAACAGCACCTTGGCGGCGTTGGCCTTGCGGCTGACAGTGTTGAGCAATTCCGGCGGGTTCGTTTGATAGAGTTGGACCAATCCATCAGCGTGTAATTCAGCAGCCTTTTTGAATCCGTCACCCTGCCTATTGTAACAAAAATTCAGATACTTCTCGAACTGAAGGAGTTCTTTCTCTTGCGGCAATTTGCTGGCTTCTCGAGCGACTGACAACAGCTTGTCAATTTGCGATCGGTCCTGGGGCGTTGCAGACAATTTCGCTTCGAGTGCCGCTGTGTTCGCCCAGCCGTTGGCGTGGTCTTTATCGCATTCTTCGGCGATCCTGGCCCAGTTCGGGGCGTCTTGATTCAACTGATTCCGGACGTGGTTCCCGAGCGAAACTTGGTAGGTCGTGTCGATCAATTTGATATCAGTCGCTGTCGCTTCACCGGCGGTCCAGTCCTTCGACCGATTGCGAACCGCTTTCAAGTCGCCGATTGGCTGCTTGCCCAGGCGCATGTATTCCATCGCCAACGCGCCGGCCAGCGGGGGTACCTTTTCGGCTGTCACGGTGGTTTGGAGTTGCTTCAATACGGTCGCATCATTTGGCTTTTCGACCGCTTCTAGCCACGCTTTGGTTGCATGGGAGAGTGCCACAACCTGGAATGATTTCGGGTCACTCGGCAGGGGGAGGGTGTCGAAATCCTTTTTTGCATCCTCAATCGCTTTCAGGAGGTCTTTCACCGCCGGGATTGCTGTTCCCGCGTCAACGGATTGTGGCACCCCAAACGCGCCGTACAGATTCTTCACAGGTGTCGCAGTCACGGCATGGAAGTGCCACGCGAACACAGTTCCTTGGGCTTCAGGGGGGAGCATTTTGAACCGTTTATCGGTCACAAGAATGCGGCTGACCGACGGTTGAAGGTCGGGCTTCTGAGTGCCGTGCTGAAGCAGATTTTGCAAGAATCGGTTCAGCCCGTCCGGGTCACTTGCCAATGTGTTGATGGCGTCTGTTGCGGTCGTTTCCAGCGTGACGGGTGAGGCATCGGCGACTTTCTTCCAAGTCTGCTCGAACGCCATTTTCGCCACGTCGCTCGGGTCAACTTTGGGCGGGGTCGTCTTGTTCCCGTCATCGTTCGTGACCGTTTTTTCGGGCGGTTTTGGCTTGAACTCGTCGGCGGATTTGGTGGGCGGAGTCGTCCCGCCATCACCGCCTTTGACGATTGCCTTTTCCGCTGGACTCGTAGTCTCCGTCTTGCTGCCGGATTGGATCAACAAAAACAGCCCACCACCGCCGAGTAGCAGCACGACCAGGATGCCCGCGACGATCCCGACAAGCGGTTTTTTGTTCGGCGTGGCTGCGGGGATCTGCCGGTTCCAGGCCACGTTCGGCGTCGATCGACTTTTGACTTCTTCCTGTTTGGCATTGATGAGCCAACTCGGGTCTTTTTGCGGTTCCGGCGGTAGTGGAAGTGGCGTTTCGCGCGGGTTGGATCGGCGAGGGTGCGGGTTGCTCTTCCGCGTCTCGACTGGTTTCACGGTCGCCGGGGCTGGGACCGGGGGTGGGAGCGGGAACGACGGCGGATTCGGGGTCATTGTCAGCCCGAGTAATTCTCGATCGAGAACCGCGCGGGGGTGGGAATCGCCGAGTGGATCGTCAGGATCAATGGGTATCGCGTGTCCACTGCCTGGCTCTAACACGAACGGCTGCAACACCGCCGCATCCGGCGGTTTCACCTCAACCTTTTTCAAGTTGATGACAGACTCGTCTACCGGGAAGTTTCGTTGTAACGCCTCAATCACCGCGCTACTGGGGTTGGACAACTCGGGTGCTGATAAAACTAACTCGGGACCACCCCCCCCAATCACAAAGGTTCCCGCTCGTTCGTCGGTTTTGCTAGTCTGCGGCTGAACTGGCGTCAGAACCGGGTGGGATTGCGCTGGCAACCGTCGAGACGGTGGATTTGCGATCACGACTGCGGGTTGAATCTTGGTCGGCGGCAACGGCGCCATCCCGTTGAGCGCCTGGTCCAACTGCTTGACCATGTGCAAGCAGGTCAGGTAGCGATTCCTCGGTTGCAATGAGGTGGCCCATTTCAGAACCGTTCGTTCATGGTCGGTAATCAGGTGTGACGAAAAATTGAGCCGCCCGTTAGCGTGGGCCGCCAGGATTTCGTGGATGCCGTATTGATCCGGGAACGGCAACCGGCCCGTGCGGAGTTCGTAATAACTGATGGCAAGTGAATATTGATCGGTCCCCGGAACCGGCTTGTTCGCAATGGATTCGGGCGCCCCGTAGGCCGCCGAAAACGCCGCCTTCGTGATGCGGACGTTTTCCGTCAATGCCACGGCGACACCACAGTCCGCAATCTGGACCTCGCCCGACACAATCATCATGTTGTCAGGCTTAATGTCACAGTGGATGATCGGCCCGTCACCCGACCCGAGTTTGTGGTCGGGCTGGTTCAAGAAGTCGATCCCCTTCGCCGCGCCGATCATGTATTCGAGGAGTTCCTCCGTGGGAATCCCCTGCATCTCGTCCGGTTCGGTGCCGTCCGGGTTGACTTCCTTCAACCGGGCCGCCAGACTCTTTTCGCCCAACCCCATCTCGATGATGAGTTCCTTTAACTTGCCTTTTTGCCGGGTCATATCGACGTCATGCAGCTTGACGAGTTTTCCCTTAAAGTCCTTCAGCCAAGCGTTGTTCAGCGGAATGAGGTGTGAGTTCCGCAAATTGATCGTGAGCCTGAGCGCCCGGAGTTCTTTCAACGCCGCCGGGCTGTACGAGAGGTCAATGAACTTGAGCGCAACTTCCTTGCCCGACGCGGTGATGATCGCCTTCCACACTTCACCGAATTGCCCCTTCCCGAGGAAATCGAGCAAGCGATACCCTTCAATCGGCTCATCGTCTTCGTCGTAGGAAGCAGCCCGTGGCATATGCAATCCGAAGCAAAAGCGGCCGCGAGATCTCGGCCAACGTACCCAACGTGTACTAGAAAGAATTTATCATACTTCCAAATTTGTCACAACGGAATCGTTTGCTTCCGAACTGTTGCGGATTTGAAAAACGGCTACCACCTCAACTTCGCCGATAGCATCCGAGCAACGCTTGGCCTCGGCCCGATCAAAGCGCCAAGTAACGTGTAGTAAAGCATTGCCTAGAGACACCGAGTGGCGATCGTGAACAGTATTCATTCCTTGGCGAGTTCTGTTAAACGGTCACGCATGTATCGCCGTAACTGCCAAAACGCCATGCCAGTAGCGAACAGCCCGACAACGACCCAGAACTGCCAATCGACGGGTTGACTGGTGATCGGTGCCGTTGAATCAGTGACGTGGCTTGAACTCGTCTGGTGAATGTCTTCGGGGACCGGAACTAGATTTTCGCGTAGGCTTGGCGTGTGCGGACCGGCTTGGTTCCCTTCCGGGTCCACTTTGTAAGTACACATCCGCAGAGTGTCGTTGCACGTCATGCCGAAGATGCCCGGAATCATCAAATCGGCGGGCGGCAGGGTTTTGTTGACCACCAATCCGGTTAACTCGGTCTTGGCAACCCCCTTAAGTTCACCGTTGACAAAGACCCGGTGCGAAACGACCGTGGGGACGAACACCCCCCGCGCCGGTTCGGCGAAGTGCGTGACCTCGTCCTCCCACCGATAGTTCTGACCTCCGGAGGGGATCATCACCCGCTTGCGGACCAAGTAATTCGCCGCCGGGTCGAGATGGAATTCGAGGGCGCCGGTCGCGTGGCTGAGCTTCAGGGTCGTCACATTCCGTTCATCGACCGGCTGGTGTATAACCCCGATTCGGTGCGGCTTTTGAAGCATCTCCCAGAGGGGGACGTAACTGAGAGCCGGGTCGCCCCAATGGCTGAACAACAACAGTTCCCACACCAGCCCACGGTATTCTTGATCGCGGCGGCTGATCGTCAGGCCGGGCTTGCGAGGCATGTGTGGGCGAATACACATCCACAACTCCATCTGTTCGCCCCGACCGGCGCACGTCCGGATCGTCCTGGCATCTTGGTTCACGTCATCGACTTCCGAATAGCAGTAGTCGCCGTTTTGCTGAACGTATGTGCCGTGAAGCTCGCGGTAGAGGGCACCTTTCTCGCCTTCAATTAGGGTCCGGCTGTACCGGCACTTCAGGCTCGTGATGGATTCGATCGCCTTCCGGTTCCGCTCGGCGATTACTGCAGCGCGTTCGGCATCGTTGCCTGCCCGCAAGACACCAACTATTAGTAGCACTGTAATTAGGCAAATGGAGACTCGAACGGCCATAACGTAGCCCCGGTCAATTGGAACAGAGTGACACGAACCGGCAGATCGTTGAACAGTGCCATAACGAGGCTGTTCGGATTCTGTTTGTGTTCAATTAAACTTGCTCGCAGATACGAAGCCATCCGTCTTCGCCACCCGTCCCCGTTCGGTTCTGGCGACGAACACTACGGTGGTCATGTCGGCGGTCACGTTGACGGTGGTGCGGCACATGTCGAGGAAGCGATCGACGCCGAGGATGATGGCAATCGCTCCGGCGGGGACGCCGACGACGACGAGGACCATGCCGATGAGCGGCAACGAACCGCCGGGGACGCCCGCCATGCCGGTGGCGGTTAGCACGCACAGTACCAACACGATGAGTTGCTGTTGAAGGGACAGATCGACGCCGAACGCTTGGGCCAGGAACATCACCGTCACGCCTTCAAACAACGCGGTGCCGTTGTGGTTCATGGACGCACTGAGCGGGAGGACGAACTTCGACACCGACTCCGGCACGCCGAGTTCTTCCTCCGCACACTTCATCGCGGTCGGCAACGTGGCGCTCGAACTGCTGGTCGAGAACGCGGTAATCATCGTGACCCGAATCTTGCGGAAGAACTCGATCGGCGACATCCCGCCCAGGAACTTCACCAACAGTGGCAACACCACACACTGGTGAATCGCCAATCCCAGAAGCACGGTCATCACGTAGGCCCCGAGCGCCACGAGCAACTTGTAGCCAAATAGCGCCGTGGTGGAGAATATCAGCGCGAACACGGCGACGGGTGCCATCATCATGGCGAGGCGGATGATGAAGTCCGTGATCTGGTTGATCGCTTCCATGAGATCGGTGACGAGTTTGGCTTTCGGCGGATCAATCTGCGTGAGGCCGATGCCGACCAGAATCGCGGTGAAAATGACCGCGAGCATGTCCTTGTCCACGAACGCCTTGAGCGGGTTCCGGGCCACGACGTTCACGAACGTCTGCACGCCGAAATCCGTCTTCGATTCCAGCTTTTCGCCCGCCTCCTTGGCGTAGTAGTTCATCAACTCTTCACGCTGTTCCGGCGGCAGTTGCTTGCCCGGTTGAATCAGGTTCACCGCCGTCAGTCCGATGATCGCCGCGAACGACGTGGTGATGATGAAGTAGCCGAACGTCTTCGCCCCGATCCGCCCGACGTTCCCGCCCCCGCCGAGCCGCGTGACGCCGACCACCAGTGACGCGAACACCAGCGGAATGATGGCGAGGAACAGCAAGTTCAAGAAGATGTCCCCCACCGGCTTCGTGACGTTTCGCACGATCCACTCGACCCACGCCTTCGCCCCCGGATTTTCCGCCGTCAGGTAATTCACCCCCGACCCCACCACCGCCCCGAGAATCAGACCCAACAAAATCCGCGTGTGCGGCACAGTCGAATGCGATGCGGACATGGGCAACTCGTTTCGAGTGGGGAATTACCAAATGATTTCGATGGAACCTATTGTCTCATTCCGCGCAACACTGGCCACTGCGAAGCCGTGCCGGTAAAGTTCGGGACACGCATTGGGAATTGTTATGAATCACTTGCTGGCTCTCGAAGACCTGTCCCGTGACGACATCGTCGGGCTATTAGACCTCGCCGTGGAGTTCGACGGGGTCGGTCGCACCAAGCCGAAACGCACCGAACTCGCTGGGGTCGTGGTCGCCAACCTGTTCTACGAGAATTCGACCCGCACCAAGATCAGCTTCAGTCTGGCCGCCCGCCGACTGGGGGCGGAGACGCTCGACTTTTCCCCCGGCGGGTCTAGCACCGCCAAGGGGGAGTCGTTCATCGACACCGCGAAAAACATTGAAGCGATGGGGATCGACGCGGTCGTCGTGCGGCACTCCAGTGCGGGCGCGCCGAAGCTCCTTACGCAACACTTGGCACCGCACATCCCGGTCATCAACGCCGGCGATGGTGCCCACGAACACCCGACGCAAGGGCTGTTGGACATCTTCACAATCCGCCAAGCGCGGGGGACTGTCAGCGGGCTGACAGTGGCGCTCGTCGGGGACATTGCCCACAGTCGGGTGGCGCGAAGTAACATTCACGGGTTGGTCAAACTCGGTGCGAAGGTGATCGTCTGCGGCCCGACCACGTTGGTGCCGAAGGAAATTGCCACGCTCGGCGTCGAGATTGCCCACAACCTGAACGACATCCTGCCGCGCTGCGACGTGATTAACTTGCTGCGTGTGCAATTTGAGCGTCAACGCACGGGTCTGTTCCCATCGGTGCGGGAATACGCCCACCTCTTCGGCATGAACGGCGAGCGGATGAAGATCG
This sequence comes from Fimbriiglobus sp., assembly GCA_043785105.1. Taxonomy (GTDB): domain Bacteria; phylum Planctomycetota; class Planctomycetia; order Gemmatales; family Gemmataceae; genus Fimbriiglobus. The sequence goes on from JAYVXO010000018.1 coordinate 47,998, forward strand.
CCAAGCCCGGCATGTTGATCCTCGCCCCCGGCCCCATCAACCGCGGCGTCGAACTCACCCCCGACGTGGCCGACGGCCCCCACTCCGTGATCCTCGACCAAGTCACCAACGGCGTCGCCGTGCGCATGGCCGTGCTGCACACGCTGTGTCGGAAGTAGCTGCGGAGCATTCAAAGAGTTGCGAATACCTCACAGACGCGATTTCCAACTCGATGAATTGCGGCTGCTGTGGACAACGGCTAAAACTTCCACACGGTCGCTGAATATGCGGTAATACACGACATAGCGATAGCGCTTCAATCGGGTTGCCCGCACGTTACTCCAGACGACACTATACGATTCGGGCATTTCGCCGATCTGACGTAGCTTCTCGTTCAGTCGGTTGATGAAATCCTGCCCCAGACCCGTCTTTCGATGGTTCAAGAAATTGCGGATTTCCTCGGTGTCACGGCTCGCCTCGTGACGCAGGACGATCGGTAAACTCATTGTTGACTCGATAACCGAGCCATGACCGTCTCCCACGGTTCCACCGCACCGGGATCGGCATCTGCCGCAGCAATGCGGCGGTCCAATTCCTGGCGGTGCCATTCTGTCGGCGTGACGGGTGCATCGTCATCAATGCTGTTCCAAATTAGTTCAACAAGTTCGAGCCGTTCACTCGAACTCAATGAATTGATTCCAAACTGTTCCAGTGTTAATGGCATGATTGCTACCTTCTTAGACACATTAGTTCTTATGGTCTTGGTCCCAGTAATGTTTGCAATACCACGTCCGCAGGCACGCCGACAACTTTGCCCGCTTTGACATCCTCCATTCTCGACTCGGCAAGTGAAATCCAATCGGCGCGAGCGTCGATCTCGGATCCTTCGTCCAGTGAATGAAGGAGGAATTGGGCCAATTCCGCCCGATCGGCAACAGGTAAAGTTGCTGCGAACTGTTTCATTTCATGAAGTGATGTGGTCAGGCTTTGTAATAGAACCCAGGATTGAAACAAAACGCTCACGTTTGAAATAGAACTCGCCTCAGCTTCTCATGGCGGGGTCCAGTCAACTAATCGCAATGGTGCTGGCAGCTTTGTTTCGGAGACCAATTCTGCAACAGCTTCTTCAATTCGCCTCATTTCAAGATTTCGATCTAGTGTCGCAAAAAGAAGGTTGTATTGTAATGCCACACTAACAATCAACAAGTCTCGCTCGTCGATCCCAACCCATTTGGCTGTTGATCTGTCACAAAGCTCATCGGGTAATTTCTCATGGTGCCCGCGAGGTTTTCGTGTTCCGTACTTCTCCCACAGTTTGGCTCGGACCATCGCGTAAGATTCAATCGTGCCGTCGTCGATGCCCAAATGCCACGGATTTTCCCGGAAAAACTGACGCACCGCGTCTCTTTGAGTTGTGTTCACAATTACTACTTTCGCCATCCCAAATTCGATTTCAGCCATTGCAATCACTGGAAGAGCAATCTGCGAATCTCCCAACAAGTCAAACTGTGATTTCACATGCGCGTACCGACGGTCCGTTGGTCGAACCAGTATAGAAATTACGTTGGTATCGAGTAGGCAAGCATCGCTCACGGCTACTCAACCTCTTCTAGGGCCGCTATTAATTCCGGATCGGTGATGCTCGGCGCTGTAGCAAGTAGATTTTTCACTGTACTCATTTGAAACGCCTTGGATAGATAAACATGCAACGGCAAAGTCGGCTTAAAGTCGTCCGGGAAGTAATCCTCGAACGAGTGGTTTACGGGCCTTTTCGCCCCGTAGCCGTTGAAGTAGTCGAGGAGATGCCGTTCCAGGCGAGGCGGCAGGTTATACCCCTCCAATACGGCGGCGTCGATTTCCAGTAGCACTCGACTGAGGGTTTGGTTGGGGTTGCTTGGTTTCCGTTTCCCCGTCGCCAAATCAACGTATTCTCGGACAAGCACTTCAATTCTGTCAGTTAATTTATCGTTGAGGTGAGGCATCGGAGTGCGCCTGACTGCGCCCACCGGGATGCTTACCCCAACCCGGTGAGTGGCCATGTAGACACTGGCCAGCGGGCCGTTCATTACGGCGGCAAGTACCACCGGCGATAGGTTCTCCGACGGCCACAAAGCCATGAACGTGTCATAACACGTTAGCCCTCCGATTTCGTCCGCAAACGCCACAAGCCGCCACGGGGATCGCCCCTTTCTCCGCGCAGTCATCAAGACTTTCGGCTTGTCCCACGGCAGATCAAAGGCGTTCCGGCGTCTGTACCCCGGCAAAAAATTAAGGTACTTCAGCCGAGGCGGGAGAAAGGCATTGAATTCAGTTTTCGGCGACGGCGGTATTCCAAGGATGTATCCTTCCTTCGGTGTGTCTGATAGGAGAATACTCCCGTTCTCCCGGTAGGAGACATTCCACGCAATGCCGCGATGAACCCGGTCTGTGACCTGTTGGATGGTTTTGTGGTTTCGGAGGGAGTGCCAAACTGCTTGAAGATCAGGGGCAGCTAAACTACTCCTAGCCTCTTTGACCCTCTTTACGAGAGATTCCACGTTCGGCACTATGCCACTCTCGACGAACCTGGACCAATCTTGCTTTCCCACCTTCCCGTGCAGTAATTGGGTGCTGATCCCTGTTTTTCGTGGGTCACGAGCGATGAGAATCACCGTTTCATATTCTGCCGACGAGAACACGTTCTGATCGGGAAGGTTCACGAGTTCGATCAACCCGAACCGCTTAGCGATCATTTGGCGGATTTCGGGGTAACTTTTACCCGTCAACAGGACATGTGGCATGACCAACCCGAGAACACAATCCGCGGGGATCAAATCCAAGATGCGGCCTACTAACTCAACCGGCTTGAAGATCGCTTTAGCCTTGTACTCTTTCTTTGCCTCTGGTGAGAACTTGCTGAATGGCGGGTTGCATAGTACGACCGATGCGTTACGAAGGCAGGCGTGATAGGTCGGAGCTTTCTGCGCCGACGCGAACACGTCCTCTTGCTTCAAAACCCAGTGATCGCTAACAGGGTAATCAGCGAGCATTAAGCAGTCTCGCGCTACTTCCAAACCGAAAGTGTCAATGTCGAATCCGGCCAATCTCGCTCTTAGGTGGTCGTGGCGCTCTGTGGCCGTGTATGAAATTGGCAAAGAATCGCTGATTTGCCTCATAGCTGCTAGTAAAAAGGTGGCGCTCCCGCAACAAGGCTCGACTACCATCCGGCCTTCAGAAATCTGGTCAAACGCCAGTCGTTTGACGATGTATCGTGCGACACTGGGCGGCGTCCCATGAATACTCAACTCTTCCCGCACCTCTTTGTCTACGAGAGTATTTTCCCAAACATGTGATAGCACGGGGACCGACATATTCATGAAACTGAACGCACCCCAAAAACGCTCGACTATCAGTTGTCGAGTCTCGTCGTCGGCGTTCAGGTGTGGGCTGTCCCCAAAGTGATGGTTTACCGCGTCGAGTAGTTCATTTGGATCGGGATTCGTAACAAATCTTTCAAACCCTGTTAGCCGACGATCGGTCATCACCTTGCCTGCTAACACCCTAAACACCAAACGGAATAACCAGTCAGGGCGTCCCGTAACAGAGTGCCGTACCTGATAGTTGCCGAGAGCAGCGAAGAAGGTGCTACGCAAAAGCGGGTCGAGTTTTTCAAGTACGTTCTGTTCGATAGCTGGTATCAGCCCAGCATCAATGAAGTCGAGTTGCCGTGCGCCAATAGGGCCGATGTTTTTTGCCCGAAGGAGATTCGCGGGCCTCCACTCTTCGCCATTTTCACGAAACGCCCCTTCCACTTCTCCTTGCGTGAGAATCATCAGCGGACTATTCGCGGGAGCCGCCGCCGCTTGCACCTTCCACAACAACACACGATTCGGTTCAACCATGAACGCCAGAGGCGCGCCTAGGGCACGATAACGGCTAACATGTGTTACATCTGGTGAGCCATTTGCAACCGCTACAGCGAAACACGCGCTATCGTATGAAAGTGGCGACCTGCCAAAAGCGGCCACGTCAACGGTTTTTATCTCAGGAGTCTGCCCCGAACGCGACGAAAACCAATCCTCAAAAGTATAGTTCTTTCGTAACAGTTCTTCGCCATACCCCAATCTGTCCAGCCCGGACAAAACGGCGTCGTATAGTTTTTGTTGATTCGAGTTAATGAATCGTGCCACCATGCCTGATCGTCGCTCCATATGACTCGACCAAACTTACACTTTACCCGAACCACGTCCACCATGTTGTTTAAGGTTTTTGGCTTTCCGACTCTTTACCAATGGCTCATGCAGCGTTTCCCCATCGGCCGGTACGTCCTGCACGTCATCCGAACCCGCCTGTGTCTCAACTTGTCCATCTTCGTTCCGTGCCATTGGAGGCAAATTACCGGGCACGGCCCTCTTACGAGGGCGATTCCAGTAAGGTGATTTGCATTTGGGGCAGACTCGCGGCTCATTCTCCCAGTCACGAGGAACCCACTCGTGAGAGCATCGCTCACACTGCCACCCCCAGACTTGTAATCGTACTTTGGCCATTAACTTTACTATACCCCATGCGGGTGCGCCCAGCAAGTATATACCTACGGAGGTGGATATGCACTGACTGATAAAGTATATTACTATCCAGGTATACACTCACCAGGGGTAGTCGTTGTGGACATGCGCGAACTGAAGGCTTTGGAACTCGCGGCGCGTGCGCGGATTACCTTCGATGGCAAGGCCTGGATCGTCCCGTCGCAGTCCACGAGCGGTACTTACCGGGTGTCCATCGGTTCAGATCCGCTCTGCGAATGCGACGATTTCAACCTTCGTCGCCAACCGTGCAAACACGTCATTGCGGCTCGGTTGGTGTGTAGCCGGGATCATAACGGAATTCCGCCGGTTATCGCTACCGATGCGGTTCCGAAGAAGCCAACGTACAAGCAAAATTGGCCCTTGTACGACGCGGCCCAGATGACCGAGAAGAACCGCTTTCAAGAACTCTTGTTCGACCTCTGTCACGGGGTGAAAGACCCGCCGTCTGCTAAAACTGGTCGCAAACGCACAACACTGGCGGACATGGTATTCGCATCTGCCTTCAAGATATTTAGCACCGTATCCGCACGGCGGTTCAACTGTGACTTGCAGGATGCTCACGCCAAAGGATACGTGTCGAAAAAGATTCACCCCGTTAGTATCTGTGCCTACCTTGAAGACCCCACAATGACCCCGGTGCTTCAAACCCTTATCACACAAAGTAGTCTTCCGTTGAAGGCCGTAGAGTCTACGTTTTGCCCCGACTCGACAGGGTTTAGTTCTTCGCGGTTCGTGCGATGGCATGACGAGAAGTATGGCGTCGAGCGCAGCGGGCACGATTGGGTTAAGGCCCATGCAATCTGTGGGTCAAAGACCAATATCGTGACCGCCGTGGCGATATTGGACCGGGACGCGAACGACTGCCCACAGTTCAGGCCACTGGTTGAGGCTACCGCGAAGAACTTCACGGTGAAGGACGTTCCGGCTGACAAAGCCTATCTGAGCCGGGAGAACTTTGAATTGGTGGAACGACTCGGCGGAACGGCGTTAGTCCCATTCAAATCGAATAGCGTCGCGGGCGAAGCGGGAACGCTCTGGGAAAAGATGTTCCACTACTACAACTTCAAGCGGGAGGAATTCTTGAAGCGGTATCATCAGCGGAGCAACATCGAGTCTACTTTTTCAATGATTAAAGCGAAGTTTCGGGATCACGTGCGGAGTCGGACGGATACGGCAATGAAGAACGAGGTTTTGTGCAAGTTCCTTTGTCACAACATTGTGGTCGTTCACCAGTCAATCATCGAACTCGGAATCGAACCCGTGTTCTGGGAAGTCGGTCCCAAAAATGACACCCCGACAATCTTGCAATTCGCGCGACCCGGTTGAAATCAAACAAGGTAGGATGAAATACAACTCACTTGGTTAGTGGGGTTCTATTACAAAGCCATGTGGTCATGAAGCATCCTCGTGGCTAAGTAACTGGTCGATTGTACGAGAACCGTGTGTACCACCATAGTCGTATTGAATCCGAACATTTGGAATGAAGCGTTACGCCGTTCTTCAAGTTGCAAGGAGACTGGCAAATTTTTCTGGCAGTCGTTTTGTGCCGCGTTTTGTAGGTCGAGTCGAGTCTTCGAGGCTCGACACAAACCAACGAGCGGTCAAGGTCCAACCATTTGTCGGGTGGCAATCGAGTGTCGGGCCTCACAAATCCTCGACCACGACCTACAAAACCCCGTCCGTAACGTTGCCCGAAAAATTTGCCAGACACTTACAAGCCAAGAACTGCGTAACGACCCAAGCGGCGTTTTGGATAAAATTCCAATTCTGCTGCTTTTCCACTTGACTGCCGTTGGGAATAGATCGAAACTTTAGATGCTCTCCTCGAGTCCTCATTTTTTGAACAGGAGTAATCAATGCAACGGTATGGTGGATGGGTTGTGCTGGCAACTGTGGTTCTTGTGACTTCGGGTTGCTCCTCCGATCAGTTCGGTGACCGGGTGGATGTAACTGGGACGGTCAAATTCAAGGGTCAGCCGATCAAGGACGGCGCGATCATTGATTTCTCGCCAGTTGACAACCAGAGTACCGGGGCAAATGCGGGTATCTCTGGCGGAGCGTTCAAAATCTCCCGTGAGGGCGGTCTCAAACCGGGAACTTATCTGGTTCGGGTCACGGCGAGTGATGGAACAGTTGCTGCTAACCCAGTTGATCCCGATGCCCTACCCGGCCCTGGCGGAGGCACCAATGTCATGTTCAAAGAGCTTGTCCCTGCGGAGTGGAACGTTAACTCCAAGCAGCAGGTGAAGGTGACCAAAGATGGCCCGAACAAGTTCGAGTTCAACATTCCCTAAGCGATTCTCCCCGCAAACTGTGGGGTTTTTCCTGCCGTTTTTTGTTTCACTCTGTTTTTCTGTCTAAGGAGAGTATGATGTCTACTAGGATTCGTCATGCGTTCACTCTGATCGAACTGTTGGTTGTGATTGCGATCATCGCGATCTTGATTGGGCTACTACTCCCCGCTGTCCAAAAAGTCCGTGAGGCTGCGGCTCGAGCCAAGTGCTCGAACAACCTCAAACAAATCTCGTTGGCGAACATGAACTACGAGAGCGCCAACTCGACGTTCCTGCCGGGGATTTCCCGCGCCGGTTGTTGTTGGGGAACCTGGATGATCCCGATCATGCCTTACGTCGAACAACAAGCGCTGTTCAACATTTACAAAAATTTCGACGGCAACGATAGTACCGGCCCACGGTACGCATCCGCTCCAAACAACGGCGTTAGCACCCAGCGACTGAGTACATTTACCTGTCCGAGTGATACTCCGAGAAACTTTGCCGGCGGCTCTCTCACGATGAATAACTACGTTGTGAATGCCGGGAATTCAAACTTGTACCAAGTGAGTACGCCGGGTAACTGTACGGGTGGGACAACGACAGGTGGAACGGGTGGATGTGTGACATTTGGTGGCGCACCGTTCGGATGGTATGAAGACCCCGCCACGTTCGCAGCAGGAGGTGACTCATCCCCGGTGAACTACACAACTGGAAATCCGGCCCTAGGCAAATCGGGCCGACCTCGGAAAATCGCCGAGATTACAGATGGAACCAGTAACACTCTTTGTGTTGCTGAAGTTATCATTGGGCCAACCGGTAATGACATTCGTGGATTTAGTTGGTGGGGCGGAGGAGCTGCGTTCACCACTTTTCAGACTCCCAACAACCCGAACGCTGTGGACGTGATGTCAGGTGGCGGCTGTGGTACTTCGCTCATTACCCTGCCTCTTGCGTCACAATACAACGCCCCGCGAATGCCGTGTACTACTAATCAGACCAACACACTTCCAAGAATGCAGTCGGCTCGTAGCCGACACACCGGCGGGGTCAATACTGCCCTGTGTGACGGGAGTGTGCGGTTCGTGACTAACAGCGTCTCTCTCATCGCGTGGCGGGCCGCTGGATCCGCTCAAGGTGGTGAAGTGCTAGGTCTCGATAACTAAACTCGTGCTGGGCGTGAGATTCAGCAACTCAAGAAACGGCGTCGGCGATGGGAGTGCCCAT
>JAYVXO010000019.1:0-25221 GCA_043785105.1 Fimbriiglobus sp.
GTGTTCGGGTGCGGCGTGCGGCAAAGCGACAATCGGGCTAACCCGTCGAGATTGGTGTCCAGTTTGGTCGGCGGTCGTCAAATGTCGGGCCTCGAAGACTCGACCACGACCTACCAGAGCGATTTCTGCCGAATCACGCTAGCATTGTCGCAAGCCCCCCCGTTACAATCGCGGCTCGTGAAAACGCGATCACCCTTCACCGAATTGAGTCCGTCACATGATGCTGAACCTGCTGCAACGAAACATCAACAACCCACCCGCCGGTGCGAATCAACCGCCCGACCCGGCGATGGTCATTACCTTACTGATCGTCTATGGCACATTTATATTAATCTTCCTCGTGATTGCAATTTGTTTTTACTTATCATTGTCAAAGTGTATTAGAGAGATCAAGCCAAGAAATCGGACGATTCAACCGGGCCAAGTTTGGCTGAACTTCATTCCGTTCTTTAATATTGTCTGGTTCATTCTTATGGTGTTGAAAATTTCCGAATCGCTTAAAAACGAATATGAGGATCGCGGGTGGCGCGGAGAAGGAGACTACGGAAAGACATTTGGCATCTGCATGTATGTCGCCATGTGGTTGTCAAGTTGCCTGACGCCTTTGCCCTACTTTATTTTCTTAATTCTGTATTGGGTCAAAATCGCTGGATACACAAAAGAACTGAAAGCAGACAATCAGCCTTCTCGTGGTCGTCGATCCCGCGACCGCGATGACGAATTGGATGACGACGACGACCGCCCTCGCCGTCGGCCCCGTGATGACGACGAAGACGATCGCCCGCGCCGATAACCTCTCACCCTCTCCACCCCGAGTACCACCATGTTCCCGATTTCGCGTCGGCACTTTCTTGCCACGGCTGGGGTTGCTCTGCTCCCCGCCGTGGCTTCGGCCATCGACCCGATTAAACGCCCGAGTGCCAAGCCGGATTTGAAGTTGTCGGTCGCGGCGTATGGCTTCCGGGACGTGCTGGATTTGAAGAAGCCGAAGATCACGCTGTTCGACTTCATCGACATGGCCGCCGATTGGCCGGTCGAAGCCGTCGAACTCACGTCGTACTACTTCGCCGAGACGACCGATGCGTACCTCGACAAGTTGCGTGCGGCGGCGGCCAAGCGAAAGCTGGCAATTTCCGGCGTGCCGGTCGGCAACAACTTCTGCTTCCGCGATGAGACGAAACACAACGCCGAGATCGTGAAGGTGAAGGAGTGGACCGTCCGCGCTGCGAAGCTCGGGGCGAAGACCGTCCGCATCTTTGCGGGGAACCTTGAAAAAGGCGACACCCTCGAAGCCGCCCAAAAGCGGGTCGTGGCTGCCGTGAACGAGTGCTGCGAAGTCGCGGCCAAGCATGGCATCTTGCTCGCCCTCGAAAACCACGGCGGCATCACCGCCACCCCGGAGCAACTGCTGGCCCTCGTCAAGCCGGTCCACAGCCCGGCGCTGGGCGTGAACATCGACACCGGCAACTTCAAAACCCCCGACCCCTACGCCGACGTGGCCAAGATCGCCCCCTACGGCGTCGTCTGCCAAGTCAAAACCGAAGTCACCCCCGCCGGCAAAATGACCGAAGAAGCCGACCTCGGCCGCGTCGTGACGATCCTGAAAGACGCCAACTACCACGGCTACGTCGTCCTGGAATACGAAGCGAAAGAAGACCCCAAAGTTGCCGTGCCGGGAGCACTGAAGGAACTGAAGAAGCTGATCGGGTAGCGGCAAATGGTTAGTTATACATTGCTTACTGACCGCGTTAGCGGTCACGGAGTGTAGCCACGGGTGGAGCGCTTCGCGCAACCCGTGGAACCGGAGACTCCCAAACTCGACTGCCCTGAAGGGGCGGCGGAATTCCGTCGCCCCTTCAGGGCGAGAGTGGGTGGCTGTTGCGGTCCACGGGTTGCGCTTCGCTCCACCCGTGGCTACATCCCGGTGCCCCTTCAGGGCACTAAGAACGAGTGCCGATCTTGGTAAAGTGCTTGGTCCTCGGCGTCACTCTTGTTGCGGTAGTCCTCGACTGCTTTCAGAAAATCTTCAAACAGCGGATTCGCGGCCAATGGTAGCGTCGGCATCGGCGGGGCTGGTGGCATCGGCAAGTTCACAATCCGCGCGCCATGCTGGAATCGTGCCGAGATTTTAGCCCGCAAGGCTTCGATGGCGTCGTGCGTGGTCGCCCCGTCTGCGGTCAGGTCGAGTGGGCCGCCGGTGTTGGCACGAAAGCCGTTAACGGTCGGCTCCACGAGTATGGAAATGCTCACGACGGCTTCTCCGATCGAGTATCGACACTTCGCGCATCGCAGGTTGCGTTTGGCATTTGTGCATCATACATCTTTGACGACATCACCCCAATCCCATCGCCTCCAGCAGCATGTCGCGCACCCCGGTCATCGGGGTGCTTTCGTTGGTGGGCTTCGCGCCGTGGCCGATCAGGATGGCGCGATCGAGTGGGTTTGCGGCCAGTAAGCCGTGGCTGCCGCGCACGAGGCCGGCGTCGAGTGGGACCACGTCCATCGTCATGCGGAAGCCGAGTTTCTTTTGGATCAACCGGCGGGCGGCGTGCAGCTTCGGCACGGCGAACTTGGGGTCGAAGAACAGTTCGCACGGGTCGTACCCCGGTTTGTGATGAATTGCCACGGCTCGGGCGTAGTCCGGGGCGTGGTGGTCCTCCAGCCAGAACGGGTACGCGAACCACGCTTCGGGCGTGGACAGCACGACGATGTCCCCGGCCCGCTCGTGGTTCAAATGGATCGTGCTACGCTCCTCACCGACGTAGATTTTCCCGACTCCGGGTATGGATTGCAACAACTCTTGCACTCGCGGAATGTCGCTCGGGTCCGCAACCGTGATGTGTGCTAGTTGATGGTCACACACCGCAAACGCCCGGCTGCCATATAAGTCGAGTTGTTCCCCGAACGGCCCGTCGCGGACTTCCAACAGCCCCGCTTTCCGCAACGCTCGGTTCAAGTAAACCGGCGTGGTCACGTCGCAGTGGCCGTACTCGCTGACCACCCACACCTGGGCACCGGCACTCTTGGCGGCATCCAGCAACGGCGCACACGCATCGTCAAGTTCCTTCACGTGCTTGGCCATGTCGCACCCGCTCGGGCCACGACGTTGCGGTTCGTAATCCAGGTGGGGCAGGTAAACCAACGTGAGATCGGGCTTGTCGGTCGTCAACACTTCTGCCGCACATTTTGCGATCCACTGGGTACACGGCAGTCCCGCCATCGGCCCCCAGAACGTTTGGAACGGGAATCTTCCCAACTTCGCTTCGAGCCGTTCCGCGTGGCCGATTGGCGTGCCGGTGATGCCGAAAACTTTGTTGCCATCGACCCCGTACCACGGCTTCGGCGTGACGCTAATGTCCACCGCCGCGCCTTGGTTGAACCACCAGAACAGCTTCGCGGATTTGAAGGACCGACCTCGTTCGGCAGCACGCTTCTTGGCGGTGGCGTACAGTGGTTCGGCTTGAATGAGCCGGTTCGATTGTTGCCAGAACCGCACCTCGTTGGTGTCGCGGAAGAACCACCCGTTGGCCACAATGCCGTGGCAATCGACGGGCTGCCCGGTCAAAAGTGTCGCCTGGGCGGAGCAAGTCACGGCGGGTATTACGCCATCAAGGGGCGTCATCCACCCCGACTGCGCGAGGGCCGAAAGCCGGGGGGCCAGTGGCAGCAATCGCGGCGTGAGGCCGACGGCGTTGATGACGATGATGGGTTGCATGTTGGTGTGCGAATCGCCTTGCGAAGTTTGACGGATGATTCTGCGGTTTGCTGGCCGCGTAGCGGTCACGGACTGTAGCCACGGGTGGAGCGCTTCGCGGAACCCGTGGAACCGGATACCCCTAACTCAACTGCCCTGAAGGGGCAGCGGAATCCCTTCGCCCCTTCAGGGCGATTGACAACGGGGTGTCACTGTCCACGGGTTCCGCTTCGCTTCACCCGTGGCTACAGTCCGGTGCCCCTCCAGGGCACAAAATCAAGAAAGCCAATTGATCCCGGTCCAGTTCATGGACTGGAAGGAAACCACTGGAATTACGCCAGGATTTCGTTCACGACGCGGCCATGCACGTCCGTGAGGCGGTAGTAGCGGCCCTGGAATTTGTACGTCAACTTCTCGTGGTCGATGCCGAGAAGGTGCAACAGCGTGGCTTGAACGTCGTGAACGTGGACCGGGTTTTCGGCGACGTTGTAGCCGTAGTCGTCGGTAGTGCCGAACGACGTGCCGGGCTTAATGCCGCCCCCGGCGAACCACATCGTGAAGCAACGCGGGTGGTGATCCCGGCCGTAATTGGTGGCGGTCAGCTTGCCTTGGCTGTAGTTCGTCCGCCCGAACTCCCCGCCCCACACGACGAGGGTGTCGTCGAGCATTCCGGTCCGTTTCAGGTCTTGGACCAAAGCCCACGACGCCCGATCGGTTTCTTGGCACTGTTTCTTAATGCCGCCCGGTAGTCCGCCGTGTTGGTCCCAGCCTGGGTGATACAGTTGGATGAACCGCACGTTGCGCTCGGCTAACCTTCTGGCGAGCAAGCAGTTCGCGGCGAAGCTGCCCGGCTTCTTGGCGTCCGGGCCGTAGAGTTCAAACACCGACTCCGGCTCCTTCGCCAGGTCCATGACATCGGGCACACTGGTCTGCATCCGGTAGGCCATTTCATATTGGGCGACCCGCGAAAGAATCTCCGGGTCTGCTTCCTGTTCGGCTTGGAGTTGGTGTAACTCCGCCAGTCGGTCGAGCATTTGCCGTCGGCTCGCCCCGCTGATGCCGTCCGGGTTTTGCAAGTACAACACCGGGTCTTTGCCGTTGCGGAACTGCACGCCTTGGTGAATGCTCGGCAAGAAACCGTTGCCCCACAATCGCGCGTAAAGCCCTTGCTCGGTCTTGTCCTTGGACACCAGCACCACGAAGCCAGGCAGGTTTTCGTTCAGGCTCCCGAGGCCGTAGCTTAACCACGCCCCCATGCTAGGTCGCCCCGCAAGCTGGTGCCCGGTTTGGAACAGCGTGATCGCCGGGTCGTGGTTGATCGCTTCCGTGTGAACCGACTTCACGAAGCATAGGTCGTCCGCCATCTTCGCGGTGTTGGGTAACAGTTCACTGAGCCACGCCCCGGATTTGCCGTGTTGGGCGAACTTGTACACCGACCCCACGAGCGGCAACGACGCTTGATAGCCGGACATGCCGGTCAGCCGTTGGCCCTTGCGAACGCTGTCCGGCAGTTCTTCGCCGTGCATTTTGTTCAACAGCGGCTTGTGGTCGAACGTCTCCAGTTGCGACGGCCCGCCGGCCATGAACAGGTAAATGATCCGCTTCGCCTTCGGGGCGTGATGCGGCTTGTCGAGAATCCCCTTCAACGCACCCGATTTATCACCGGCGAAACCGTCCGCCGACAGCAGCGACGACAACGCGATCCCACCAAGCCCCAGTGCGGACTGTTGCAGGAAGAGGCGGCGATTGCTGGCAGGAAGAACCGTGTGCATGGCGTGCCCATCCAAGAAGAAGATTTAACCACGGAATACGCGGAAAGCACGGAATAAGAAATCCAGCAATGTTAAGAAACCGAAAGCTCACCACTCAGCGATTCACTCTCTGATTCTGATTTCGATTTCTTCCGTGCCTTCCGTGTATTCCGTGGTTAAATCTGTGGTTCACATCAGCGGAAAAACTGCCAGTAGATCCCGAAGCCGGTTGCGGCGGTGATGACCAGCGTGGTTAGGTACAGGATGATGGTCCAGCGGGCGTAGGAGCGGTCATCGGCGAACGCGGCGTTGGACCAACTGACGGCGTCGAGCGATTCGGTGAGCTTCTGGAACACGCCTGCGACGAAGGCTTGGTTGCGTTCCTCGCGGCCGGTTGCGGCGAAGTAACAACCGCCAATTAGCGGCAACGCGGACACGGGGTCGTCCCGGTCAATTGTACGCTCCACGGGGATGCCGTTCGCTAACACACGCCCCAAGCGTGGTCCCCGGCGGTACAAATCGAACAAGAAGAGAAACAGTTTGCGGTTGTAGGTCGGCACGAATTGGCTGGTCTTGCGGGCCTCGGGCGGCCAGTCCAACCGCAGCCAATTCAACACGAACGACGGCATCACGTTCAGTCGAACCCAGTCGGCAACGGATTCCAGCACGGCGGGCATTTCATCGGCAGGGCGATCGGGAATCAGCGGGATGCGCTGGCCAATGCGGGAGCGGAGACTGTCGCGGGTAAAGCCGCGACGAAACTCGTCGAAACCGGCGGCTTGTTCGAGATCACAGACCATGAGGTAATGGGGGTAGCGCAGGCGGAACGTGGAACGAATGACCGTCAAGTCCGCCGACAGCACGCCAACGGCGGTACGGCTCAGTTCGTCGGTTTCGAGCGCAGCCCACGGCAGCAGGACCAGCACCCCGTTCAACGGGCACCACGGACGACGTTCGGTGGCTATCAACCGACACAGGTAGGCCAGCCGACGCGGGCACATGGTCAATTCATCCGAGGCCATCGTGACGCGACGAAGTAAGTCCGTTCGCGCGGCTTGCACGATGTCGCCGAGGTCTTGCAGCCGCCGTTCGTCGGCGGGTGTCAACTTGCCGTCGCTTTGCAACCGTAGCAAATCGTAGAACTCGTCCTGAAGGCTTTGATCGACCCCTTGCAAGGCAGTGCCCGGCATGATGGTGGCGCTCGCGGGACTGCTCCCACCGCCGGGTAGGTCACCCCCAATCGCGTCCGGGTTCCCGAGCCGTTCCACAAACCGCCCCCAGGTTGAGGCCCCGGAGCAGGTCACGAAAATGGCTTCTTTCCCCGCGAAAATCCGGATCGGCGGGGCCGGGGTGTTCGGGACGCGGATTTCAATCTTCTGGCCGGACGCCAGGAACAGCGAGTCGTCCCCGGACTCCGGACGCCCCACGATTAAATACATCGGCACGTCGCCGACCCGGATGCCCGATTGCTTTAATTTCTGAACGGCCTCTTCCCAGGCGGCTTCAATGTCCGGGTACTCGGCGGCATCTTCCTGGCTGAAGAGTTTCCACCAGAAATACCCGACCCAACTGAGGACGCAGAGCAAGGTAAAAACGAGCGGCAGGTAAACGGGGCGGATGTACGTCGGGGCATAGACAATGAGGTAGCGTTGCACCACGGGGAGGCTGTTGAGCCACAGCAAACCAAAAACAATCACCCCGAACACAATCGCCGCGACGAGCAACCGCACCCACGTGGGCCACGACCGAAAGTCCGCCGCCTCCGCGAACATCGGGATTACCAACCCGACCATTGCCCGGAGTCGATCAATAAACGTGACGCAAAAATAGAACAGACTTTGCATGTCATCCGCCAGCGGGGTGTCGTGTTACTCGTTGTTGAATTGTTGCGTGACGAGCATGGCCACGAACAACATCGCAAAGGCCGCGACCACCATCAGCAATCGGGCGGCGGTGCGGAAACTGTCGCGGCTTCGCAGGGCCGGGACGTTGGTTTTCAGTCCGAGGTCAGCCGGCAGGCGGAACTCGATCTTGCGCGCGCCCAGCACACGGCGTTTGACCCGTTCGGTCCACTCCTTGGGGTCGATGATCCGCGGCGCGCCGCGAAACCCGAGCATCACGCACCACAGGTAGGTTTCGACGGCTTCAGTACCGGGCCGCTTTTCCGCCAGTTCCGCCTGGCTCCAAAACCGCCACGCCCGTTCCTGGCCCCCCCCGTAAATCTCCGCTTCCAGGGACTTTTCTTTCCACTGATCCGTCCACGGGCTGTCCTCGTCGCTGATGAAAATTTCATCGAGCCAGCACGCCAGTGCATAGCGGGCGCCGAGGAATTCGCGGCTGTCGTAAGGCACGGGTCGGGGCAGGTTGTCGCCGTAATCGACGTGGCCGCGCACCGCACCGTCGGCCCAGAGCATTTGCTTCAACTTGGCGTTTTCCGAATCGAGGAGCAACATTTCGCCGTTCGTCACCCGCTCCTTCAACGACAGCCCGTAGGCCATCACTTCCAGCACGTGTTGACTCAGATCGTTTTGCATAGTTGCTCATCTCAGAACGTTCACCACGAATCACACGAATCGGACGAATAAATACGATTGTGATTTACACCCCGAGAGATCGTCACGAGGTTACCATTTCATTTCCTGACCAGATCACTTCTTCATCTCTTCATTCGTTCGATTCGTGTAATTCGTGGTGACGCCTCCGTCTAACCCTTCGGCGGCACGATGTAGAGCGTGAACCGCATCACGGGTTGTTTGCCCGGTTGGCCCCGGATCATGACGTCGCGTTTGCCTTCGAGGTCGCCGTCGAGCAGCCGTTCGTTCAGCCGCACCGCGAGCCGCCGGGTGCGTTGCACGAACGGCCACTCGTCGGGGCTGCGTTCGATTGAAAAGTACGTGTCCTTCTTGGTGATCGGCAGTACGCGGGGCGGTTGCGGTTCGTAGCGGAACACCATGCCCCGGTGCCCCAAGGCGTAGACTTCTTCGACGCGATCCGAGGACGCGATTTTCATGTTCATCGCGCCGCCGGTGAGCAGGCCGATCACCTCCCCGCTCACCAAGTTCGACTCGACGCCGATGAACATTTGCCACCCGTTCGCCAGCCACGGCTCGTCCATCTCGACCCGCATTTGCAGCCCGGCCCCGGAAAACGGGCGGGCCATGAACTTGCGGTCCGCGCCGATCATGTTCAGCAACTGATCGAGAATCCGCTTCAACTCGAAGAAGCAGACGCCGAGGTTGTCGTGGTCGTAGTCGGTCAATTCCGGCATCCCGCGATCGGAACCGAAGATGGCCAGTTGCCCGATCAGCCGGCACAGTTCCGTGTACGCCACGATCGGGTGAATCCCCTCCGTGCGGGCGAGAATCCGCGTGATCGAAGCGCCTTCATTCAACAACCGCACCTGTTCAAACATCAACCGTGCTTCCGGGTCCGATTCCAAGAAGGTGATGTCACGGTCCCGCACGGTGTTCCCCAAGTCCCGCACCAACGAGCCAATTTTGTAATAGATCGGCTGCAAAATATCGGTGCGAAGGGCTTGCCACGCATCGCACGAAAGCACGGGTGGAATGTACGCCCGGTGCAGGACCGGCGTGGTGTCCCCGGTCGTGGACCGGGACAGCACCGCGAGGGGTAACGTCTCGTAGCCCGCCGGGTCTTGGCCGGAGACGAGCAGCGTGAGGTTCATCTTGCGGAATTCGAGGTGGCGTTCCGTTTTGCCGTCGTTTTCGTCCGGCACGCGGCTATCCACTTCCTTGCGAAAGCGGGCCGTATCCCCGCTGGCGTGCGCGACGTTCTTGCCGCCCAGTTCCAACGTCTGCATGGCCAGCAGGACTTCGATGCGGTCCTGGTTGCTGAACGCCGCGCGCAAATCGAGTTCCGGTAAACTGGCGTCTTGCGGCACCCGGATGACCGTGCCGTCGCGCATCCGGGCTTGAAGTGAACTGACCACGAAGCGGTAGTTCGTCAGCGCGTTCGGGTCGATCAGGATGCGCCGAACGCCCCAGTTGTACGCGACATCCCACCGGCTCGATTGGGCGACTTGGTCCGCCCAATACCGATCGGAGGCTTGGAAGTGATGTTGCCGAAGTAACATGCCTTCGTGCCAGTAGACCGGCAGAGTTCGCATGACTAGCCCAGAATTCGTCAAACGGAGATTTCCGGATAGTATACCGCTAGTCGGCCGTGGTTCAACAACGCGCAATGCTTGGATGACGTGAAGGATCAGTCGTGAAAGCTTGTGGTAGGTTGTTTTCCGGTTTTGTGGCCCCGGTAGGGGCCAAGGAGTGTCGCCACGGGTGAAGCGAAGCGGAACCCGTGGAAGTAGTGACCCACAACTTTCTGCCCTGAAGGGGTAGCGGAGTTCCTTCGCCCCTGTCAGGGCGATGTGTGTGGGAGTCGCTGTCCACGGGTTGCGCGAAGCGCTCCACCCGTGGCTACAACCCGGTGCCCCTCCAGGGCACAAAACCAAGAAAGCTCCAGGTCGGCAAGACCTAACTCTCAGCGATCAGGCATTGACAATTCCCTGAGTCTGAGCCCGGTTGCATCCCCTTCCCAATCCAACTGGAGACCCGTCATGCCGTCTGCGGTGGTACTCGACCCAGAACCGTTGCTCGCCCCGATCAGCGATGCCAGCCCAGCGGGGCAGAAACTGGCCCTGATGGAACGGAACAAACTGAAGGAACAGCGCGAAGACTTCGACCCGGAGCGGGACTTGTCGCCGGAAGACCGACGCAACCCGCAGATGGCGGAACTGAAGCGGAAAATCCCCCAGTGGGATGCGATCATCCAGTTCTGCACACAGTTCTTGGGCAAATCGGGTAAGGATCTCCGCTCTGTTTTTGCACTCATCGAAGCACTTAGTAAACGACACGGCTTCGCAGGATTACGGGACGGCCTACGGCTACTCCGACGACTGTGCGAGGAGTGCTGGGACCGGATGCACCCGGAGGTTCTCGACCCGAACAGCACGGAAGAACTCGAAGCCCGCATGGGACTGTTTAGCTTCCTGGACGAAGAGT
Source organism: Fimbriiglobus sp. (assembly GCA_043785105.1). Lineage (GTDB taxonomy): Bacteria > Planctomycetota > Planctomycetia > Gemmatales > Gemmataceae > Fimbriiglobus. The sequence continues at coordinate 10,464 of JAYVXO010000019.1, forward strand.
TGAAGCAACCGTTCTTCCCGAACTTGATCCGGGCGATTCCGCTCTTTCAGCAGGCGGATAAGCCGGACGTTTCCGTCCTGAATTGTCAACCCGCCGGGAACCCGATCCGGCCCGCGCTGGTGTCCCAAGACGAATTCCGCTTTATCGTGATGAACGCGAACCCCCGTGCGGTTGAACTGGTGCGGTTGGCCGACGACGACTTGCGGGAAGCCATTGAAGAAACGCGACTCCTGCTCGCCGTGTTGGACTCCAAAGCCGGGAATTCTGCCCCCGGCTTGGCGGGCCTTCGCAAAGCCCTCGCCGAATGCCAGACGATGACCAACGAAGTGATGCGGTTGCGGGGGCCAAGTCCGACCGAAGAAACGTCCAGTTCCGATGGCACGCCGTCCCCCGGCGAAGAGGGCGGCACACCGGGGAATCGGAGCAACGCCCGGTCGCGGAACGAAGTTTACAGCCGGTTGATGGAACTGACACTGACTTTGGAGCAACTGGAACCCCACAGCCCTGTACCGTTCCTCATCCGCCGTGCCATCGAAATGCGCGACATTCGCTTCCCGGAACTGGTCGATCAACTGACTTCGTCGAAAGCCGTGCTGGAGTTTATGCGGAACCCGCTTGTGTCTGAAACCCCACCGCAATGACCCGAAACGCCATGCGATCCCAGTTAACCCTCTTCTTCCAAGCCGCCATTGCCCGCACCTACCCACGTGTGGCGTGGATGTTCCGCAACCGCACGTGGTTGTTGCAAGAAACACTGCTACCGATGTTATCGGTCGCCTCATTCGCGTATGTCTATGAAGCGATGAACGCACCCAAGGCGTATGTCGGCTACGTTATTCTGGGTGCCGCGATGACCACATTCTGGATGAACGTCCTCTGGAGTATGGGGGCGCATCTGTATTGGGAACGCGATAGCGGTAACCTCGAACTTTATATTATGTCCCCGGCGCCGATGATGGGGATATTGGCCGGTATGGCAATGGGCGGCATGACCACCACGGTCGTGCGGGCGCTGGCGATCGTCTTCACCGGGATGGTCGTGTTCGACGTGCCGTTCCACCCGTCGAGTTGGTGGCTACTGGGGCTGGTGTTTTCGCTCACGATGGTCGCTCTCTACGGCCTAGGGATGATGTTTGCCTCCGTGTTCTTACTGTTCGGCCGCGAGGCGTGGCACACGGTGAACTTGCTGCAAGAACCCGTCTACCTGATGACCGGCATGAACTTCCCGATTAAAGCCTTGGGCACGATGACGCACATGGCAATCCCCGCCGTGGCGATGCTGATTCCGCTGACCGCTGGCATGGACGGCATGCGCCAGGTGTTGTTCAACAGCCCTGGATTTGTGGATGTTTGGACCGAAATTGGCCTACTGGCGGTCCTGTCCGTGGTGTTTCTTTTTTTCGCAAGTCGCACGCTGGCGGTGTTGGAACGCAAGGCCCGCAACGACGGCAAGCTTACGGTGAAATGGCAATGATCGAACCGTTCCGGACCCTCGGGTGGTCCACGTGGTTGGGGTGGCAAATCGAGTCCAACTGGGCCGACCTGCGGTTGTTCATTCTGTACCTGGTCGTGAAGCCGGTGTGCGGTTCGCTCATGCTGGTGTGCATGTTCTTCGCCGCGAAATACGCCGCCGACGCCGGGGGCGTTTCCGGTCGGGTACCCGCCGAGTTCTTGCCCTATATTTATGTATCGAACGCCTGCTACGGCCTCGTCGGCACCGTGATGTTCGGGATGAGTTATGTTGTGATCTCCGACCGCGAATCGTACCGCATGTTGAAGTACATCTTCATCAGCCCGGCGCAATTTCAGGTGTATTTTATTGGTCGCGGCTTGGCACGGGCGATGGAAGGGTTCGTCGGCGGTGTTATTACAATTCTTGTCGGGTTGCTGATCCCCACTATTCGGGACACCGTGCAACTTGGCAACATCGACGGTGTATGGCTTTTGGTATTTCTTGGCATCGGCGCAGTCATGTTGTGGTCGTGTGGAATGTTACTGGCCTCGGCGGTGTTGAACATGTCCCGCAACGGAATGTTCCTTAGCGAAGGCATTGCCGGCTTGGTCTACTTCCTCTCGGGCGTGGTCTTCCCCATCACAGTATTGCCGAGTTGGTTGCAGGTCATTGGCCTCAGCTTGCCGACGACGTATTGGCTGGAGGGAATGCGCCGCGCGTTGACGGGCATCCCGCCGGAAGGCTCCCCACTCGCCGCGTCGCCGTTGGCCAAGTGGACGAACCCCGAACTCGCGGCGGCACTCACGGTGACAACGATCGTGTTGGTCGTCGTGTCGCAACTCTTCTACCGCTACAGCGTGAACAAGGCGTGGCGGAACGGCAAAATCGAAGAAACCACCGGCGTCTGACCCATGACGTGTGACCCATGACCGGCACCCGCACCTTCACCGCCCGTTGGCTGTTCCCAGTCTCATCACCCCCGTTGGAACGCGGCACGATCACGATTCGCGGCACCGTCATCGAAGCCGTCGAACCGCACGGCACCCGGACCCCGGATGAAGACCTCGGCAACGTCGCCCTCATACCCGGTCTCGTGAACGCCCACACCCACCTCGACCTGAGCGGCGCCCGCGGCTTAACCCCACCAACAACCCCGGACACGTTCACGGACTGGCTGCGCGTCGTCATCGCGTACCGCCGCACCCGCACCGCCGAACAGATTCAATCCGACATCAACGCTGGCCTCGCCGAGTGCCTGAAGCACGGCACCACACTCATCGGCGACATCGCCAGCGAAGGCGCCAGTTGGGACACGTTGAGCGCCGCGCCCACGCGCGCCGTCGTCTTCCGCGAACTGCTCGGCCTGAGTGAAGAACGCGGCAAAATGGCGATCAACACCGCCAAGGACTGGGTGAAAAACCTCACAGTGACAACGACCTGTCACCCCGGTTTCAGTCCGCACGCCCCGTACAGCGTGTCGCTACGATTACTCGTGGACGCGGGGCAGTTGTGCCGGGTGACATTGTCACCGCTTGCAATCCACCTTGCGGAATCGCCGGGCGAACAGGAACTTCTCAACCACCACACCGGGCCGTTCGTGGAATTCCTCAAGGCGCTCGGCGTCTGGTCGCCGGACGGGTTGTGCGAAAGCGTGCAACAGGTGATGACGGTGTGTGATTTCCGCCAACCGAAGCTGCTCATCCACGCGAACTATCTGCAACCCAACTCCCGGATTCCCCGCAACAGCACGATCGTCTATTGCCCGCGCACCCACGCCGCGTTCGGTCACCGGCCGCACCCGTTTCAGAAGTTTCTTGCGCGCGGCGTCCGAGTGTGTCTCGGCACCGATAGCCTTGCCTCAAATCCCGATTTAGACGTGCTGGCCGAAGCTCAGTTCGTGCAACAATTGTATCCCGATTTCCCCGCCGACCAACTGTTGCGAATGGTCACACTCTCCGGCGCCGAAGCGTTGGGGTGGGCCGATGAAGTGGGCAGTCTCGAAGTGGGTAAATCGGCGGACATGGTCGCGGTGCCACAGGCGAACGGCGGGTCGAAAGACCCGCACCAACTGCTGTTTGCTTCAACCGAAGTAGAACGCCGAACGATGTTCCGTGGGCAGTGGCGTTGAACGAGGAATTTCAACCACGAATCACACGAATAAGACGAATAAGACCAACAAGACCAATCAAACAAAAGACAAGTAGGGGTGCTTGTAATCAACTCTGTTGTTACTGTCATGACTTTAATGATCTTGATTTTATTCGTCTGATTCGTGTGATTCGTGGTGACACTTCTTCCTAGCCCAAGTCGAAGTCCGCCCACACGCATGCATGGTCCGAGGCTTGCTCCGTGCGGGTCCGGACTTCCGGGAAGCTGTTCGGGCCGACCAAGCCCCGGCGTTCGATTCCGACTGCGATCAGCTTGTCCCACAGTGGTTTCGACACGAGAAGATAGTCGATCTGTTGCAACTCCTCGCGGTGCCGCAGCGTCCAGCGGTCGCCCTTCAACTTCGGTGAACTCAGCACATCAAACAGGTTCGGCGTGGCGAGTAGTTTTGCTAGTGCCGGGCTGTCGGGCGTGTCGTTGAAATCCCCGGCGACGATGACTAAATCTTGTGTCAAGTCATAGTCGTGCAGAATCTCCGCGATGTGGTCCGCCTGCCGTTGGCGCTTCGCATCATCAGCCGATTCATGCCCCGGTTTGCCACGTTTGCTCTTCAGGTGATTGCACAGAATTGCCAGCGATTGCCCGCCTGGAAGCAACACTTCGTACTCCGCACAGTCGCGGTTGAACAGCTTGCCCGTGTCGGTGTCGGCGGGATCGGGATCGTCGATGTGCGTGTAAATGGCGCCGAGCGGGTGTTGCGACATCAGCCCGACGTCAATGCCGCGTCGGTCGTTGCCGTCGATGGCCATCACGTGCCGGAACGCGGCGTTCATCGGCCACAGGATGTTGCGGTTGAAGTGGTCGAGCGTGAGCCGCCCTTCGACCTCGACCACACACAACACGTCCGGCTTCACGGCGGCAATCACCCGCCCGGTGTTCTCCGTACAAATGCTGGGCACCACATCCCGAATGAACTCAATCGTCCCCACCCATTCGCTAGCGTGGTCGGGCAAAATCTCGAACCGATCATCCCGCGTGCCGTACAGTTTGCCACGGGTTTCGTTGATCGTGAACCACGGATTGTCGTTGTCCGTGTCAAAGTGATACTTCACCAGAATTGCCCGGATGCGGTCCTTGGTCGCCGGGTCGTAGACAGGCTTGGCGATCAGCTTTTCGAGTTGCTGAATGTCGCTCAGCACGTTCGGTTCCGGCGTCCCGTCGTTTTGGAAGATGCGCGGTCGATCGAACAGGTTGTTCACGTTGAACGTGGCCACGCGAATAGGCATCGGGTTCGATCCGGGTGAGTAGAGAGTGTTGGGTGGAAGGTGCAACCTCACCCCCTGGCCCCCTCTCCGACGCGGAGAGGGGGGAAGTGCGGTCTTGTCTCCCCCCGTCTGCGGGGGGATTAAGGGGGGCGATCCGCCCACCCCACCCCGGCCCTCCCCGCAGGCGAGGGACTTCCTTCTTCCTTCCTCCCGCGTGCGGGGGGACCGAGGGGGGGTGATCGCTACCTCCCGTAGCGGGAATGTTTTTGCTTCGTGTGGCTGGTTCGACCCCACCCCGGCCCTCCCCGCAGACGGGGAGGGAGCCAAGCCGCAATTCCTGTCTCCCCCCGTTTGCGGGGGGAGACAGGGGGGTCCAACCTGCCACCGTGCTCAGGAACCGTCCATTGTCAGGTGGCAGTCTCGACCCCACCCCGGCCCTCCCCGCAGACGGGGAGGGAGGAAGATTAGCCTTCTGGCACCCCTCTCCGTTTCGGGGAGGGGCCGGGGGTGGGGTGGATTTCGCTTCACCGTTAGATCCCACCAAAGGCCAGATTCCCCGAGGTTTGGTCCGCCGGTCCTGGTAACGGTTGGTCGGCGAAGTTGGTCGGTTCGGGGTGGGGGGCTTTGCGGAGCAGTTTATCAATCGCTTCGCGGTCGATTTCTTCGTGCTGGAGCAACGCCTTCGCCAGCTTGTCCAGGTCGGTGCGGTTTTTCAGAATCAAGTCCGTCGCTTTCGCCTCGGCTTCAAACAGGATGCGCTGAATCTCTTCGTCAATGATTCGCGCCGTGCCTTCGCTGAAGTCGCGGCTCTCGGCGATGTCTTTGCCGAGGAACACGTGCTCTTCGCCGGCACGGTACGAGACCGGGCCGAGGCGGTCACTCATGCCCAGTTGCGTGACCATGAGGCGGGCAATCCGGGTGGCTTGCTTCAAGTCGCCGATCGCGCCGGACATCGGCTCGCCGAAGGTCAACTTGTCCGCCGCCCGACCGCCCATCGCCACGACCAGACGGGCCATGAGTTCGCTGGACGACACATCAATGCGGTCCTCGTTCGGCTCGAACATCGTCACGCCGCCGGTCCGACCACGCGGGACGATGCTGACCCGCGTGAGGGGGTCCGCTTTCGGTTCGAGCCAGGCACAGAGGGCATGGCCGGCTTCGTGGTAGGCGGTGCGGCGTTTTTCGTCGTCACTCAGGATTTCTTCCCGCTTGGCCCCGAGGCGAACGCGGTCCGATGCGGTATCAAAATCAACATGCTCGATGGTGTTTTTGCCTTCGCGGGTCGCAACCAGCGCGGCTTCGTTGCACAGGTTCCGCAAGTCGGCGCCGCTCATGCCGATCATGCTGCGCGCGATCTTTTCGAGATCGACCGCGTCGGAGAGCGGTTTGTTGCGCGTGTGAACTTTCAGAATGGCAAGTCGCCCCTGCCACGTGGGCCGATCGACGGTGATGTGCCGGTCGAACCGACCGGGCCGCAGGAGCGCCGTGTCGAGAACGTCCGGGCGGTTTGTGGCCGCCAGTACGATGACGGTTTCGTTCGGCTGAAAGCCGTCCATCTCGCTGAGAATTTGGTTCAACGTTTGTTCACGTTCATCGGACCCACCGCCCACGCCGGTGCCACGCATCCGGCCCACGGCGTCAATTTCGTCGATGAAGATCACGCACGGTGCGCTTTCTTTCGCCGTCTTGAACAGGTCGCGCACGCGGCTGGCGCCGACGCCGACGAACATCTGAATGAACTCGGAGCCGTTGATGTTGAAGAACGGCACGTTCGCTTCCCCGGCCACCGCCTTCGCCATCAGCGTTTTGCCGGTACCCGGCGGGCCGACTAATAGCACGCCTTTCGGCACCTGAGCACCGAGGCGGGTGAACTTGTCCGGGTTCCGCAGGAAGTCAACGATCTCTTGCAACTCCCGCTTCGCCGATTCCATCCCCGCGACATCTTCAAACGCGATCCGGCCACGGGTTTTTTCGTACCGCCGGGCCGGACTGCGGATGTAGTTATTCAAGAAGCCCGGCCCACCGTTGTCCTTCAACTTCGGCAGGATGAAGTAGACGAAGAAAGCGGTGAACGCGATCAGCGGCAGAATGAACAACAACAACGCCGGTGCCATCACGGACAGCGGTTCGTCTTGCGGGTCGATCACCACTTCTTCAGTCGCGTCTTCGGGATTTTGTTTCTTGAGCTTCGTCCGGTACGCCCGGTCGTTGTCTTCGACGAACTTGATGATCTCGGTGTGGTTTTCTGAGTAGGGCAGTTTGGTGCTGAATTTGGCGCTGCCCATTTTCAGTGCTTTGACCACGTCCGTATTGGCATCCCGGACCTCGCCTAACGCACGCTCTTTGCCGTAAAGTGTGAACTTTTTGATCTGCCCTTCTTCCGACAGATGCTTGAATTCGGTGTAGTTCAGCGACTTCGTGTTATCGAACGCGAACACCACAACCAACGCGACGAGTAGCAACAACAGCACAAGCCACCCCCCCGGCACCAACGGGTTGGTGCGGCGAGAAGGTGCCGGTGGTTCGGGTGGAGGAGGTGCCATTCAACATCCTTTGGGGGCAGATTCACAAACCACGAGTATCACGAACAACACGAATACATATTCTTATCTTAGCTCCGAACGTCCCGTTACCACGCAAGAAAATTCCCGAAACCCTGCCGCAGCGCCATCCCGTTCACCGATTGATTGCATCGTCGATTAGTAACACTGCGTAATTGTGGCAAAAATGCAAGACGATCGGCAGCGTGAGGCCGCCACTGTAAACCCGTGCATACCCCAGGCCCGCGCCAACAAGCATCAACACCGGCCACCCGATGATGTTGCCCAGGTGCGCCATGCCGAACAGAATCGCCGTCAGCCAAACACTGGCGTGCATTCCCAGGTGCGGGCGGATTTGACCCAACAGAATGTACCGGAAGAACAGTTCTTCCACGACCGCCGGTTGCACGCACACCAGCAAGATGGCCCACCACCCGTCTTTCAGCGCGAGTTCGATGACCTCCTTGAGGTCGTTCGGGTCTTTTTTCACCAAGGCTTGCAACGCGAAATGGTATCCCAAGTTAATACCAAGTAGCACACAAAACCCCGGCACTGAACAAGCCCAAGTCAACAGCCGATGGGCCGCCGCGTTGTGGGCAATCGGTCGGCCCGCCAGGAGTAGCGCCGAGAGTACGATCAGCGCATCCAAGCCCTCAAAAATGAGGTCGTCGTACACCAGGTGTTGGCGATTCTGGGCATCGGTGAACAGGTTCAAATCTTGTGCGTGCAACACGGCAAACGTGGCCTGCCCGAAGGAGACGGCCATCATGCAGGCATACGCAATCAAGGCAATCAACAACGGGCGGATCGAAACGAACGAGGGTGCGAGGTCGAGTTTGACGGGTCGGGGCGTCCGGCGAGCCACCGGCAGCGGGGGTGGGGCGATCAGGGTGGCCCGCACCGGGTGCGACTTCGGCACCACCGTTAACTCCACCCAGGGAATCTCTGCCTCGGGAGGCAGGGCGGGTGGGTTCAACGAATCGGCTTCACGAGGCAAGTCAGGTGGCAACGACTGCGATGCCACATCATCGGATGGTAGTGGGTTATCTATCACGTCGAATCAACATCCGGATTGGGAACGGAACTGCCTGGGAATTGTTGGGGAGCGTTGCATCAAGCGCTTACTCATGCTTGGTTTTGTGCCCTGAAGGGGCACCGGAATGTAGCCACGGGTGGAGCGCTTCGCGCAACCCGTGGAACCGGACTCCCTACAACTCGACTGCCCTGGAGGGGCAGCGGAATTCCGTCGCCCCTTGAGGGCGAGTGACAACGGGGTGTCACAACCCACGGGTTCCGCGAAACGCTTCACCCGTGGCTACATTCCGCGACCCCTACCGGGGTCGTCAAACAGGTATCGACGCATCATCTGAATCGATGCCCCTTGCACAAAACCTTACTCCGACTCGGTGATCTTCTTGTTCACGCCGTCACTTTCTTTGTCGTACCCGAACTCGGCTTTGAGCAGGGCCATCGCGCTTTCGCGGGACTTTTTGCGGAGTTCAAATTGGTGCTGGCGTTTGACGATCGGGCCGAACACGCTCATCACGGCTTGGGGGCCGTACACGAGGGTCTCGAAGTCGCGGGCGTCTTTTTCCGTCCGGTGCATCAGCACGGCGACGTAGTACGTGTCCTCGGGGTTGTCGGTCAGTACCACGTTCGTCGAGAACGGCTTGTCCTTGTTCTTGAGCAAGTCCTCCGCCATCTTTTGCGTGGGGTATTGCAGGTTGTCGGACGGCGCCAACCCGAAGCCGCCGACTTGCGGTTGGGTACTGCCGGGAACGTTGCGGCTGACGATCGGGGCCACGTCGTCGATCGTGAAGTACTTCACCTTCTCCTTCGCGGCGTCGGTCGGGAACTGCCCGACGAATTCTTTTTGCAACTGCTTCAGTTTCGGTTCGATCTCGACCACGCTGTTCCCCAAATTGGCACACTTGGCCGCGAGTCCCTCCGCTGCCTTTTTCGCCAACTCACGGGCCTGCTTGCGCCGCCACGCGGCTTCGATCTTCGCACGCGATTCGGGCAGGTTGATGTCCCGTAACGCTTCCGGCGCTTGCTCGGCAACACGCCACGCCATGAACATCGGCATGTTGAACGCGGGGTAGGGTTGGAGTTTGTAGAACCCGACACTCGGCACCGCACGACGGGCTTGACGATCCACGTCGAAGAAGAAGCGTTGCCCGAATTGCAGCGGCGTCACGGTCGGGTTCGGGTTCAGCGGATTGCTATCGTCCTTCTTGTCCTTGAGCGGTTGCAGCCCTTCGTCGTTCAACAGACTGTAGATGTCACGGAACTCCTTCGACGCGCCGCGCTTCAAACCCCGCAGCGTGATGAAGTCGTCGATCATCTTCTTGGCTTCCGGCGAATCCGCTTTCGGCTTTAGCTCCGTGAGGTCTTTTTCGAGTTTGACAACGTCCCCGAACGCGATGTCCTTGGTCATCTTGATGCGGAGTTGTTCGGTTAAATAACTCTGCACCGATTTCAGTGGCAACGGTTCCGCCACGACGGCTTGCGGGGCGACCATTGCGATCGCCTGGGCCAACGTCGAAGCCCCCGGTAAGACGGGCGCCATCAACGTCAGCGGCAGCGTGTCATACCGGGCTTTGCGGTCGGCGAGGTTCGCGGCGCCGGTCAGTAGCAATGGCGCCGCAAGAGGACTTCCACCCGTTGCCAAGTTTCCACCCAGCATAGCCGTGACTGCGGCGATGTTCGGGCTGCGAATCAGGCTTGTGTCCGGGACCACGCTGCTCGGGAAAATCGTGTACCAACTTTGCTTCAGGGTCGAACGGTGTTGCTCGACGTAGTCCTTGTAAAGTTGACTCATCTGCAAGTTCGGCGTGTAAGCCGGGGCAAAGGCGGTGAGTAATGTCGAGAGGGTGACGCCGCCGACCGGGGCGAACAGGAACCCACCCCGCGTCGTCATGAGGTCGAGTTTCTGAACCGCTTCCGTCGCGGCGGCTTTGAAGTACGGTTCGTCGCCTTTCATTTCGAGCCATTCGAGCTTCAGTTTGCGTGGCTCGCGGAGTCCGAACCGGGACAAGCCGGGGTTGGGGTCTTCGTTCTTGCCTTTGTTGAAGAATTCGCGGGCAGCGGTTTCATCGGGCTTGCCGGTGACTTTGTCCAGGAAGTTTTCCGTGGGCACGGCGATCAGGCCGTAGTGCCCTGGTACGCATTGCTCGCGGTAGAATTTGTAGAACTCCGCCGGGGAATCGTATTCTCGGCTGTTGGTCTGAAGAAACGACTGGCCCAGCACGGCCGTTTGAGCCGCCCGTACCCGGAACTCGTCGGCCAAGGCGGCGCGAATAAACTGCGGTGTGAACCCCCGTTTGCCCCGCATCGAATCTTCGACGGCACGCCAATCGTCGTTGGTCATCTTTCGGAAGAACTCGGTGTTCACCAGTTCCGTGAGGTCTTCTTCGGTGTACCGGATGCCCAGTTGATCGGCCTTCTTGAGCCACAACAGAAAGTCCATCGCGTCGCGGGCGTTGCGGGTGTCGTTGGGTTGATTCAAGAAGTAGTGGGCGTTCTTCTGGCCGCCCTGCCCGGCGATGAGGCGTTGTTCGAGGTCGATGAGGTGCATCATCGACCGCGCCACGGTTTGGTCCTGCTCCTGCGGCGTCTTCGAGGTGAGAATGTCGTTGAGCCGGACCAGGGTCATGGCCAGAGTTCGTTCCCGGACGTTCGCGTAGTCTTCCATCGACGGCATCGGGCCGAATCCCATTTGCGCGAACTGCATTTGGCGGGAAAACTCTTCGGTCACGAAGCCGTTACCTTGCGCGGTCAGCGCTTGTTCGACGACCTGCTTGTTCTGGGCCGTGACGCGGGTCAGCCCTTCGACGACCGACTTGCGGAGGTTCTCCGTCGTCCGGCCGCCGGCCTGGAACATGTACTCGTTGGACAAGAGCCGTTGGCTCTCGATGTCGCCGATCTCGGAACTGTAGACTTTACCGCCGTTCACCACGGCCAGGACTTCCCCGCCGCGTTGCCGGGAGGCGAGCCATTTCGGGACTAACGAGAAGAAATCCCCCTGCCCGAATGACAGGACAAACATAAACATGACCAGGACCGTGAGGAACGCGAACAAGATTCGCTGATTCCGCCGAAAAACATCGAATGGATTGAAAGCCATGGCCTGTCTCAGGTTACGCTGCGTGATGGTGCCAGCAGTTGGGGGCATTTTGGGACCGAAGCCCTTGACAGCCCGTGTAAGGCTGTACTAAGGGTGAGGGGACTTTTGGCCGCCCTCAACCAACGGATTGTACGAATTCTGCGGGTCACAACAACCGCAACAGGGAGTTTCGCCGGTGCCTAGTCCACGTAAGAAGACCACAACGACCGACAGCGTGAGCGACGCCACGAAGCCGGCCGCGAAGCGCAAACCCGCGAAGCCCCGCGCTGCCAAAGCCAGCACGGGACTCGAACCGGCGGCGGCGCGGAGCAAGCGCACCACGAAGGCGGTAATTGGTGCCGTAACCCGGCCACCGCTCTCGCCGGATGGGTCCGGCCACTACGATCTGCTCATCGTGGAATCGCCGGCCAAGGCGAAGACGATCAACAAATACCTCGGCAACAAGTTCAAAGTGCTGGCCAGTTACGGCCACGTCCGCGACCTCGCCACCGGCCGTAAGCAACCCGGTGAGGAAGTGTCCGGCATCCGCATCAGCGACGGCTGGAAGTTGCGTTACCTCGTCGATGCCGGTGCGAAGTCCGCGAAGAACAAGGGCAAGGGCAAGCGCCGCACCCAGAAAGACATTCTGGATGAACTGAGCGTGGCCGCGTCCAAGGCCACCCACGTGTACTTGGCGAGCGACCCCGACCGCGAAGGGGAAGCCATTGCCTGGCACATTGCCGACGAACTGCAACTCGACCCGGCGGTGACCTTCCGCGTTCGGTTCAACGAAATCACGAAGAAGGCGATCCAGGAAGCGATGGCGCACCCGGAAAAGATCAACATGGACCGCGTCCAGGCGCAAGAAGCCCGCCGTGCGATGGACCGCGTCGTCGGCTTCCCGCTCTCCAGCATCCTCGGTGAGAAGGTGACTCGTGGTCTGAGTGCGGGGCGGGTGCAATCCGTCGCGGTGAAAATCATCGTGGACCGGGAACGGGAAATCGAGGCGTTCCGCACCGAAGAGTATTGGCGACTAACGGCACTCCTCGCGCCCCAAGGCAGCGGTGTAAAGTGGGCCGTGGATTTGAAGAAGAGCAAGATTTACGCGAAGAAAAAGGCCGACGACAAGCTCGACGAAAAGGCGGGTGACCCCGACAAGCCCGATGCCGAGGAAGTCGCCGCCGCCGACCGCGAAACGGGCGATGAGACCGCAACCACGGATGCCGTCGTCACGCCCGAAAAGGCCGGGATTCCGAACCCGCCCGCCGGGTCGTTCCTCGCGGAACTGGCCAAGTGGAACGGCGCCGATCCGGTGTTAAAATCCGAAGCGGATGCCGACACGATTACCGCCGCGCTGGTGGGGGCGAAGTACGTCGTCAGCAAGATCGAACAGAAGGACCGCCCGGAGCGTGCCCCCGGCCCGTTCACGACATCGACGCTGCAACAGCAAGCCAACATCCGCCTACGGTTCAGCGCGTCGCGGACCATGCAAACGGCGCAGAAGTTGTACGAAGGCGTGGACCTCGGCAGCGAAGGCACCGTCGCGCTGATTACGTACATGCGAACCGACAGTATGCGGATTTCGCCGGATGCGTTGACGAACGTGCGGACCCACATTCAGGCCACGTATGGCGCGGCGTATCTGCCCGCGAAAGCCAACTTCTTCGCGTCCGGCAAAAGCGCCCAGGAAGCCCACGAGTGCGTCCGCCCGACGGACATCGCCATGACGCCGCAACGGGCCGAGGCGGGGGGGCTGGCCGGGGACCAACTGCGGCTGTACACGCTGATTTATAACCGCTACGTGGCGTGCCAAATGAACCCGGCGATCTTCGCCGTCACCAACGTCGAAGTGACCGCCGGAGCCGGGCTGTTCAAGGCCACCGGCAAGATTCAGAAGTTCGACGGCTACCGCCGGGTGATGACTTCGGCCGGCAAGCAAGACGACACGGAACTGCCCCAACTCCGCGACCAAATGCCGCTGGACAAGCTCGACCTGTTCGAGTCGCAACACTTCACGCAACCGCCGTCGCGGTTCAACGAGGCGTCGCTCGTGAAGATGCTCGAAAAGGAAGGCATCGGCCGCCCGAGTACCTACGCCAGCATCATCGAAACGATCCAGAACCGTGGCTACGTGCGCCAGGAAGCCCGCCGGTTCTTCGCCACGGACGTGGGCAAGGTGGTCACCGATTTGCTCGTCGCCCACTTCCCCGGCATCATGAACTTAAAGTTCACCAGCCACTTCGAGGAAGAACTCGACGAGATCGAAACGCAGAAGTGCAACTACCGCGAAGTGCTTGACGAGTTCTGGGGGCCGTTCAGCATCGCCCTCAAGAAAGCCGAAACCGACATGCCCGCCCTGCGTGGCATCGAAGTCGGCGAGAACTGCCCCCGGTGCGGCAAGCCGTTGCTGCAACTGTTCAGCGCGAAAACCGGCAAGCCGTTCATCGGGTGCTCCGGGTACCGGGACGACCCGAAGTGCAGCTACATCAAGCCCGGCGAAGGCGAAACCGAACGCGCCGAACCGACGGTCACGGACATTGCCTGCCCCGCTTGTGGCAAGTTCATGGTCCGCAAAGAAGGCCGCTTCGGCGTCTTCTTCACGTGTCAGGGTGCGCCGGATTGCCCGACGTTGATGAACCTGAACGCCGACGGCAAACCAGTTGTCACGGCGTTGCCGACATCGCACATGTGCCCCAAGTGCGAGAAGCACAAGATGCTGTTGAAGCAGAGCAAAGTCGGCAAAAGTTACTTGGCGTGCCCGGACCCCAAGTGCAAATACATGGGCGATTGCGACGCACAAGGCAACCCGGTCAAGCCCGCCGACACCGGCATCAACTGCGAAAAGTGTGGCAGCCCGATGCACATTCGCACCAGTTGGCGCGGGCCGTTTCTGTCGTGCAGCGGCTACCCGAAGTGCCGCAACGCGAAGTCGATCAACGCGGAGTTGAAAATAAAACTCAAGGACATCCTGCCACCGATGCCGCCCGCTTCGGACAAGTCGAAGGCCGCGAAATCGGACTTGCCCGACATCGTCATTACGGAGACCTGCCCGGACTGCAACTCGCCGATGCGGTTGCAAAAATCCCGCTTCGGTGGTGGCAGTTACTTCCTCGGTTGCACCAAGTACCCCAAGTGTAAAGGGACCGTGAAAGCCACGCCCAAGTTGCTGCAACAAATCGCTGCCGCAGTGACCGTGTGAGAGTTGAGAGTTGAGAGTTGAGAGTTGAGAGTTGAGAGTTGAGAGTTGAGAGTTGAGAGTTGAGAGTTGAGAGTTGAGAGTTGAGAGTTG
>JAYVXO010000020.1:0-2612 GCA_043785105.1 Fimbriiglobus sp.
TCAAGCGCGGAGACTTTGGGCTGGCTCATGCCCGCGACTATAGCCACCCTGCGGGACTTCGAGAACCCGACTCACAACACCACTGCGTAACTCCTAAACGTCTGAATCGCCATGACGTGCTCCGAAATAAAAAGGATAGCCGTGCGGCACGGCTATCCTGGAACAAGCGGCTTACGCCACAACGAGTTGGTCGCACAGCACGAAGCTGGTCGGTTGTCGCGGGCCGGCGTCGATGTGCTGGATGCCGCGCAGGAACGTCTGGTCGTTTTGCAACGCTGTGTCGCCGTGACCGCTGGCGAGGAACTCCATCACGCCCATGCGGGCGACGATCCAGTCGGGAAAATACCCGAGCAGCATGTACGTCAAATTCGTCGCGGTCCCCTTGGTGCGGGTTGTGGACACTTGCGACGACCGCACCACCGGCGTGCCGAACAAATTACTGGGCGGGCCGTCAAAGATCGCCCGGTTGGGACGGAACACGAACGGCCCGCGGCCGTCGTCGTCGTTGATGGAATCCGTTCGCCGATTCATGAGCGCGGCGAACGTCGGTTTCCGCATGACCCAGGCCGACGGCGAGTCAATCGCGTCGGGCAACTTCGCTTCCATCAGGGCGACATCCTCCGGCTTGAAGGTGTTCCCGTTCGCCCCCACAACACGACTGATGTGAGCTTGAATTTCCGTGTAGGTCGTCAAGCCCTTGATTTGCGTGGTGCCAGTTCCTTCGAGCATCGCCAGGTCGGCCTTTTGGGCGGCGGCTCGGGCCATGTCGTACCGCACCAAGCCTTCCGCCGACGGACTGGCGAACCGGAGCAACTCGTTGTTGAGTTTGACGAGCACGCCCAATTTCTTCGCCTGAAGATCGAGGTTGCCCGTGGTCGGTTGGCTTTCGGTGATGGCGGTTCCTTCGCCGACCCGGTACGCCGTCGAACTGCCGGTCACTTTCGGGAACTGAATCCGCCCGTTCGGTGGCAAGGCAATCTCGCGGGCACCGGCGTTGGCGAACGCTTCAAAGTTCCGCTGCAAGTCGATGAGTTCCCCGAGAACCGGGTACTGAAAGAAACCGTCGGTATCGCCCGCCAGCGTGAGCGCCTTCTGTGTGAACCGCCCCGTCCGCCGGCCGATCCAATCCGCTTCATCCGGATCGAACCGACTGCTTTGGGCCGTCATCTTTTGGCGCAACTCCTTTTGCAACCGGAGGCCGTGCGGTTCAAACACAGGTAGGTGGGCCGAAGAAAGTGGCACCAGGAACGACTGGGCGCCGTGGTGCGGCATGAAGCCGTACCCGGCGTACAAGTCGCGTAGCTGGTGGTGCGTGTGGATCTCTTCCTTCGCTTGGTCCGGGCCGACATAGCCCAAGGCAAACGCGGCGGCTTTCAGCACGCTGTACCCCGCCGAGTCCTGGCACACCGGCCCCGCCGTGACCCACGGCACCCGGCGTTCGACCCGCTGCTCCACCCGTTGAGGGGCGAGCGATTTTTCCACCGCCGTTGCGGTTTGTTCTTCGATGAATTCCACGATTTGCTCCCGAGTTTGGAACGGATTGTCTGTTGCGGTCATGGGAAAGAATCCTTCACAGGTTGAAGTTGAGAAACGTCAAGCGGGTTGCTTCACGTCACGGGCCAGCGCCCCGAGAACGTCCCCGGTCCGCCACCATTTGCGGCCGCGATCGTCGGGGATTTGTTGCAGCCAATCGCGGAGGGTCAGGTCACGCACCATCCCTTTTTGCAGGGCGACGGTCAGGGCGCCGGGGTTCTCCGGGATCGGCACGGCGGAGTATTCGAGCAAGTCCCATTCGTCGATTCGCAGCCCGATCCGGTCCGCCCGTTGTTGCTTGTAAGCGCGACGGGGTACGAAGCCGATCGACCAGCCCCGCAGAATGCCTTGCTCGAACAGCCGGAACACGTCCTCCGAGAACGCCACCCCCTTGGCGAACCGCGTTTCGGCGACAATGCGAGTCGGCTGAATGTCGAGCCACTCACACGCCCCGATCGGCGGGAACTGCGTGCGGTTGTGCGCCCACAGCACCACCGGGTTCAGCAGAAAATCCTCCGCGTTGCGAAGACCCTGCGGCACCACGACATCCCCCGCCCGGTCCGGTTCGATCGTGGTAATCACGCTGCGAATCTTCATTTGGCCAACGTCCAACGTCAGCGTGTGGGCCGCCTGATGGGCACTGCCAAACGTGCCATTGGTGAGCGGGACAATGCCCGGAGCGCGAGGATCAGCACGCGGGGTGTTCATGGAACAACTCCTTCTGGAAAAGTGTGAGAGTGTGAGTGTTGAGGGTGTGAGAGTCGAAGAGACTTTGAGAATCCGTCCGAGCCACGACCGTTAGGGAGTGGCCCAATCTTCCGCCCGATCTACGCAGCATGAATGTCAACACGCCGTATCGTGCGAGGCCGTGTCCCGCCGCCCAGGTGTCAACACGACGTATCGTGCGAGGCTGGTTGGGCCACTCCCTAACGGTCGTGGCTCGGATAGCCACTCTTCTCAACCCGACTACCGCTCGGGTTAGTATAACTGCGTCATGTCTGTATCGCGCAAGCGGCTAGTGCTGGTGTTGAAGTCGGTGTTCGCGGTGGCCGTCATCGTGGCCATTGGCTGGCATTTTT
>JAYVXO010000021.1:0-8620 GCA_043785105.1 Fimbriiglobus sp.
AACGATCGTTCATGGGCTTTCGGGGTTCAGGGGCTTTTTGGCTTTCAGGGCCGGTCGTGCGCCATGCGGAAGCCGATGAGCGCGAACACACTCCCCAACAAAAACGCGACGTGGTAATCGCGGATCGGTTCGACGCTGCGGATGCCGAAGCGTTGGCCGAAGACGCATACGACCGCACCCAGCAGCACCATGAGCGCCATGCGATTGCCGCGAAAGAAGAGCGAGGAGGTCAACAACAAGCCGGCCCAGCCGACGTTGCCGGAATCGCACCACGCCGTGTACTCCGGCGGTACGCCTTCGATGGCGAGTGGCATCGTGCCGGTCACTTGGGATTCTGTCGGCTCGTCAAAGAACCGATTTTGAGCGACCCAGACGGAACACGCGGCCAGAAGTATCGCCGCGAGCAGACCCCGAACAGGGGTTCCGGCGAACAAGTTGACGACGAAGCGGTGCGGATCGTGCGCGGCGGACTTGCGACGAAGCGCGCTGAAGTCCTGGCCCGACTGTTGCGCGAGCATCTGGCCGAGGTTCGGCACCGAGTTGGACCCGGACGGATTCAGCAGTGGGTTGCTGTGGGACGCCGACAGTTTGCGGCGGAGGGCGTGGTGGCGGATGGCGTCGGCTTGTTCGACCATCGCGGTGGCGGCTTCGATCGCTTGGGACCGAGCGAGGCGGGCGTTCACGCCGCCGGCAATCAGTCGGGCTTGTTCAACTTGTTCGAGCAATTGCCGCTCGTGAGTCTCGCGGCGTGCGGTTTCAAAGCTGGCAATCAGGTTCAACAGCGGTTCCCGCCACGGGGCAAACTTTCCCCGGACCCCGGCACTGGCACCACTGCGTAACAGGGAGGCCCTGGCCGCGAGTTTCGCTTCATACCCGAAGAGGGCTTCAAAGAACTCTTCCCAGTCTCGCCCCGCATACTTCACGACAAACTGGCGCAAGTCGTCCTCGTCCAACCCGAAGACGCGCAGCCGCCGCAACATCGTGACGCAGGCGTTGACGGGGACTTGGCGTTCGTGGTCCAGGGTTCGATCCAACCCCAGCCGCAAGGCGAACGCGAGTCCCGTCCCGATCATGCCGAAGCCGACCCACATCCCCAGCAAGTTCGACATCCCCAGCAACAGCGCGAACAACCCGAGACTGGCGAACGCAATGCTGTAATCCCACGCCGTCAAGCCGAACGCGAACTGACGGAGGCGACGGAACAAGTAGGTCTTGTTGGCAACCCCGTTCAGCACGAAGTAGGCGAACGTGCCTTGCAACACCATGCCGGCGATGCCGAACGCCCACCCGAGCTTCCCGAGGAACATGAACAGCACGGCCACGAGGACCGAGACCGCGATTAGCCCCGTGACGACGCGGGTCTTCAGCACCGCCGTGGGGGCTTCGTTGAAGTCGCGGACATGGATTTCGAGTTGCTCGATCTCGTCATCCTGCGCGGAGAACGTGCCGGCGTTGGTGGTGTGAACCCCGAGCCATTGCTCCAGGGTCCGCACCACTTCGCCCATGCAGGCGTACCGGTCGCCGAGGCTCTTGGCCA
Source organism: Fimbriiglobus sp. (assembly GCA_043785105.1). Classification (GTDB taxonomy): domain Bacteria; phylum Planctomycetota; class Planctomycetia; order Gemmatales; family Gemmataceae; genus Fimbriiglobus. The sequence goes on from JAYVXO010000021.1 coordinate 1,538, forward strand.
TCATCTTTTGGATGATCGCTGACAGTTCGCGGGGCACGCGGCTCGCGTACTGTTCCGGCGGCACGAGCTGTTCGTAGGCGTGTTTCGTCATCAACTCGTAGGCCGACGTTCCCTCGAACGGCTGCCGCCCCGTCGTCAGCACGTACAGCGTGCAGCCGAGGGAATAGATGTCCGCGCGGTGGTCCACCGTCGCCGCGTCCCGGCATTGCTCCGGCGCCATGTAGGCCGGCGTCCCGAGGGCAATGCTGGTTCCGGTCATCTGGCTGGGGATCGTGTGCAGGCCGCTCTTGGGCTTGGGGCGGTCCAGTTGGTCCGTGTGGGCGTTGGTCTGCGGCGTTTTCACCAACCCGAGGTCGGCCACTTTGACGACGCCTTGCTCGTTCAACAACAAATTATCCGGCTTCACGTCGCGGTGAATCATCCCGCGATCGTGGGCGTGTTTCAACCCGCGTGCCGCTTGCAGGATGTACCCCACTGCCGTTTCGGGATCGACTTTGCCTTCGGCTTTCACGTGATCCGCCAGCGAACGACCGGGCACGTATTCCATACTGAAGTAGCGATACCCTTCTGTTTCACCGATGTCGTAAATCTGCACCACGTTCGAGTGGTTTAGCAAGGCGGCGGCGTAAGCTTCCCTCGTGAACCGCGCGACAAAAATCGGGTCGTTCGACCACTTTCGGCTCATCACCTTGAGCGCCACCGGGCGGTCGAGGGAGAGTTGCCGTGCCAGATAGACCGTGCCCATGCCGCCGTAACCGAGCGTCGATTCGATCTCGTAACCGGGCACGGATGTCGGGGCGCTGGGGGCCGAGAAATGCTCGGAATCGCCCGGCACTGAACCGGCAGGCGAGTGGTGCGACGCAAACTTTCTGCCGAACGAACTGAGTGTCTCCGACGGCAACGGCGTTGGCGGCGGCGTGTCATCAATGCCCGACAACGAACCGATCGTCACGACACAATGCGCAACGGCCCGATCCGGAAACGGCGGCGAAACCAACGTGGCGATCGTCTGGTTCGGTTGGAAAACCGTGCGGCTGGTCGGGCTAACTTGCGATTCGACGGGTGACTCGGGAATGAGGAGTGTCAACGGCGTGGCACACCGGGGACACGGCATCCGGAGCGGCCCCGGATGGTTCGTCTGGGGAGTGAGTCGAAACTGGCACTTGGGGCACATCGCTGTCACAGAACACCCTCTCGGGCGGCGGGCAGATTCAAAACGAACAGTTCCGACTCGGACAAAGTTAGGTCACGTTTTTTCGCTTGAACCGTTTTTGTTGGTAAGTCTTGGAAAATCGTTGGTCCTGTTCGGTCGTGCCTCAAAAGCAGTTCGCAAAAGTGAGAGGCGAGTGGAAAAATTCAACTGCAAGAGTACCTGGGGTGTCGCCGGCACAACCCCAGGCTAATCGCTGGCATCCCTTCAGGATGCCTCGACTGACTTTTATCCCGAAGGGATTGCAGCCATTAGCCTGGGGTCGCGTTTCGCGCACCCCAGGAAACAGCCACCCATTATCTTCGACTCCGGAGGAGTCGCAGCGCCCGCTAAAACACTTCACGCAGATCGAATCACGACACAGATGCGTGTTCGTGTTCCACTGCCACGACTCCACGGCGTAACAAAAACAGGTCCAACACTCCCCCTGAATTTCAGCGACAACCCCAACTTCCGATCAGCCTACCCGCCGGGTCCAGTCCAGGGAATGTCCCGTCGGGTGTGCGGACTGAGATCGCCGTTCACTTGGCTCTCGTAGGCACCACGGGCGTGTTCGGCCAATTGCGGCAACCGCGCCAGGTCCAGCCGTGAGTATTCGCGGTAGAACAGCACATCGTCCGCCAACGGCGCCGCGATCAACGGAAAATCATCGTGATCTCCCGTGACCAGTTTGCGAAGTTGATCCCCGGACGCACCCGGTGGCGCAGCCAGGATGGAGGTTTCCACGGGTCGCGGCCCGGAAAGCGTCGTGAGGTTCGGGGCCGCATCTTCAAAGGCCTTCCGCAACAATTCGACGGTGTCCTCGCCGGGTCCGCGGTAGCGTAGCAAGATCGTCGCGGGATCGGTTTTTTCAAGTCGAGCATCGAGGAATGCCCTGGTCTGAGTGTTCAGCAGTGTAATGAAGTCCGGCGCCCGCTCGGGTTTCAAACACACGTTGGCCAAGCCGCGAAAGTTCTTGGAGACTTCGCGCTGGAACGCTTGATCGAAAGCCAAAATGTCTTCCGGTGGTAACGCATCAATGACCCGTTCGGCGGTGTCCACGATCGTGTTGCACCCCGCCGGCAGAATCAACTTGCCACACAAGAACGTGTTCGAGGCTTTCAGTGCCGGGGCGAACGCTTCGCTCATCTCCATCAGCCGGATGCGGCAAAAGTTGACTTCCCGCAGGTACTCCGGGATGTTGTTCATCATCCCGCGATACAGCGACAGTGCGATCGTGAGTTTCGTGAGTTGAAACCGTTTCGTGGGGTACTGCCGCATCACATCAAGCAGTTCACCCGTCAAGGACGACTTCCGACTCGCAAACCCACCCAGCCCGGATGTCGAACCCAGCCCGCCGATGAGTTGGAACAACCGCGAATAGGTATCCCGAACGTCGCGTTGGAGGTCCGCGAGATCAAATTCGAGTGTCTCAATGGTCCGCTTCAGTCGATGTGTCATCTGGTTCAACGATTCTTCGGCGCCCGCCAAGCGGTATTGTGGTTGCTCGATGAACGACACCGCCAGGGTCGAGAGGTCGGCTTCCGCTTCTGTGCCGATCTTCTTCGCGGTAATTTGGATGGTCGCTTCCAAGCTGCCAACCTGTTCGCCGTCGGGCTTGCCGACCAGGTTCAACAGTTGCTCCAACACGCCGCATGCCGCTGTAGCGTCCATCCGACCAGCACCCGGAGTGCGGGTGCGGAGGGTATCAACAGCCGCTTCAAACACGGCTTCGGGTGATTCGCGCAAGGCTTCGTGCGCCACCTGTTGGAAGCGGGCCAGCACGGCTTCGGGTGCAAGTTGTTGTTTGGCCCAAAGCCCATCCAACCACTCCTTGAGCGGTTCTGTCAAATGGGAGGCTTCCCGAATCGCCCACCGTTGGAGAAGCTGTCGATTGAACCGGGACGTGGCTTGGGTGAGCAGTTCGCTGCGCGGCCACGCTAACCGATGCAGTCCAAACGTTTGCACAACCGGAGCCGCAACGTTGCCCGTGATCGGCACGGCGGCGCGAGCGTTGTCGATGGTCCGCCCGGCGGAGGTGAGCAGTTCGACGAACAGCCCTCGGGCCGCCAGGCCGTGGGCTTGTTGTTGGTCCTTCGGTTTCGAGCCTTTCGGCAATTGCACGAGCGCACACCGGGTGAACGGCCCGTCGTTGTCCACAATGTGCGATTCGTTTTGATCGAACTTGACCTGATACCGATTGCCGGCTGAAAAGTGGTGAACTTCGTTCAGGGCCGCGTAGGTGTTGGCGAGTGCCAAGTTCTGGGGCATCGTCGAATCGGCGGGCGGCACCAACAGGATGCCCGTGACTTCCGGCTTGCGGTAGCCCACGGATCGCAGTTCGTGCTTCAGGATGTACGCCAAGTCCAGGAACATCCCCGACCCCGTCCCGCCCGCTAACCCGGTCACGACGTAGGCCCGAAGGCGGTTGGTCCGCACCCCGAGACCTGTTTGCTTTCCGGCTTTATCCAGTACGTCACTGGTCAAGAAGGTTTCAATTTCTTGACGAATCCGCTGCGCCACGATCCGGAAGTTGTCACACAGCGCCAGCCGACCGTAAGCCCGCCGTCCCCCAGTGGAACCAGGGTTTTTCGGCAGTTGATACAGTGCGTTCGGTGGGATCCACTGTTCCACGTTCGGCGTGGTGCTGTTCTGCAAGTAGTGGGACGGGCGGTTCAATTTGGCAATGACAACATCTTTGCCCGAGAGCGCGTCTTGCCCTTCGATGGCGAGGCTCCCGGCTTCCGGATCGGTGTCGATGTACAAGAACCGCAACGTCGGAATGGCGTCCGGTTTGCCATATTGTTCTCGGATGAACTGGCGCAATTTCCGAATCACGGCCAATCCCGTTTGGCCGACACACACGACGACAGCAGGAAAGAGTACCCCATCCCCGGATTGTTCGGGCGGCGCGATGCCCAGGCTCGTCATCCGGCCCGTCTGAAAAATCTGCTCCCGTTGCAACGTTTGCCCCGGAGCCGTCAAGCCGTTGGCGGCCTGCGGTGTCACAAGCCGTGCGATCGACTGCAACGGAGTCACTAACGGCCGTTGCGTCACGACAACGGCACCCGAACCGCCCGGCGATTTCGCGGACGGGCCGTAAGGGGCGTTCGTTAGATTCGGGTTGGTTTGGCGGATTCCGTTTGTGGGCGACGACGGATTCGTCGAACCGACTGGAAGATAACTTTGTGCGGGCGCCGGAACTCGTGTCCGGTCCGGTGGCGATACAACGGTACCCGAACTCGTCTTGCTCCCGGCGTGCTTGAGCGCTTGCACCATTGCCATGCAACTCGGCCACCGATCGTCCGGTTTCTTGTTCAGACCATGGCCAATGATTGGTTGATCGGCAGGACTTAATGGGGATAAATCCGGGACGCCGTTTAAGTGCTGCATCAGCAGTTGCTTCGTGTTCGCCCCATCAAAGGGGCGTCGCCCCGTGAGCAACTCTTGAAACACGATGGCAAGGCTGTACTGGTCCGTGAACCGGCTCACGTAACCTTCAAAGGTTTCGGGCGCTGCGTAGACTGGGGTCACGCCGCCGGTAATTGTGCCCCGGTCGCCGGCAAAGTCCTTGGCCAAGCCGAAGTCGGCGACCTTGATGTGGTTGTGGATCAAGAAGATGTTTTGCGGCTTCACGTCGAGGTGTTGAATCTGATAGTCGTCGTTCATCAGGTCCAGCGCTTCGGCGCTTTCTTCCATGTACCGCATCAACTCGTCGCGCGGAATCCCTTGCAGGGCCTGGGTGCGACATTCCCGAAAGCGGTCCCACAGGTTGCGGTCGGCCAACTCCATCACAATAATAAGTTGGCCGTCGATCTTATCGAAGCGTTCGAGGGACAGGATGTACGGGTGCCGAATCGACTTAACGCGGTTGAGCGCCTTAAGTTCTTGTTCGGCGGGGCGACTCTCGTCGTCGTCGATGGCGTCGAGGTCACCGAAGACGAACTTCATCGCTTTCAGTAAACCACCGGGCGCTTCGACCTTCCAAACTTCACCGAAGCCCCCGCGACCAAGGCGGTCGATGAGCCGGTAGCCCTTGAGGGGACCAGGAAGTTCTTCGTTGGCAGCCAAACGGACCGGCATCGGATCGTTCCGTTACGCAAGAGCGGGCGGGACCGCAGTAGGGCAAGAGCCAACGTGCGACCCGCGAAATTTCAGGACTGATAGTCTTTAGTTCACAACTGAGCTTTAGCAAAACTCCGGAGTTCACCTCGTGCTAGAAAATTGGGAATGGACCGAATCTCACGAAAAAATTCAGGCGGCACCCTCATGAAATTCGCGGCTGACGCGACAGATCAGGCGACACCCGAAGCTTGGTTTGCCTTGTCCGTCAAGCAACCCTGGGCCGCACTTTTAGCGGCGGGTGTGAAATCGGTCGAAGTCCGGACCTGGAACGCGCTCCGCCGGGGGGCCGTGCTGATTCATGCTTCCAAAACCATCGACGAGCGGTCCGAAGCCTGGGAATGGGTCACAACGCCGGAATTAAAAGCCGCGACGGAGTGCCGAGGCGGCATCGTGGGGGTCGGAGAATTGGCCGGTTGTTTGAGTTACCCCACGAAGGCAGCATTCGTGGCCGATCGCGGGCGGCACCTGAACGCCGAAGACTGGTATGTTGAATCCGGGCTGTTTGGGTTAACATTCCGCGAACTGCGGCCCGTAACGTTCGTTCCCTGTCGCGGGAACACGTTTTTCTTTCGAGTAGAAGGATTCAAACTGTCATGACTGAAAAGGCCAAGAGGGCCGCGAAGGGCCAAACCACGTTGAAAAGCACAAGTGCCACCGCCACCGCCCCAACCAAGATCGCCAGGCCGAAAGTCGGGTTGTTGGTCAGCGTGCGGAACGCGGAGGAAGCGGAAGTGGCGATCGAAGCCGGGGCGGACTTAATCGACGTGAAAGACCCCTCGAAAGGCTCGTTGGGCATGGCCCACCATGAAGCCGTTGCGGCGGTCTTGGAAGTGGTCAACGGTCGGGTTCCGGTCAGTGCCGCACTCGGGGAGTGGTCGGAAAACGTCTTGACAGCAGCCCATTGGCACCTCGAATTGCCACTGAACTACGTGAAGTGGGGCTTGGCGGGTTACAAAGGCGGCCCCGCTTGGGGCGAAGATTTGCTCGTGACGAAACGGCAAGTCCCATTGCCGATGGAAGTGGTCGCCGTCGCCTACGCCGATTGGGAAAAGGCCAACTCCGTACCGCCCGCCGAGGTGGTGAAGTTCGCCAAACGGTTCCGCTACAAGGCGTTTCTGTTCGACACTTTCAATAAAGATGGCCGCACGTTACTTGACCACATGAGTGTGGACGAAATCCGCGAACTCGTGGACAGCCTCAAACGCAGTGGCGTCGCCGTGGCACTCGGTGGTTCGCTCAAGCCAGAAGATGTCAAGAAGCTAAAAGACATCCACCCCGACTGGTACGCCGTGCGAGGCTCCGTGTGCGCCGGCGGCAAACGCGACGGCGTGTTGGACGCCGTCCGCATCAAGAAGTGGAAAGAACTGCTGGGGTGAGTTGTTTCTACCCTGAGCGGAGGGCGTTAGCCCTCCGAGTGTATTTCTGCATCCGGATGCGACCGAACCGCACGCGGAGGGCTAACGCCCGCCGCTCTGTAAATACAGCGTATTCGCAGCGCCCATCTATCTTGCCATTTCTCGTAGCCGGACGATTGACGCGGGCAGTTCTGTGCGATTACAATTTCAGATTGTGACTCGGGTATCAATTGGGTAGGCGTCACAAAAGTTGGTGGAAAATTTGTTCACGACACTGGCATCGTTGTGTCTCCAGGCTGAAAGCCTGGGATCACTTAGCCTGTCATTTACACACATCTTTTTTTTGGCCCGGAGGCGAGGACGTTCTCCGCGATCAGGAAATCGGACAGACGACGCAGGCCCCACCAGAGCGAT
>JAYVXO010000022.1:0-2593 GCA_043785105.1 Fimbriiglobus sp.
GGCCCCGGTCAAGCTCGAAAAGGAACTCGCCGAACTCGACGACGAGAGCCGCCAGGCGTTCATGGCCGACCTGGGCCTGACGACCTTCAGCCGCGACCGGGTCGTCCGGGACCTGTTCTACGCGATGGGCCGCGAGGTCTTCTTCACGGTCGGGACCGACGAGTGCCGGTCGTGGGCGATCGACCGCGGCAGCGACGCCGTGGCCGCCGCGGGCGCGATCCACAAGGACCTGAGTGAGCGGTTCGTCCGCGCCAACGTGATCGGCTACGCCGACTTCGAATCGCACCACTTCTCCGAGAAGGAGTGCAAGCTGAAAGGCCTCGAACGCACCGAGGGCAAGACCTACACCGTCAAGGACGCCGACATCCTGCACATCCTGGCGAGCAGCTGAGAAGGTATCCGACCAGCGGGTCGGGGTGAGCGATAGCAGCGAGTCTTTGGAAGACAACTCGCCGCTATCGCTCACTCGATCAGCGGGCTACGTTTCGTGTCAGACAACAGTTGCTTGTGGTTTTTCGGTCTATTGGGAACCACAGGAGTCCACAGTTTTACAGAGCTTGTAGACGATAAAGGAGCGAACAGACCTTTTACGACGTGGCAGGATATGCCACGATTTCTTAGACGCTCTAGGACCACGCTCCAAAAAATCTACAGGTTTTACAGCTTGCAATTGTGTAGTAGCCCCCCTACGATAGCTTAGGAGTCGGTCAGATTATCTTTGGGGGTTTGTGCGATGCGCCCGATCTTACTGCTGCCGGGAGTAACGGTGAGTTCGCCGGGCGAGTTCGTGAAAGTGTTGCTTGCCGAAGCGGAACGACAGCTCGTAGGTATGGCATTCACCGACCCGGTTGCGGGTGCCGAGTTCATCATGGCGGCGGACGCGTTGAACCTGCACCGGCTGATTTGGCGATGCACCGAAGAATGGGGTGAGGCTGCGTTGGGCAAGCCGCTCGTTCAACAACTCAAGTCGGAAATTTGTCGCCACCGGCGTTACGACCCTGACGAGTTTGAATCGGCTTGTCATGCGACGCGCAGCCGCGCGCGGCTTCCGTTCGGCTGGACCGCACTCGACCTCGCGTTGTTCCGCGCCGTGCGGCGTCCGATCCGGTTGTTAAGCCTCGAATTGGCGAACTCGACTTTGGCAGCCCGCTTCGCCAACGTCGCGCTTCAGTTGCAACTGATCCAAATCGACAAGCCGATCCTACTCCCGATCGAGCAGTTGCGGCAGTTGTTCGGGGTGCGGAAGATCGTTGCTTCGGGAACCGTGAATCGCCTCGTCGAGTCCGGACTTCTGAAGTGTGTCGATGCGAAGTACCACACGGGCAAAGCCCGCGAGTTTCTGTTCCAAGGCGTCAAATATGAGCACTATGAAGAGGTGGAACTGATTTCACTGCCAGAAGTGGTCGCAGTCTAAGAAGCGAGCCGGTGAGCGTTTAGCTCACCGGCTCGCAAATACAAACGGGCAGCCGGGTAGCACAGTGCGTGCATTCGGACCGTGAGGGAAGCCCTCCCAACCGCGCTCAAATTTTAGCACAGCGTCACTGGTAGTCAAGCCATGTTTCTCCTTTACCTCGATGACTCGGGGTCTGCAAGTAACGCCGACGAGGACCACCTCGTTTTGGGCGGCGTCCTAGTTTCCGAACATCAAGTAAACGATCTGACACACCACTTGGACGTGTTGGCCCTCCAGTACAATCCCGCGGACCCAGACCAGATCGAGTTCCACGCCTCTGAGATTTGGGCTCGGCGGGGCGAGCCGTGGAAGGGCATGGGCAACCCTGCGCGAAAGCGCGTGATTCGAAGTGTGCTGGAAACGTTTGCGGCCGCCCCCCTCCCGGCGTGCGCGGTCGCCTGTGCGGTGCATAAAGCCTCGTACCCGAACCTCGACCCGATGGGCGAGGCGTTCCGGGTCATCACCGAGTCGTTCGACCGGTTCCTCCGCGCCCGGCACCTGGCGACCGGGCGGGACGAGAAGGGGATGATCTTCCTGGACGAGAGCACCAGCGAAACCACCTTGCGGCAAATCGCACGGGACTTTCGGCGGGCCGGTGTCAGTAGCGGGAGCGCGAGTTACATCGCCGATGTCCCCCACTTCGTCTCGTCGAAGAACACGCGCTGCGTCCAGTACGCCGACCACGTCGCCTACTCGGTCTTTCGCGCGTACCACGCGAAGGACCACGACTACCTGGACGTGGTCCTCAATCGCTTCCTCACGGACGGGAGCGTAATGCACGGCCTCCAACACCTTCATGCAGCAAAGGCCGATTGCACCTGCGCCCCTTGCCTGACTCACCGTTCGTCGGCGGGCAAACTCCTCAAAGTCTGACGCGTTGAGTGGTGCGAGCACAGGCGATCCTACGTTAGCCTCTGCTCCTCCCGGCCCCCGTCACTCGTTGGTCACGACTAGGATCACGGCGTTGCGGCTGGAGTCGTACTTGCGGGCGGTGACGCGGTGGGGGGGGGTGGCCGGGTTGCCGGCGAAGTGCTCGCGCCAGACCGGCTCGGGGACGAACAGGTACGACGGGTGGGCCATCGCCAGGAAGGCGTTCGCTTGCGCCACCGTGGACAGCGGCTCGACGCGGCGCTCGGCGTA
>JAYVXO010000023.1:0-8550 GCA_043785105.1 Fimbriiglobus sp.
GGCACTCCTGGGACGTCCGTCCCGAAAACCCGAACAGCGAATGGAAGCACTGCGAACCAGAATCAACAGTTACGACAAACTAAGATGTTTAATTCACTAGGGCCATGCCCTAGGTGCCAGTTCCCAGGGCGTGTACCTGTTTAGCCATACGCTAGGAGGTTGGCGGGGTTATTTTATCGGGTGTGGAGGATCGGACGCGGGCGCAGTTGGTGGCTGTGGTCGGGGAGCAGGCGGAGACGATTCTCCGGTTGACTCGCCAGGTCCAAGATTTGCAGGCTCAACTCGACCAATTGCGGACGGAGGTGGCCCGATCGGCCGCGCCCTTTCGCCGGCCCGTGGCGCAGAAGATTCCGCCCGCCGACCACAAAAAAGCTGGGCGACGCATCGGACACGTCGGCGTGAATCGACCCACGCCCGATCCCATCGACCCCATCGTGTGCGTGCCGTTGACCTGTTGCCCGCACTGTCAGGGGGCGGTCACCGAGTGCCGCGATCACGTCCAGTTCATCGAAGAAATTCCGGTCGTCAAACCAACGGTGACCCGGTTGACAACCCAGTCGGGGGTCGGTCCGCAGTGCGGTCCGGTGGCGACGACGCACCCGTTGCAAGCGGGTCGGGTGCAACGGGGTCCGCGCGCGTTGGCGTTGGCCGCGACGGTGAACACGCATCACGGGTTGTCGATGCGCAAAACCGGCCACTACCCAAAATCGGTTGGTGAAACAGCGGCCGTATTTGTTGGGGTGTTTGGAGCCTGTGGGCGCGGAGCGGGCGTTGCGTCCGGCGGTGATCGCCCGGAAAATCTCGTGTGGTAACAAGACGGCCCGCAGGGCGAAAACCTTCGAGCGTCTTGCCAGCCTCAGAGCCACGTGGTGGCAACGAGGCAAGAGCATCGTGAACGGAATTCACCCAACGAGCCAGAATCCGACGCTAAACAGGTACCAGGGCATTGCCCTGGGCTGGTCGAGCGACCATTTCAGGCTCGAAAACCAAGAGAATTCAACCGCCAGAAAAATTTGCTAGACCCAAAGGCACACCACTCACCAGTAAGAACTTGCGGCGGCGGGTAGCGGGAGTTACCATGTCAAGCGCGGGGAGCAACGCTCGGGTCGATCCATGAGGGGGGCAGCCATGCGGATTCGGAACCTCCCACTACTGTCGGCGATCCTCCTTGCACACTTGGTTATCCCGGTGCCGGGCTTCGGTCAGCCTCCGCCCGTTGATGGGAAAGCGGTCAAGCCACCGCCCGACGAGACACGGGCCGTTGTTCGGGAGATCGAGGAGGCGTACAAGGCACCGCTGGAAGTCAATCAGGACGTGTTGGACGAACTCCGCAAGCAGTACAAGAACCCAACCCCGGAGCGGGAAGCGAAGCTCTTCTACGAGGTTCGCCGGTTGTACCAGACGACCCCCGAGTCGGATCAGGCCATCCTGCGTGAGGTCCGGTTGGCCTACCAACTTCAGTCGCCCGAACAAGAGCAGCGGCTGTTCAACGTGATCCGCCGAAACGACATCATGCCCCTAGGCACGGTCCACCCCGCGACCCGCATCGAGCAGGCCGGGAAGATGTTTCGTCGGCTCGACCAGAACGGCAACGGCTTACTCAGCCCCGACGAAATGACCGACGGCTTACGCGGGCAACTGGCAAAGTGGGACCGGAACCGAGACGGGAATATTGACCCCGCAGAGTATGAGGCATTCTTCCTAGCCCATCATCAAATCGTCGCCGACGCAGTCGCCGCCGGCGACATCCCGATCCGGTTGCCGAAGGGCGTCAAGGGTCCGTCTCCACCCGAGGCCGACCAACGACGGCCCGCCGCCCGCCACGTCAACTACCCGCCGGGCCTACCCCCCTGGTTCGCCGAATATGACACCGACAGCGACGGCCAAGTCGGCCTGTACGAGTGGCGAAGAAAGGGCCGCGCGATCGCCGACTTCCTCCCAATGGACCGCAACAACGACGGCTACCTGACAGCCGCAGAGGTACTGCACTTCCTCCTGGAAAAGAGCAAAATCCCTTAGCGGTGCCACTGTTTCGTGATGGGCCTGTTGATCACACCGAGCGGGTTTCGCATTCCGTTTCGCCACTGCGATTACACGAAACCGTACTGCGAGAAAAAGGGTATGGCCTACCGCAAGCGGACCAAATTGGCGGCTGATCGGATTGGCGAACGGTGGAAGGCTGGCGAGAGATGACTGTGGTGACGTTCTTGTATCTGGAATGTGACCGCTCGCTGCGTCGGGGAGCGGAGCGGACCTGAAATACTTGACCGACGCCTTGCAGACCCGAGGCGGCATCCGCCGCCGCCGGAAACAACTCGCCGCCGCCACCCAAACCGAATACCGCATGGCGTTGTAAAAAGAGCGCAACTTCAAAACGCGCGAGTCGGGCTAACAAATACCGCGGAACGACATCGAAAAATGCTTTAGCTTCACCCCTGACATGACGTGTGGGTGAGGTGACCCATCACTTCCCCTGTTTGCCGGCCAAGCTCGGGTCGATTTTGCGTTCGGCGTCCGTGGCCTTTTCGCGGACCTCGGCTTCGGGGTCGGCCTTCAGCGCTTGCACTCGGGGCAACACGCTTTTGGCAGCCGCGCCGATCTGGCCCAACGATCGCACCGCATCCTTGCGGACTTTCCATTCCTTATCCTGAAGCGCTTTCACGAGGTGCGGAATCGACTCGGCGGCGACGGGGCCGATGTCACCCAGTGCTTCGGCAGCATGTTCACGCACCAGGGACACGTCATCGGTGAATTGGACAATGATGGCCGGGATGGCGGGCTTGGCTGGCTCACCGATTTTGCCCAGGGTGCGGGCCGCGTTCCAGCGGACGGCGGCATCCGGGTGTGTGAGCAGTTCCGTCAACTTGGGAACCGCTTCCGCGCCGTGCCGTTTGTAATCCGCGACCACACGAATGGCTTCAACCTCCGGGAACTTACCCACGAGAGCAGGCACCACGCCACCGAGTTCCGCCGGCAGCGGTTCGGTCGCCTTCGGTGCGAGGCGGGACAGCGACTTCAGCGCCGTGGTCTTCACGTAAGGATCGGCATCATGGAGCAGCGCAATCAGGTCGTTCGCCGCGATACGACTATCAACACCGATTTGCCCCAGAACATCTGCCGCGTGCCAACGAGCTTCGGACTGCCCGCCCGACCGCAATACCCACACCAGCACCGGCACCGCGTCCGCTTTGCCGTTTTTCAGCTTGTCGAATGTGATGGACCGTTGAACATCATCCTTGGTGTTCAAGTCCACTCGCCACGCGGAAGCCGAACGCCCTTGGAACGTCGGGTAGCCGTTGACGATTCCTTGCAACCGCCGGTCCGGATCGAAAAAATACACAACAGCGCCGCACGCCACGACAAGAAAGATGCTGATACAAACTGTGCGAAGTAGTCTCGAAGAACGCATTCGGGATTCCATCTTGGGTAACGATTCGCACAAAAACTCTTTAACCACGGAATACACGGATAACACGGAAGAAATCTGGATCCCAAAGCATGAGGGTACATCTCGAAAGCCCAACTCGGTATCTGCAAAATTCCGTGTTTTCCGCGTATCCTGTGGTGAAGATTCTGGTTTAAGGTTGCAGGCAGTACAAAGTCGCGGTTCGTCCGGCGCCGCCTTCTAACTCCGCAGCGACGTAGAGTTTACCATCGTGAACTCGCGGGGCGGCGATCACGAGCGGTTGCATTTTGGTGTGCTGCTGAATGTCGAACTGCCAAATCTCTGTGGCGTCGGTCGTGCTGAGGCATTTTAGCAACCCGGTCATTGTGACCACATACACCCGACCATTCGCCACCGTCGGTGGGGCAATAATCGGCCCGCCCATTGCGATGCGATGAATCACCTCGCCGGTTTCGGCGTTGGCCACATACATGTATCCATCACGCGAACCGAAGTAAACTCGGTCGCCATCAAGAGTGGGTTGTTGGAAGACCGCATCGGCAGTTTTGATCTTCCACAACTCGCGCCCAGTGGCTTCGTCCAGGCAGAGCAGCGCACCCGCCGGGGTCTCGGGTGGTTTGACGGGTTCGGTCATGCGGCCATTGCCGAGGCCGACGTACACTCGGCCGCGCGCCACGCGAGGTGAACCCCAGGCCGGGATGTCCACGGCGGTTCGCCACAGTGGGTTCCCGGTGTTGATGTCGAGCGCCACGACTTGCAGAGTCTTGAACAAGCGACTCGGACCGCTGCCGACGATCACCCGTTGGTTCGCCACAAAAGGGCTGGCGTCGATGTGCAAATCTGCCGTGAATTGCCACAACTTTTGACCCGTTGTTGCATTCAGCGCGTAGACGCCGTCATTCCCGGCGGCAAAGAAAACGGTATCGCTCACAACCGTCGGCGTGGATTCGATGTGGTCGCCGGTTTGAAACTTCCAATGCGGTACGCCGGTCGTGGCGTTCAAGCAGTACAGGTTGCACACGAAGTTGGCGTGCATCCCTTCGCCGACGTAAACCCGATCCCCCGACCGCACCGGCGCCGACGCCGTGGGTCGCATCGAACCACCTGAAGTGAACGCCCATTTCTGAACGCCGTTCGCCGGGTCAATCGCATACACCCCGCCCGCCAACCGCAACCCTTGCGTCAACACTGCCGAGGCGAAAATCGTATCCCCCTCGACCCACGGCGCTGCGACGAAGCCCCCGCGTTGCGGCGCTTCATACGTCCAGATGATTCGCTGCACTGGTTTCGGAAGTGGAATGTAACAGGTCGATTGTTCGATGAAATAAATGAATGCCCCCGCAATCAAAACGAGGATGATGATGACTCCCACAATCCGTTTCATCGGGGATCATCCTCGTTCGAGACTGTTGATGACTGCCAAATGTCGCTACTTCGCCGCAGGCTTGCGGGTCATTTCCAATTGCATCACGGCCCGTTCGGTCCCGTCGGCGGCGATGCTGAACTGCCGGTGAACGATCGTGTTGCCGTCGTTCTCCAGCTTCGTCACGGTCTTCGATTTGCGGCCATCTTTCACTTCTTCAAACGCAACTCCGTGGAGAACGATTTGCTTGCCGTCGAACTTCTCGGTACTCCGTCGAAACGACATCTTGGTCTGTCGGGAGTCGATCCACGTACTGGTAAATAGCCCGGTCGGGGACTCGAAGCCAATCACCCCCGTGCCGGTCGTCTTGCCCTTGGTCCCCTCAAAGACGAAGTCCGATTTCAGGAACCGCCCTTCCTGGATCATCTCCTGCTTGCACGTCCCCGGCATCTTCGTCGGCTCCGCACCGTCGGTTCGCGGGTAGAACGTCTTCGTCACGGTCCAATCACCGACGAACTTCGAGAGGAACTTTTGCCCCGCCCCAGGCGCGCCTTTCGGCTCGAACTTCTCAAGCGGGTCGCCCTTGTCGTCCTTCTTGGCAGGCGGTTGGCCGCTCACCGTCGCCGCACTGAAAAGCAGCGCTGCAAGAATCGCCATTCGAGCCAAGGGCATGAATTACTCCTGATGAGACATTTCGGTTGTTTAATTCAAGCCCAGCGTTTCGCCGCCGTTGCGGGTTCCGGCGGCACGCCAAACGGCCGGGTCAACCGAGTTCGGGACGGTCCGAACCGAGCCGTCCATCAGGAGCGTGTTCACAACGCCGGTGTGATAGCTACGCGATGTCACCGCATCAAAGGTGATCCGGGTTGCGGACCCTTCGTTGCCGGAAAGTTGGTCCACGTCGTAATCCACGCCTGCATTGGTGAACTTGACAATCGTGTTCGGCGTCAGCACGAAGGTGAACCCGTTGTGGAACGTCTGCGCTTCGGTCCAGCCGGTGTGGCCGCTTGGAGTTGTGCCAATCGTACCACCGAGAGCCAACACCGCTGCCGCTGTGGGGGCTGGTATCGGAGTTGTGGCGGGCAGGAATGCGTTCGATTTAACGTCCCAGGTGTAAGTCTTCACTTCGGAATATCCGACCGTGTTGCTCAACCCGTCGGTGAAGTCGGCGGTCCGGTTGCCACCGTTCGGATTGCTGGTGTACGTGATTGCACCATCGCCGCCGGTTCCTGAGATGGGGTTCCAGACTAGCCAAGTGCCCACGTTCGCGGCATAGTTCAGTGGATAGCGATTGATCCCCGTGGGCGTGGTCGCGGCCTTCATCTCATCTTTGATTTCGCTCGGGCAGAGGTAAATTGGAATCCGCTGCCGGGTGACGATGTCTTGGACGTTTGCATTCAGCGTGAAGTCCACGAGTTGAAAGGTGTTGGCTTGCTCAATGTAAGGCAGAATGCGTGCCAAAGCGGACCAGGCATCGCCGGAAGCCGTGTTAGCCGGGTAGACACCAGCCGGTGGAAAACGACCGTTGGTCGATTCGTAATTGTCAAGAGCCAAGCCGATCTGCTTGAGGTTGTTCTGGCACTTGGCCCGTGAAGCCGCCTCACGGACTTTCTGCACTGCCGGGAGCAACAAACCAATGAGAACGGCAATAATCGCAATCACGACCAACAGTTCGATCAGCGTGAACCCTCGGGATCGACTCAATGACTGATTCGGCATGAAAACCTCAAGAAAGTGCAATAAGGCAAGGTGAATGGAGAAGTCTGGGTAGTATCGTCGTCCGAACGGCGTGGGCCGTCAAGTTGGAAAATTGTGAAAAGTCTGCACACATCCCCAGCCTGACGCCGTGCGCGCCGGCAAAATCTCCGTCACCAGCACAACTGCTACTCACTCCTTCAGGTCGTCTTCGCCGAAGAGGGTGAAGCCTTGATTTTGCAGGGTGTGGGCGGCGTGTTCGATGTCATCGACGTGCATGGCCAACGCGGTGTTGCCCATCGGACCCACGCCGATGAGTAGCGGATAGGTGTAGTGAATGTTGATCTCGCCGCTGAGCAGCGCCTTCGTGATCGTCAGGAGCGGTTGGTTGTTGTCCGGCAGTTTGACGACGAGTAAATCGCTTTCAGTGAACGGGAACTTGCCCGCCGTCAGGAGTTCATAACCGCGTTCGTAATAGCAGGGCACGATGCGGATGATGGCACAATCGGCGGTCTCGATGACCGTCAGCGACGCAATCGGCACCTCGGAGCTTTCAAACCGCCGCACCAAGTCCAGCATCGCCCCCATGCGGTTCGCCAAGAACACGTTAAACTGCCGCACCGACGGCCAATCCCGCCCGCGTGCCGTAGCGAAATCAATCGCCGCCTGATCCCCGAAACTCATGCGAACCCCCCTCAAGTCCAGCAAAGCCCCGAGTTTACCGCGAACGAAGTGCAGTAGCAACAGCGATGTGGATTTTGAGGGCTGGGGAAATTTGGAAATTGTTTTGGAAAAACTTGCCGTTTTGCCCTTTTATTCTGACGGGTGGCCGCGTATACTTGCATTGCAATTCAACCGGAGCGGTCGCCCATTTCATTCGCCGGAGAAATTTGTGCTTTCTTTCTTGCGTACAGAACTGGCTCAACGTATCGTGCAACTTGCTTTAGGCGGGTTGTTGCTGGGCGCGGCTGGTTTGAAGCTGTACGGGCAGAGTGTTTCGGCTTTACCATCGGTCGGTTTGTTCGCGGCGCCGAGTGTGCAATTTGCCGCCGTTCTTTGGGAACTTGGGCTTGGCATCGCATTAATTGTCGGCATCGGTCGATCCGTTCTTTGGTTTTTATCGGTTGGTACATTCGCGGTCTTCGCTGGTATCAGCGGTTATCTCGGCTGGCAAGGTGTAGCGGATTGTGGTTGCTTCGGCGCAATCAAAACTAGCCCGTGGTGGACGCTGACCTTGGACATGACGGTTCTGCTGCTGCTCATTTGCTCCCGCCCGACAAGTTTTGCTGGCCAGTTGTCAACCCTATTGCATCAGTGGCAGAGATGGGTACCGGCGACCATCGCCGTTCCGGCCGTCTGCCTCTTGATGTGGAAATACGACGGGTTGGACTACCTGCAGGCGGTGATGCATGACGAGCCATTGCTGGTTCACCCGTCCATCATCGTGGCTGGTGATGTCACCGCTGGCAACCGGGTCGAGTATCACTTCAGTGTCACCAACCGAACGACACGGCCTGTTCGCCTGCTCGGCGCACCTTCGACGTGTCGATGCCTAGTGGCTGACGGATTGCCAGCGGAGATCGCCCCAGGTGAATCCCACAGCCTGAGTGTGCGCGTTTACTTTGGCGAAAAGCCAGGGTTGTTCGATCAACGTTTCCAACTTTACCTTGAAGACAGCGCTCTGTTCCGCGTGCCGTGCCGGGTGACGGCCAGAGTTCTGCCGCGCGATGCGGCGGACGCCGGAGTCGAGCCATAGGGTCCGATCCGGCGGTCCATTTTGGGCTGGCGGAAGTCGGTGTCGGTTGTTCTCAGATTTGAGGAGACAACATGTTGAAGTCCTGTGGATTGTTTATGGCCTCTTTCGTCGGCTGGTCGCTACTCACGATCGGGCTCGCGGTGGCTAGCCTCGGCGTGATGTCTGTGGCAGGTCGAGACGCCGCCGGCGCGACGGTCTCGCTGCCGGTAGGAGATGTCAACGACCCTTACCATAATAGGAGTTACGCAGTGGTGTTGTGAGTCGGGTTCTCGAAGTCCCGCAGGGTGGCTATAGTCGCGGGCATGAGCCAGCCCAAAGTCTCCGCGCTTG
>JAYVXO010000024.1:0-55465 GCA_043785105.1 Fimbriiglobus sp.
GTTGACCGCGAAGTGGCAGATCGTCCAGGATGCCGTCCGCGCGTACCGAACGACTCCGCGATACCGCCTTCAAAATGCCGCGACTGCGTAACTCCTAGATGTATTCAAAGTGAAATCGCCCGAGGTTTACCTCGGGCGATTTCGCGTTCATATCCAAGTATTACGGCTTCTTCGGGTCTGTGGTCATCCGCCCGAATTGATTGGGAACCATTAGCCCGACGTTCGGCACGGCAGGCATCGGCGATGCTTCTGGTACGCCGGGCGGTGAGATTCGTTGATAATTGCCCGGTTGCGGAAGTTCATCGCTGCGGGTCGGTGATGGGGGCGTGTAAGTTCCGTTTGGCACGAAGCTGTCGTTGACGGGGTAACTGATCGTCGGTGGGTTACTCGGCAAGATTCCGGAAACACCGTAGCCGGGGTACGGATTGCCGTAACTCACCGGCTTGGTGGGCGCTCCGAGTAACGTATTGGACGATGCCCGGTTCGTGGCCAGTGCATCGTCGCAGGGGCGACGATCGGTCGTGTCCCGACCTTGCGAGAAGCGTGACGACGGAGACTCGTCGTGATGGAAGATGCGATCAATCAATCGCGGTCGATCGCCACAGGTGTGACAGCCGATGTTACCGAGACCCGCGATGGCGATGAGTAATCCGAATCCGATTCGCCGCATAGTTCACCTTATCTCAAGGTTTTGTCCAGCCCGAAGGGTGCCGGCACCGGAACCTTGGAACTTGAGTGAATTTTGCTTGATTTTGTAAACTATGCAACCAACAAGGGTGAACAAAACAGGCCGCCCGGCAAAGTCCGGACGGCCTGTTCGATTTGACTACTATTTGCGGTCGAACCCAGTGATTCGGATCAACCGGATTTTTTGACCGGCTTGTCCGCCGCCGCCTTCACTTGGCCGCGCAGATAATCGACAGCCTTATCCAGTTGCTTGTCCTTGATGACCTTGGCCTCTTTCCCCGTCCCTTCCTTGGGCTTGATGATTTCCCGATCGCGGAAGTATTCGGCAAGGTCTTGAAGTTCCTCCCGCGACAGTTTCACCTCAAAGCCTTTGTCCGGCATGACGCCCCATTCTTCCTCGGGCTTCCCGGTTGTACTGAGCTTGTCGATGTTCTTACCCAAGGGCGGGAAGTAGCGGGCAGTGGTCATCTTGATTTGGCCGCTCGTCGTGTAAAAGTCTTTGACGTTCTGCACACTACCCTTGCCGTAAGATCGTTCGCCGACAATCACAGCGCGGCTGTAGTCTTGCAAGCAAGCCGAAACGATTTCGGACGCACTCGCACTTTGACCGTTCACCAACACGGCCATCGGGAAATCCGCGTTCTTGTTCGTGCTCCGACCACGCCAGACTTCGGGTTCTTTGTTTCGGTACTTCACGGAGACGATCACGCCGTCTTCGTTCAAAAACAGGTCGCTGATTTGAATCGCTTGGGTCAGCAACCCGCCTGGATTGAAACGAAGATCGAGGACGAGTCCTTTAAGCCCGGACTTGCGAAGCTTCTCGATTGCGACGTTCAGTTCTCGGGCGGTGTTCGGGTTGAACCCCGTGAGACACACGTAGCCGATTTTGTTTTCTGCATCGACGTAGAAGTTCCAGTTGTCCTTCTCGTCCCGCTTGACGCCCAACACGCTCTCCACGGCGACCAGACCGCGTTTGATGGTGAACTCTCGGCTACTGCCGTCCCGTTCCACGACGATCGTGATCGGCACGCCAATTTTCCCGAGGATAATTTCGAGAGCCGACTCCGTCTTCATTCCCTTCGTCGAGATTTCGCGCGGTGCATCGGCTGCCAAGGGGTTGCCCTGGGCGTCCGTGTCGCGCTTAATCATCGTGATGAGATCGCCCGCTTCGATCCCCGCTTTGTACGCGGGGCTGTCTTTGATTGGGCTGACGACGAGCAGACCATCCCGCACCAGATCGCGGCGAATTTGGATGCCGACGCCGCGGAACTCACCGCGCAACGGGGCGTCCATTTTCTTGATGAGGTCTTTGTCGTAGTAGGTCGTGTACGGGTCGCGGAGTTCGACGAACATCATCAAGATGGCCGAATCGACATCTTTGTTGTCGTCGAGGTCTTCCCGCTTACCCAGTACCGTTCGCGCGTCGCGCAGGATGTTCGTCACGGCGCTTTTCGGCAACTCTTTGGCATTCTTGAGGAGTGCTTTCACATTATCCGGGATCGGCTGTTCTAACCGGCGGAACAATCCCTTCACGGCATAAGCACCCCATTCCCCGACGGAGACTTCCTTCACGTAATCCGGGCGAACGGTTTCGATCGCCTTCATCACGTTCTTGGCGAACCGGTCCGCTTCTTCGGCGGGCAGCTTCATGCTTTCTTTAATCGTGTTGCGTGCCGTCTGGAATTCGTCCGGTTTCAGCGTGCCGTCCGTTAACTCTTGGAACCGCTTGCGAAGCTCCTGTTGGGCCTTGAGTTTTGGCATTCTGGCCAACAACCCCCGCCCTTCTTCGCTGACATCCTTGGCGATCGTTTTGTTCTCTTCAAACTCGGCCAGTGTTTTTAGCCGGGCAGCGACTTTGCTCGTGATCTTGGGATTTTTCGTCAGCGCGAAGTGACTCGTTTCCTCGCCCACGATAAACGGGATGGCTTCCTTCTCTTGGGGCGTCTTCCCCAACGTCCGGGCCTGTTCCGGGATGTTTTTTTCGAGGTACTTCACCAGTTCATCCACAACCACGATGCCGTCCGGCTCGTAGCCGTCAACGTCGGCAGCGCCCTTGAGGGCGTCAATGGCCGTGGCCGCGAACAGCCCGTTCTCGCCCTTGGCGAGCGGGGTGCTACTCGGGATGGTGGACAGCATCACGACCTTGTCGTGCGGGGGCGGTTGCTCGCCCTTGTCTTCGCCGCCGAAAACGGCGGCCAGAACGTCCCGAAGACTCGGCTCCGCGAGGGTCTCTTTGCCCGCATCGAACCCCTTGAAGGCGATGTCGAGCATCAGGCAAATCTTGCGGTCCTTGGCGAGCTTCAGTTCCGCTTCCAAGTCCGAACCGAGTAGGCCCGTCTTGGCGCGCTCTTTGAAGTTGGTCTCCGCCGTGAAAATACTGGTCCGGTCACCCGACGAGGCGCCCCGACCGAAGATCGCCACGATGATCGTGTCGTCTTTGCCCGTCTTAGTTGCCGCTTCGTGAAGTGCCTTCACGATGTTCTCGCGGGTCGCCTTCTGGGACTTGCGTTTCTCGTCGGCGGTCGCCGTCAGCAAAATCACCCGATCCGCACCCGCCGCAAAATACGCCTTATCCGCGAACAGGTCGTACAACGCTCGGGCGTCGGCTTCCGCGGTCGGACGGGCTTGAATGGAGGGGTCGGTAAACTCGCCGACGCCGACCAGCACAACGAACGGCCCTTGCGGCGGCCCGCCCGGTTCGTCGGCGCGGCCTGAAGAACAACTCCCGGCCACGACAAACGCAGCCAAGAGGGCAGTGATCCAAACACGATTCATGAGAAATTCATCCTTTCCACAGAACGAACAGAGGCCAGATTTGGACCCACCCGTTTGACTGAGTGTGGTCATGGGGCTGGTGAAGAAGTCATGCAGCATCATACACCGAGACGACGGCCGCACGATTCGCCAGCCCAAACTCTGCAACTTTCCACATTCAATTGTGCGCGCGGCCGTCACGAATCGTCAACAGCGATTTCAAATCTGCTAGCCGCGTGTTGCGATCCGGTTCATGATCTCGATGCCCCGATGCAACACCTCGTCGGACGCGGCGTAGGAGATTCGGAAATGCGTATCACGCTTGCTGAACGTCCCGCCGGGAATGATGAGCAAGTTGTTCTTGATTGCTTCCGTGACGAATTCAGTCCCGGTACCCCACGGCGCTTTCGGAAAGAGATAAAACGCACCGCCGGGGATGGCGAACTCGAAACGATCGCGCAACCCCGCCACGAGCAAATCCCGTTTCCGTTTGTAATCGGCCACAATTCCGGACGCATCGAAGTCCATCGCGGCAATCCCGGCCTGCTGCACGATGCTCGAAGCGCACACGAACGTGAACTGCTGAAGCTTGGTCATTTCCTCGATAATCGCCTTGGGTCCGTGCGCGTACCCCAGTCGCCAACCCGTCATGCCGTAGGTTTTCCCGAACCCTTCGATGACGAGAACATTCGCATCAAATTCCGCAGGAGAATGGGCGGATCCCTCGTAATGGAACGCCCGATAAATCTCGTCGCTGATGACCAAGATGCCCCGTTCGCGGCAGACTTCGATGACCTCTTTCACTGCCGCAACGGAAGTCACCGTCCCCGTCGGATTTGCGGGGCTACAGAGCATGACCACTTTGGTTCGCGGCGTGATGGCGGCACGGATTTTGTCCGGGTCGATGTCGAACGTGGGGTAGGTGTCCACGGTCACCATGTGTCCGCCGGCCAACTGAATCATGTTCGGGTAACTGACGAAGTAGGGGTCGAGAACGATCACCTCGTCGCCGGGGTTCACAGTCGCCAAAAGTGCCAACAGCAACCCGCCACTCGTGCCACTGGTGACGAGAACCTCGCGGGCTTGGGCGGGGAACCGCGCTTGGACATCGAGTTTGAGCTTGTCCCGAAATTCCGCCGTCCCTTGCGTGACGGTGTACCCGTTCTGTCCGCGATCAATCGCACTTTTCGCCGCCGCTTTGATCGGCTCCGGGACATCAAAGTGCGGTTGGCCGATGCTGAGGTTCACCGGGTCTTTCAAGGACCGACCCAGGTCGAACACTTTGCGAATGCCCGAAACTTCGATCTGCTTCACGCGATCGGCGATCCAACGATCTGGCGTCATGAATAAAACCTAAGGACCAACTCGGAACCTAACTGTCCATCGCCCGCAACGACTTATTCGTCCTCTTCGTCCGATTCGTCGAACTGTGATTCGGCCTCTTCGGCGAGTTGGTCGAGGACGCCTTGAATCTCGCTCATGCGCTCGGGGCGTTTCAGGGCTTGAAAGCTGAGGCAACTGTGGATCAAGTCGGCGAACGCTTTCGGCGCGCCGGGGTTGAGTTCTAGAACGGGCTTCAATTGGCTCTTGAACTGCTTCTCGGTCAGTTCCATGCCCTCGGTGGGTGGCACGGTATTCGGCGGGAGTTTGAACGTCGCCAAGCGGTACATCGTGGCGCCGAAGTTGTAGATGTCGGTGCGCTCGTTAATCAGCTTGTGCATTGCGGTTTCGGGCGCCATGTACGCGGGCGTTCCCTGCACGCGGGTCTTCGGTTCGCCCTTGATCCAGGCCAAGCCGTAGTCGATCACTTTTGCGTTGGTGCCTTTGCCCAGCACGATGTTGTTGGGCTTCAAGTCGGCGTGAATCACACCTTGTTTGTGCATGTGAACCAGACCAGACGCGACTTTTTCCAGCACACGTAGCAGTGTCGCCATCTTGAGAAGCTTGACCTTGTCCAGTGTTTCACCCGGCACGTACTCGATGAGTAGCCGGACCTTTTTCACCCGGAATCGCCAGTCGCTTTCGGTCTCTAAGCAGTACACCTTCGCCAAACTCGGGTGGTTCAACATCTGGCCGACGCGGAACTCGTGCTTGGCTTGTTCCAGGAACTTTTTGTCTTCTTCTTCCTCGATCGGCACAATCTTCAGTGCGTACTCCCGCCCGTCCTCCTCCCGACGGATGTGCATGATACTGCTGTGCGCGCCGGCCCCGAGGGTGCCGAGGACGACCACTTTTCCAATCTTGTCGATTGCCATGTCACACTCCCAACCCGAGAAGCTAATAATGAGATAGTCCCGAATATACCGCCCGCGTGTGTGGCAGGCAAATCCGGACTGCATTTACCGCGAGACGCACTGATGATGGTCCGCTCCGAACTCGAACCGCGTGTGCAAGCCTTTGGCCGCGAAATTTTCGCCCGGCTCGATCGCCAAGGCCCGGTTTTGCTCACGAAATCGTGGCTCGACGACAAAATGATGGCCCTGTCGATGGGCAACGAAGCGTTGAAAGTTCAACTCTTCCGGTTCGTGGACACCCTGCCCTATTTGATCGACGACCCGAAAGAAATTAGTCGGCACTTGAAGGAATACCTCGGGGAAGCGGGGCAAAAGGTGCCGTGGTGGGTCCGGCACGGCGTCAAGTTATTGCCGAACGGCGGGATCGGCGGCAAGTTACTTGCCACGGCCGCGCGGGTGAACGCCACGCGGATGGCGAAGAAGTTTATCGCCGGTTCCAACGTCGCGGAGGCGATTGCGGCTGTGTCCAAGATGCGGGCGCAGGGGCACGGCTTCACGATCGACTTGCTCGGCGAAGCGACGATCACGGAAGCCGAAGCCGATCACGTCCAAAAACAATACCTCGACTTATTGAACGGCTTGACCCGGACCGTGAATGCGTGGCCCGAAGTCCCAGAGATTGATCGAGACGATCGCGGACCGATTTCCCGCGTGAACGTGTCGGTGAAGCTTTCCGCGTTGTTTAGCCAGTTTGACCCCATCGACCCCGAAGGGACTTCGCGGGCCGTCTGCCATCGACTACGGCCGATCCTGCGACTCGCCAAGCAGAACGGGGCGTTCGTGAACTTTGACATGGAGCAGTACAACTTCAAAGACACCACGCTGAAGATCTTCCGCGACGTGCTGACGGAACCCGAGTTCCGCGATTGGCCCGATGTCGGGATTGCGATCCAGGTGTATTTGAAGGACACGGAAAAGGACTTGCATCAACTGCGCGATTGGGCCAAGAACGTCCGCAAATGCCCCTCGTGGATTCGCCTCGTGAAAGGGGCTTATTGGGACTACGAAACCGTCCTCGCCGCCCAACATGGTTGGCCGGTTCCAGTGTTCACGCAGAAGTGGCAATCGGACGCGAACTTCGAGAAACTTAGCACCTTCCTACTGTCCAACTACGAGTGGCTCCCCCCGGCGTTTGGTAGCCACAACATTCGCAGCATCGCCCACGCCCTAGCCGTTGCGGAGCAACTCAAAGTCCCGCCACGGCGGTACGAATTCCAAATGCTCTACGGCATGGCCGACCCGATCAAGGATGTCCTGCGGGGACTCGGCCATCGCATCCGAGTTTATACGCCGTATGGTCAACTCCTTCCCGGCATGGCCTACCTCGTGCGTCGGCTGTTGGAGAACACCTCGAACGATTCCTTCCTCCGGGCCAGTTTCACGGAGGGTTTGTCCGAGGATGTGTTGTTACAAGAACCCGCCGAACGGTCCCCTGTCAGTCACTCGCCGTCATCCGGAAAGCCCCCGATTATGAACACGACAACTGCACCGTTTCAGAATGAACCGCTCGCGGACTTCGCCCAGGAAGCGAACCGCACCGCGATGACGGACGCGCTGGCGAAGATACAGAACCAACTTGGGCGGACTTACCCACTCGTCATTAATAACCAGCTTTTCAACGGCGCCAAACTGATTGACTCGATGAATCCGTCGCATACATCGCAACTCGTCGGACGCTGTGTCGCGGCGACCACGGAGCAGGCGAATCAGGCCGTGGCGGCGGCGTTACACGCCTTCGACACTTGGCGTGAAGTCAGTATCGAAGAACGGGCCGCGTTATTGCACCGGGCTGCCGAGGTGATGCGGCGCCGGCGTTGGGAATTGTCCGCTTGGATCGTCACCGAAACCGGCAAGCCCTGGCGCGAATCCGACGCAGATGTCGCGGAGGCGATCGACTTTTGTGACTATTACGCACTCGAAATGGTGATGCTTGCTCCGACTCAACACCGCGATGTTCCGGGTGAGGAGAACGCTTACTTTTACGAACCCCGTGGCGTCGCGGTCGTGATCGCGCCGTGGAACTTCCCGCTGGCGATTCTCTGCGGCATGGCCGCCGCTGCGGTCGTCACCGGCAACACGGTGATCTTGAAACCCGCCGAGCAATCCGGCGTGATCGGGGCGAAGTTGATGGAGGTCTTCCTGGAAGCCGGCGTGCCACCGGGCGTGGTGAACCTCGTATCCGGTATCGGCGAAGAGATTGGCCCGGTGTTGGTCAATCACCCGGACGTGGCGTTGATCGCGTTCACCGGGTCGTTAAAGGTGGCGCTGCTCATCAACGAGCAAGCTTCTAAGACGCCCGGCGGGCAGAACTTCGTCAAGAAAGTCATCGCAGAGATGGGCGGTAAGAACGCGGTCATCGTGGACAGTGACGCCGACCTGGATGAAGCCGTGAAAGGGGTCGTGGACTCCGCGTTCGGGT
Organism: Fimbriiglobus sp.; assembly: GCA_043785105.1. Taxonomy (GTDB): domain Bacteria; phylum Planctomycetota; class Planctomycetia; order Gemmatales; family Gemmataceae; genus Fimbriiglobus. The sequence goes on from JAYVXO010000024.1 coordinate 8,155, forward strand.
ACGGTGGGCAAAAGTGCAGCGCCGGTAGTCGAGCCATCGTTCACGCGGCGATCTACGATCAATTCCTGCACCGGCTCATCGAAGCGACCAAATCGTTGACGGTGTCGGCAGCGGAGTTGCCAGGGTGTTCACTCGGCCCGGTGATTGACGCCGAGGCCCGCGATCGAATTTTGCGAACGATCGAACACGGCAAAACCGAAGCAAGACTGGCTTACCAACACGATGTGGACGCAATCAAAAAAGAAGGCTACTTCGTGGGACCAACGATCTTCGCGGAGGTGCCGGAGTCCGCGAGCATTGCGCAAGAAGAAATCTTCGGCCCGGTGTTGAGTGTGCTAAAAGCCAAAGACCTGGACGACGCCATCCGCATTGCCAACGGCACGAAGTACGCTCTGACCGGCGGCATTTACAGCCGTAGCCCGGAGACGCTCAAGAAAGTGAAACGCCAGTTCCGCGTCGGCAACCTGTACGTGAATCGGAAATGCACGGGTGCTCTGGTGGACCGTCAACCGTTCGGCGGGTTCAAGCTGAGCGGCATCGGCAGCAAAGCCGGCGGCCCGGACTACCTGTTGCAATTCGTGATCCCCCGCGTGATAACCGAAAACACGATGCGGCGTGGCTTCGCCCCGGAATTGGCAGCCGGAGAGTGACCGTTTCGCTTGAGTGTGGCCGGGAGTTGTTGTACCCTATGCGTGTGGTGGTCGATTGCTTTCCCCGGCAACAGTCATTAGGGTCGAGCCATGAGTGAAACTAGCGCTGACGTGAAACAAACCCGCATGAAAGAGTTCATGCAACTTTTGCCACTCACGCTCGAAATCGCCGGGTTGCCGAAGTGCCACCCGGACCGGGCGTTCACCCCTGACCAAATGGACGCCCGAATCACGACCATTCGCATTGCGTACAAATTGTCACGGAACCTGCTGCGCGAAATCGCCGATGCTAGCAACTAGCTTCGCACCGCAATCGCTGTGGCGGTCGCAAAACTTTGGCAATGGGCCAACGTGACCAAGACGCTTTTCACGCCACGACTGTGAACGAGTTCACGTGTCGGCCCGGTGAACACGACCGTGGGTTCAACCGGGTTGTCACACAAAATCTCAACGTCTTTCCAATCGACGCCCTTACGCCACGTGGTTCCCAGGCTGCGGAAGACCGCTTCTTTCGCCGCCCAAATTGCCGCGTAATGTTCGATGGTCCGCTTGCGGTCACGGCAAAAAATCTGTTCGGACGGCGTGTACACTTGGTCCAAAAACGCATCTGCATGTTGGTCGATGAGTTGGCAGACTCGCAAGCATTCCACGATGTGCGTTCCCATCCCCGCGATGTCCATTACACGTTCGCCCCTGGTCTCAGTTCGCAAGCTTTCCCACTCCGCTACCATAGAATCTACTTGTCGGAACAAGTCCCGTCATGGGATCGAAGCCAATTGCGGCCAATCTAGAAGGTACCGAGAGCATGTCGTCAGCGTCAACGAAACCCGGCGATCTGCTCGCGGATTTGACGGAAGCCCAGCAAGCCGCCGTCAAACACGGCGAAGGCCCGTTGTTGATTCTGGCCGGTGCGGGGTCCGGGAAAACTCGGGTGATTACCCGCCGGGTTGCGTACTTGTTGCAACAAGGGGTGCGGGCCAGCAACATCCTGGCGATTACGTTCACGAACAAGGCCGCAGGAGAAATGCGCCACCGCGTCGAACAACTCGTCCCCGGCAATCGCGTCTGGGTCAGCACGTTTCACAGCCTCGGCGCACGATTGTTGCGCCAGTACTCCGACCGGCTCAATCTCGACAAAAACTTCACGATCTACGACACCGACGACCGCAACCGGCTCGTGAAGGATGCCCTGAACACCGCCGGGATCGACGACGTGAAGTTCACCCCGGAACGCATCGCGGGGGCCATCAGCAAGGCGAAAAACCAACTGCTGACGCCGAAGCTCTACGACCAAACGGCGGGGGACTTCTTCAGCCAAACCGTGGCGAAGATTTACCACATCTATGAAAAGAAACTCCGCGCCGCCAATGGTATGGACTTCGACGACTTGTTGTACTTGCCCGCACTCTTTTTGAAGATCAACGAAGAACTCCGTGCTGATCTCGATCGCCGGTTCGAGTACATCTTGATCGACGAGTACCAGGACACCAACCAAGCCCAGTACGAAATTGCCCGCCGCCTGTCGATCCGCTACCCGAACCTGTGCGTCGTGGGCGACCCGGACCAGTCGATTTACAAGTGGCGCGGGTCGGACATCAAGAACATCCTCGATTTTGAACGGGACTTCCCGGACACCCGCGTCATTACCCTGGAGCAAAACTACCGCAGTACGAAGGCGATTTTGCACGCGGCCAGTGTGCTGATTGACAACAACAAGCAGCGCAAGAAAAAGACGCTCATCACGGAGAACCCGGAAGGTGATCCCGTTCGGGTGTTGACTTTTGACAACGGACTCGACGAAGCGGAAGGGGTCGTCGTCCGGATCAAAGAAGCGGTGAAAGCAGGGCGGGCGCGGTATCGGGACCACGCGATTTTTCTGCGGATCAACGCCCTGACGCGATCGCTAGAATCGGCGTTCGTCAAGCACGGCGTGCCGTTCCAAATCGTGAAGGGGCTGGCGTTCTTCGAGCGAAAAGAGAACCGCGACGTGTTGGCGTATCTGCGGTTGCTGGTGAACCCGCAAGACACGATCAGTTTCTTGCGAGTCGTCAACGAACCACCACGCGGCATCGGCAAAGTGTCGATGGACCGCCTGCAACAGTACGCCAACGACAACGACATCGGTTTGCTAGTGGCCACGTCGCAGGTGCAGAAAATCCCGGAAATTAAGGGCAAAGCCGCCACGGGACTGCGCGACTTTTACCGCCTGCTCGCCGACCTCCGCACCCAATTGGATCAACCGCTTCACGACCTAATCCGGCTCGTACTTGATAAAACCGGCTACCGAAAAATGCTCGCCGATTCCGCCGAGGACGACGACGCGGAGCGGTTGGCGAACATCGAAGAACTCATCACCGCAGCGAAGCAATTTTACGACGAGGACAACAGCCGTGCGCTCGGGGATTTCCTCGAACAGATTACGTTGGCGTCCGATGTCGATAGCTGGGATGAAAGCGCCGACCATGTTTCGGTGATGACGTTCCACGCCGCCAAAGGGTTGGAGTTTCCGATCGTCTATTTGCTGGCCGTTGAACAGGGACTGTTGCCGCACGAACGGAGCTTGGGCAAAGAAGAAGACGTCGAAGAGGAACGCCGCCTCTGCTTCGTCGGCATGACGCGGGCTATGAAGGAACTGTACCTGTGCCACAGCCGGATGCGCGAGTTTCGCGGACAGTCCCTGTACGCCGTGCCCAGCATGTTTCTCGAAGAACTGCCGCGCGAAGTTGAACACCAAGACTCGTCCGCGTCGCGCAACTTCCCACGGGCGGCCATCGACGAATGGCGCGGCAAAGTCGGTAGCACGGCCAGCGCCGCCGGGTACGGATCCCGCCCCGGCTTGCCGCCCATGAAGCCGATCAAACCCAAGATCCCAGACGGCGTCGAGAACGACTATGAGACCGGGCAAGTCGTCCAACACGAGGAGTACGGCATCGGGCAAATCCTGGACGTGAACGGGTTTGGTGCCCTGCGAAAACTCAAAGTGCGATTCGCTGCGGCGGGGGATAAAACGTTCATCGTGGACAAGGTGAAGTTGAAGATCGTGAAGCGAAAATAATCGACCGCCATGAAAGTTTCGTGAAAGCCTCTACACCGTTGCCCGGTATCGTGCGTACAGTTGACTCAACTGCAACACAGTGTCGTTGGTTGCAGGTGTTGGCGTCCCGTCTCCTGGAGGTTGTTCCGATGATTCGCGCTCTGTTTACCGTGGCTGTTGCGGCACTAATTGCGTCCCCGGTATTTGCCGCCGACTTCAAGCTCACCGGCGAAAACACCAAGATCACGTTCGTCGGCAAGAAGCCCGATGGCAAGCACGCCGGCGGCTTCAAGACCGTGACCGGCACCGCCAAAGTGGACGGGACTGACCTCACAACGCTCAAGATTGATGTCTCGATCGACGTGAATTCGATCTTCAGTGACGACGAAAAACTAACCGGCCACCTGAAATCACCAGACTTCTTCGACGTAAAAAACCACCCGAAGGCAATGTTCAAAGTGACGAAGGTTGAGAAGGCCGAAAAAGGCTACACCCTCACGGGTGAGCTGACGATGCTCGGCAAAACGAAACCCGTCGTCATGCCTTCTTCGCTGAGTTGTGAAGGCGATAAACTCACGCTCAAGAGTGACTTCAAAATCAACCGCACCGATTGGGGCATGACCTTCGGCAAGGGAAAGATTGACGAAGATGTTGCACTCAAAGTGGAAATTAGCACCAAGAACTAATTCGACCAAGTGACCCAAGAGACGGGATCACCCGTCTCTTGGGTTTTGATGCCAAACGTCGAGTCACTTCATGCCACCACTTCCGCCGAACAAAGATGTTCTCGAAGCCTTGCAAGCGATGATGCTCCCCGCAGCCGGTGCGTCGGCACTGGTGTTTGCATTGATGCTAATACTCGGACGATGGGCATGTGCTCTAGGGTCCGCAGTGGCGATCGTCGCGGGAATCGCGGTCGGGAACCACTACCGCGAAGCGCCCATGCCGTGGGTAGCAGACGTACCGCCCTGGCATCAACTTCCTCGTGCCGCACTACTACTCGTGGTGGTCGGGTTGTTGTCTCGTTGGTTATCACTGTTGGTTGGCCACCGTCCGGCGTTGCGTGAAGTCGTTGTGTGGCTGCCACGATTTGCTACCCTCATATTCGTTGCGTTCCAAGTCATCCCGGACACGATGCGAACGGAAACGCCTTGGGTGATCCCCGCTTTCGTGCTGGCGAGTTTGCTGGAATGGCTGATCTTCGACACGTTAGCGAGAGATGGAAATGGCGGACAAGTCGCTGCGTATCAGTCGCTGATTTTCTTGCTGGGTAGTGGCGTCATGTTGTACGCCCACTCCGGGCGGTTCATGGATATTTCCACGATTGTCGGGTGTGCCTTTTTTGGCGTTGCGGTTGTCGGTGGTGCCACAAAGACTGAAACCAGTGGCAGTGTACCTGCAGGAATCGGGTTCCTACCGGGGTTGATGCTCTCGGGGCGGTTCAGCACGGATAGCCAGGTGCCCCTCCTGTCGTTCTGGCTGGTGGCACTCGCGCCGTTGTTACTGGCACCCTGGCTGGTTCCTGCCCTCGCTCACCGCAACGGCTGGTTGACACGACTCATTCGAGTGATTTTGATTCTGTGCGCGTTAGGCGCCGCTCTGGTGTTGGCAGGGCAGAAAGAAACACTACCTTGGGAAGAACAGAACTGGTAAGCCTTCACCCGATTCCGAGCCTAACGATGTTCGTCATCTCTGCCTTTGCGGATGAAATTTCGCCCGACCCGCGTGAACAAATTGCCGTGCTCAAATCGTGCGGGGTGCGGCACATCGAGTTCCGGTCGATCTACAAGACCAACGTGTTGGCACTCACCGACACCCAAATCCACGACTTCAAAAAACTCCTTGATGATGAAGGCTTCAAGCTCTCCGCGATTGGTTCACCGATTGGGAAAATCCCGATTGATACCACGTTTGAACCGCACCTCGATAAGTTCAAGCGGGCCATCGAACTGTGCGGCATCTTGGGTACGCCGAACATTCGCATCTTCAGTTACTACCCGCCGATGGAAGTGACCTTCGATGGCAACTGGGCACGCTTTCGCGGGGAAGTGATTCGCCGGATGCAGGTCAAAGCGGAGATGGCGGCCAAAGCCGGCGTGATGCTGCTCCACGAGAACGAACACAAAATTTACGGCGACTCCCCGGAGCGGGTCCGCGACATCATGACCAGTGTCAACCACCCGTCACTCCGCGCCGCCTACGACGCCGCCAACTGGGTGTTCAGTGGCTACGACCCGGTGAAAGCGTGGGAGATGACGAAAGAATTCACGACACACTTGCACATCAAAGATTGGAAAACCGGCGAAGAACACGGCGTGATCCCCGGCACCGGACACGGGCAAATCGCCTACAGCATCACGGACGCGGTGAAGATGGGGTACAACGGCTACTGCGTGATGGAACCGCACTTGCGCGGTGGCGGGCCGACGGGCGGCGTGACCGGGCCGGACCTCTTCCCGCTTGCCGTCGAAGCGTTCCGCAAGATTCTCCGCGATTGTGGCGCGAAAGAAGGCTGATTGGTTTGGTCTCGGTAAACTGATTTCATGATGACAGTACACCTTCGGATTAACGACGCGGCAACGGGGCAACCCACGCCGGTTCGCCTTCGTGTTACCGGCCCGAACGATGAATATTTCGCGCCGTTCGGGCGGTTGGCCGAATTTGCCACGGGCAAGAACGAAGACGTGGGTGGCAACCTGTGGCTGAACCGCGAACGCTGGTGTTCGATTGATGGCGCATGCGAAATTCAACTCCCCAGTGGTGTACCGCTCCGCATTCAAGCCTTAAAAGGACCGGAATTGACACCACTCGATGAAACCGTCACCCTCGGACCTGGGCAGATGGCGTTGCGATTCGCAGTGGCGCGATGGTCCAACGTCCGCGCGCAAGGCTGGCACCCCGGCGACACGCGCGTTCATTTCACCACACCCCACACAGCCGCACTTGATGCAGCGTCGGAAGACGTGGCAATTGTGAATCTGCTCGCCTGCGAACAACGCATTCCCGGACTGGATGGCCACACCTACCCCACGCAAACGAACCTGACCGCGTTTAGTGGCCAAAGCCTCGCATTACAGACACCTGCCACACTTGTTGCCGTTAACACGCTGAACATCCACCCGGTGCTTGGTCGAGTGGCGTTGTTGCATTCGCACCGTGTCGTGTACCCGCTGAGCTTCGGCGGTGCGGATCATGCCGATGATTGGTCCGTGTCCGATTGGTGCGATCAGTGCCACCGTAAGAACGGCCTGACGGTGTGGGTAGATCCCTTTGAACCCGAGGCTGGCATTCTGGGCGGCGAAGCCCTCGTGGCGTTAATCAACGGGAAAATTGATGCGATCGAGTACGACGGCCACGCCCGCAAGCAACCGCTGATTCCGTGGTGGTATCGGCTGCTCAACACCGGCTTCGTGGTGCCTCTCGTGGCGGGTAGTGGCAAAGATCGCAACACGATTGCACTCGGTAGCCCGCGAACTTATGCGTGCGTTCCTAACGAAGCGCTCAGTTACGCAACCTGGATCAACGCGGTTCGTGCGGGGCGCTGTTTTGTCACCAACGGGCCGATGCTGAAGTTCCACGTGGGTGAAGCGCAACTCGGTGATCGCATCAATGTGTCGAACCCCGGACAGTCGTTGAAAATCCGAGCGTCGGCGGAAAGCCTGTTCCGGTTCGACAAACTCGAAGTCGTGGCCAATGGCGAAGTCATCGCAACTGCACCAAGTGTAGAACGGGCGGGCCGGTGGCACACGGCACTGGAACTGGATTACGCCGCCGTGCAATCGGGTTGGCTTGCGGCTCGTTGCTCGGGGCCGGCCGGGTTACTCGCACCCAAGCAACCCCTCTTTGCGCACACGTCTCCGGTTTACGTGACTGTTGCAAATCGACCCCAGGCACTTCGCCCGTTGCCCGTTCAGTTGTTGCGTCAAGCAGTGGAAGCCACGCGAAATTGGATCGACGAACACGGACGGTTTGCCGACGAAAAAGCCAACGCCAAACTGTTACGGTATTGTGACGAAGCCGTAGGCAAACTTGATGTGGCAAATATCGGATGATCGAAATCAAAAGTCGCACTAACAGACGTTGACCATTCATCGGTCAAATGTTCGCTGATTTTTGTACCTTTTTTCGGAATCGGTTGGTACACTTTGTCCTATTGCACGATACGCCCTCTGTCGGATCGAAATCATGGAAGGGCTACTGCTCAAAACTCCTTCACAGCCATCATCCACGTCGCACGTGTATGGCGTTCTTTACCAAACATGGCCACAGGATGACGGTGATCTACGCCTTGAATTTCTGTCGGCTGGTGCCGAAGAATTCCTCGAAGTGACTGAAACAGAACTCGGCCGAATGCTGACAACCCAGACCCTTCCGCTCACGGGGGTTGATGTCGGCACGTTTTACAACCTAATTGGCGAGTCAAAGCGAAAGCATACGCCGTGGTCGGCAGAATTCGGCTACGTGTGTCCGAGAAGTGGTACGGTGCGGTGGTTCCGCGCCCAGGATTTTCCACAACGGTCACCCGACGGCGTGCCGTTCTTTTCGGGCGTCCTGATCGACATGACTGACGTGAAGCGGACCCAGGAACGCTACACCGAGACCTATCAGACCCTCTCGTCACACATCGACAATACGCCGCTTGGGGTCATTGAATGGGACGCCGAATTCCGGGTGAAGCGGTGGTCCGGTCAAGCGGAAACAATCTTTGGGTGGAGCGCGGAAGAAGTGTTGGGGAAACAACCCCGTGAATGTCACTTGGTCCATGATGATGATGAAGACCGGGTCGCGGGGGTGATTCAGCGAATGCTCACCCACGTCGAACCTCGCAATGTGGTGTTCAACCGGAATTACCACAAATCCGGTCAGGTGCTGTACTGTGAATGGCACAATTCCATTGTGGTGAATGATCACGACAAGATGATTTCTGTCCTGTCGCTTGTGTTGGATCACACAAAACGGCAACACGATGAGGAAGCACTCGCGGCCAGCGAAGAGCGGTTACGCAGCGCATTACAGAGCGCGGGGATGATCGGCTGGGATTACAATTTGAGTTTAAAAACCGCCACTTTTTCGGAGGACTATTGGAGCTACTTTGGGTTATCGAACAATGATGCAATTGGTGACCACGATGCGTACCTGCAAGTGATGCACCCGGACGACCGGGACCGCGTTCGCGCGGCCATCCAAGACACGATTCAAAACGGCGTCGAACTCCGGGTCGAGTATCGGGGGATGCAGCCCACGGCGGACGGCTTCCCGCGGTGGTACTCCGGGCATGGCGAATTTGTCAAAAATACACGATTCAATACCCAGCACATCATCGGGGTCACGACTGACATTACGGATCGCAAACGGGCAGAAGCGGACCGCGCCAACCTGGACCGCGAGTTGCAAGAATCCCGCAAGCGCGAAAGCCTGGGAATGCTGGCCGGTGGGGTGGCACATGATTTCAACAACATCCTCACCGTAATCCTCGGGAACGCCGGATTGGCGCGCACGACGTTGCCACCCAAGTTGGATGTCCAATCGTACCTCGACACGATCGAAAAGGCCTGCCAACGCGCGGCGGGTCTCTGCCGCCAAATGGTCGCCTACGCTGGTGTCGGTCGGTTCAGTCTTCGAGAGGCCAATTTGAATCGAATGATTCATGAGTCCTGCCCGAGCTTACTGACAGTCACAAAACCCCCAACACAGCTTCGGTTTTCGATTCCTCATGACCTTCCGCACATCAACGCGGACCCGGCACAAATTCGCCAACTCCTCTACAACCTCATCGAAAACGCTGCCGAAGCGCTACCGAAAACCGGCGGAACCATCCATGTCAGCACGAGGTCGCACCGTGGGGTTGATCCACCGTTGGATTACTTCGTACCCAAATTATCGACGGGGAATGGTGTGATCCTGCGCGTCACAGATACCGGCTGTGGCATGACTGCTGACGTGCGTGAGAAAATGTTCGAGCCGTTCTTCAGTACCAAGTTCACGGGTCGTGGATTGGGGCTGGCGGCTGTTCACGGAATTGTGCGATCTCATCACGCTTCACTTCGGGTCTCCTCCACCGTCGGGACTGGTACAACGATCGAAATCTTTTTCCCAGCCCGCGTCAACAAGGAGCTTGTCGTTGCCTCAATTGTGAACCCGGCTCATACGCACCACGACGAGACTGCCCTACCACACTGGCGAGCAACTGGGAAAGCGTTGGTGGTGGATGACGAAGACAATATCCGCGCCCTGACCACGGCGTTGCTAACCGAGCGCGGCTTTCACGTGGAGTCCGGCGCCGACGGGGTTGAAGGTCTTGCACTATTTGAAGCAGACCCACACGGGTATCACTTGGCGGTTGTCGATTTCTTGATGCCGAGACTCAACGGTGAGGAGATGATCTCCCGAATCCGCAAAACACGCACGGACTTACCGATCGTGATGATGACCGGCCACACAGACCCGCACATTCAGGCCAGGCTCCACGGCGTTGGCATCGCCGCGATTCTCAACAAGCCCTTTAGTATTGAAGAGTTCCTTAGCGTCATCCGGCACGCAATCCAGCGAACCAGCCCCCCACTGCTCAATCCTTCAACGCTGCGAGTGTGAATTGATCCGTTGCAACTAGTGGGTTCTCCACAACGTCCCGAAAATAGTACGTCCCAATCGGTTCCCCGTCCGCCCGACGCAACTCGGACCCGACTTGTAGTCGCGTTTCCGCGTCGATCATAATCGTGATGGTACGAAACGCATCTTCGGAATCAGGACCGAGTTTCTGCCGGGGATCGTCCCTTAAAAACAAATCCACTTCGGCTGGATCGCAGGTGCGTTGAATGACGTGGCACACTCGTCCGCCGACTTCCGGGATCGCACGTTTTCCCAGGTAGTTGCACTGCAAGCGACCGACCTCCGCCGCTGCCGACCACGCTTGAAACGTCCGGTCAACCGTGTGCGACAAGCTCGATTCCGTGATGCTGTAACGCGATGCGGCTCGGGCTTGGGTGTCCGACGGTGACACCGCATAAAACCGCAGGAAACTGGCGAGGGCGTCGGGCCGCCACACAATCATCTTGCCGTCGTTTTGCCCCGCAACAAACAGTGTGCCTCGCACCGTGGTCCCGAGTATCTTGCGAGCGCCGTGCTGCCAAATCATGAGCACGGCGAACGGCTTCTCCCGTACCGTCACGGCGATTTCTTCCGTGGGGTGCAAGACACCGCCAATCCGTTCTTGTTTCACAAGTGTTGCGTGATAACCGTGGTAGTGCGACTGAACGTGAAGTCGGCAAGCATCCAGAAAACGAACCGGGTCTGACTTAGCCCACGATTCCCATTCGCCATCATCCGGGCGGTCAACGAGCCGAGGTGCAGGATAGTTCGGCGTTGCCGGTGCCGATGTCAAACGGGGCGTGCTGGGAGCCATAACCAAACAAAGAACACCAACAACGATATGGAGTAGCCAACGACGGCCCATCGTGCAACTCCGTGGGGTTAGAACTCCAACAAGTAGTGTTGTCGGAGTGTACCGGAACTGGGCACGATTGGAATTCTTCAGAATTGTGAAATCACTTCGCCCAGGGTTTGGGTGTTGACGATGCGAGCGCCAAGAACTGCGCCATCGCCTTTTCGGGGCCATCCAGTGCGGCGAAAATGGCGGTGCCAGCCACGATGACGTTCGCCCCGGCTGTGACGGCGGCGCTGCACGTTTTCAGGTCGATCCCCCCATCGACTTCGAGTTCGCAATTGGGGTTTTGAGACTGGATCAATTGCCGAAGGGCCGCGATTCGCTCCAGGCTTTCCGTGATGAATGCTTGCCCGCCGAATCCAGGGAACACGGTCATGCACAACGCCACATCAATGTCGCCCAAGTACGGCTTGATCCGTTCCACCGGATGGTCCGGATTAAACGCCAGCCCCACCTTGATGCCTTTGGACCGGATGTGGGTAATCAGTTCGAGTGGGTCCGGGACGACTTCGAGATGAAAGATCAACGTGTCCGCACCCGCCGCAACGAACCCATCGACGAACATCGCCGGTTGTTCCACCATGAGGTGAACTTCGAGCGGTCGCTTCGTGACGGGACGCAGTCCCTTCACCACCACCGAACCCATACTCAAGTTCGGTACGAAGTGACCGTCCATCACATCAACGTGAATGCGATCTGCCCCCGCAAGATCAATTGTGCGGACCAGCTCACCAAGTCGGGAAAAATCGGCGGCTAAAATCGACGGCGCGATGGCGATCATGCAAACTCTCCGGAATCAACGGTACTCGCTTGCTGTCATCTTATTTCGCCATCACATCAAGGAACACGTCGATTTGCCCCTGAGTTTGCCGATAGGATGCAGTTGAAGTTAGCCCAAACATTAGCGACGGTTTGGTCTGTTCCCTCGCTAGCGCTTCGGGCTAACAAACAACTGCGGCATACCTATCCGGAACCACTACCGCAGATTACACTGACCCGCATGAATCCGAATCCGAAACGCCACTCGTTCCCGATTGCTCGTCTGGCTTGGAAAATGGCGAAGCGGGCGCTTACGAACTGGCGGGAGCGGCATCAGCACCCGTTGAACTTCGGGATTCACCTCATCGGCATTCCACTTACCCTCGTTGGACTGGTGCTGCTGTTCATACTGGAGTGGTACTGGGGGGTGGGGCTGTTTGTGTTGGGATATGCGTTGCAATTCCTCGGCCATTGGGTTGAGGGCAACGATGTCGGCGAACTCATTCCCATCAAGCGGGCGCTGGGGCTGAAAGTCATCGCAGTCGTGCCTCGCCAGTTGCCCCAATCCACGATGCCATTGGCAGATTAGCCGATTGCCCGTGGTCACCAGATTGCCGCATCGTTGGCAACTTGAGTCAAACCCCGCAGTTTCGGCACCATTTCCAAAAAACTTCCCGTCCGCACGGCAAGACCCATCAATTCTTCCTGGCTTATTGTCGATGAGTGTTCCTGAACCCTACCGGCACGGGTATTCACGGCTCCGGCGACTGGGGAATGCAGATGGGAACAGCCATGAAGCGGAAGCGATGGACAATTCGATTGCTCGGAGGATTACTCCTCCTCGCCACCCTGGGTGGGTGTAAACAACAGCTCTTCATGGAGCCGGGAGACTACCAAAATGCCCTGGGTAACGCCAGATTAGCCAAGCTCGAATCCGAGCCACACGCGGCCATCGTCCCTCCCGACGTGAAGTCGATCGCCCCACCGGCGACGGTTCTTGATCCGAACCGTGCCCCGGTGTACCTGACACTGAAGCAGGCGATTGCTTTGGCGATCGAGCAAGGTAACAGCGGCGGGTCGTCGTTGAACCCCGGTAACTCGAACCTGCAACTTCCGCAGTTCACCGGACGGGGGTCATCGGGTACCGACAGCATTCGTGCCTTCAAAGTGGACCCCGCGATTAGCGCGGCAGAAATCGAGCGGTCGCTGTCAAAGTTCGACGCCCGCTGGATCACCAGCATGTCGTGGAACAAGAACGATTCCCCGACGCTGACTCTGCAACAAAGCTTCTCGAACGGTGATAGCGCGACGCTCAGCAGCACGATCGCCAAGCCATTGCCCACGGGTGGTGTTGCCGGGATCGTGTTTAGCACGCAATACTCCAAGCTCGCCCAACCGCCGTCGAACACAGCGTTCGTATCGCTTGTGACTTCCTACACGCCGCGCGTCCAGTTCGTGTTTGAGCAACCGCTGTTGCAAGCGTTCGGGGTCGAGATTAACCAACTGCTGCCGAACCATCCTGGTAGCCAACTGATTCAAGGTTTCCGCACGACCGGGGCTGGCACTGAGGGGATTCTGATTACCCGGATTCGGTCTGAGCAACAACGGGCCGAGTTCGACCGCATCATCAACGTGCAGTTGCTCAACGTCGAGACAGCCTACTGGAACTTGTACAGCGCGTACTACAACCTCGCGGCCCAAGAAGAGGGGCTGAAGCAAGCCATCGACGGTTATCAGTTTATATTAACCCGTAATGTTGGCGGGATCGCGCGGCCGCAATTGGTTTTTCAAAACCGTGGCCAATATTTCAACTTCCGGACCCAGGTCATTCGGGCACGGGGGCAAGTCCTCTCCACGGAGCAAGCCCTCCGAGACCTGTTGGGCATGCGACCGGATGACGGAACACGGCTAGTACCTGTTGATGAACCGATGTTGGCGAAGTACGTGCCGAATTGGGACGAACTGCACCGAGAAGCCCTCCAGTCCCGCCCCGAGTTGATGATCGCGCGACAAGAACTCAAAGCGCGGCAACTGGATTTGTTGACGCAAAAGAATCTGCGCAAACCCGATCTGCGGTTCTTTTCGAGCTACGATATCGCTGGCCTGGGGCCTCGCCTTGACGGTGCCAATATCGAAGACAATGCGTTCCGGAGTTTGGCCAGCAATCAGTTCAATAGTTATCAACTCGGCTTACGGCTCGATATGCCGCTCGGCTTCCGGGATGCCAACTCGTTGGTCCGCCAGGCTCAGTTGAACTTGAAACGTTACGCTGAACAAGTTCTCGATGCGGAACGCAAAGTCGGCATTGATGTCGCGCAACGGTATCAGCAACTCGAACAAGCCTATGAGTTGATTGAGAGCGCTCGCGAAGAGCGAATATCAACCGCGAAGCGGGTGGAACTTGATGTCGAATTGTATGTAAAAGGGGTTACCGGCGTAACGGATTCGGCGGCCTCGTTCGTTCTGAACGTCTTGTTAGCTCAGCAACAATTGGCGACTGCCACTGCGGCGGAGTACCGTGCGATTGCGGATTACAACAGCGCCCTGGCAGCATTGGAACACTCCAAGGGGACGATCCAACAGTACAACAACGTCAGCGTAGCCGACGGCCCGTTGCCGGCCCATGTGCAGAAGAAGGCAGCGGACCACTTCGCGGCTAGCGAAGCCGCATTGAAGCTGCGGGAACACCCCGCCGAACTGCCGTTCCAGCCGTTGCATCAATACCAGCCGCTGCCGAACAGCGCGATGCCATTGCAACTATCACCAACCGGAACCATGCCCGGAGTGGCGACGCCACCCCAAACGCGATCGTGGGAAAACTATCAACCGACCGCACCGGCACCAATGCCGTTGCCGCCGTCGAACCCGATGACGACGCCACCACCCCGCACATCGGGCACAACGGAAGCGTCGAACATGCGCCCGCAATTGGTTCCGGCGGACGCACCAGGGACGTTCAACCAAAGCGGCAGCGTGACACTACCAAGCCGTAACCGAGGACCAGCCTCACCGGACCCGATACCGACAAGTGGGCCGACGGGTGTGTCAACGCAACCGATCGTGACACCGTTCCCGCAAAACCGATAATGCGACGATGACCACGATTTTCGTTTATGAATACTGCACGGCATTAGGGCTGGGCCGACACCCGTCGGACCCAGCCCATTCCCTTTGGCGGGAAGGCCGTGCCATGCGGGACGCGGTCGTCGCCGATTTCCGCGCGATCCCGCATGTAACGGTTCGGGTGCTGGAACTCGGTCCCGGTTCCTCCGATGAACAATCGGCGTTTTTACGCGAAGTGCAGTCCAGCACGTGGACACTCGTGATTGCTCCTGAGCTTGACGGAGAGTTGCAACGCCGTTGCGATTGGGTACGGCAAGCTGGTGGCCAACTCATCGGCTGCGATCGCCGTTCGATGGCCACGACTTCCGACAAGCTGGCTTTGGCTCAACGCTGGACTGATGCAGATGTACCAACCCCGCAAACCACTTCCTTCCGCGACGGGGTGCAAACACACTTGCGATTTCCGATTGTGTGCAAACCCATTCATGGTGCCGGTTCCACAGCGATGTTTCGTTTTGATACACACAATCAGCTAATTCACTTTCGTGACAACAACCTGTTTGAAGGCTTCGCTGTAGAATCGCTGCTTTTGCAAGATTTCGTGCCGGGGCATGCCGTGAGCGTGGCGTTTCTCGTTGGCTCAGAGGTGGCACTTCCACTATTGCCAACGTTTCAAATCCTTTCCCAAGATGGCCGCTTCCGTTACCAGGGCGGGGAAACGCCAATTCCGACTCATCTAGCCGACCGTGCGGTTCAACTTGGCAGACGTGCAATCGACGCGGTGGACGGGCTTCTGGGGTATGTCGGCGTGGATTTGGTTTTGGGCGAAGCGGCAGACGGGTCCGAAGATTTTGCCATCGAGATCAACCCCCGGCTCACGACTTCCTACGTGGGGTTACGCCAGCTTGCGATGTTCAACATCGCCCAAGCGATGATGGAGGTTGTGTTAGGAAATCCGCGACCGTTGATGGATTGGAAACCAGCGCGAGTCCGGTTTCACGTTGACGGTTCGGTGGGCGTGCAAGCCCTGTCAGAATCGGACATTTCAAGAACGTGAGGATTTCTACAAAAAACGACTATTGTTTTTTCGCCCGGTACTCTATACTTCGCTTTAACTCGTGGGAGTGGACCCACGAGGTAGGAAGAGACGAACGGGTCGTTGGCGTTCACGTTTGGCGGATCAGCTTACAAACTGGCAAGCTCCCGGTGACGGACCGCAGATGAGTCGATGGCGGTGGTTATTTTGTTTGTGGCCCCGCGTTCGCACCTCAATCCAGGTTATCGAAGGTCGGTAACCGCATTGACAGCATGGTTGGCAGTCGGCACCGGAATGTGCGTCGCACTGCCTGTGAGGGAGCTGCATGAGCAGCAAGAATTTATACATTGGGAACCTTTCGTTCTCAACAACGGCAGCGGATTTGGAACAACTCTTTGGCCAATACGGCACCGTCACGAACGCCCAACTCATCACCGACCGGGAAACCGGACGGTCGCGTGGGTTTGGCTTCGTGGAAATGTCGTCGGGCGTGGAAGAAGCGATCCAAGCGATTAACGGCGCCGAATTTCAAGGCCGCCAACTAACAGTCAATGAAGCCCGCCCACGGGAAGAACGTCCGCGCAGCGGCGGCGGTGGCGGCGGCGGGTATGGTGGGGGCGGCGGTGGAGCCGGGGGCGGTGGCTACGGCGGCGGTGGCGGAGGCCGCAGCAGTGGCGGTGGAGGTGGTGGCTACGGCGGCGGCGGTGGAGGCCGCAGCAGTGGCGGTGGTGGCTACGGTGGCGGTGGAGGAGGTCGCAGCGGCGGCGGTGGTGGCAGCGGCGGTGGACGCGGCGACCGCTACTAAATCCGACTTTTGGTATTACGCTTTTGCAACCTCACGGGGCACCGTGAGGTTGCTGCTTATTAGATTTCACCAGCGAATTGAACACTACAACCGTCAGCGTTCGCATTTCTCACCTCGCCACTTCCCTGCGGGTTGTACCGATCAGTCCCATTTACACCGATCGTAGCATGGTTTCCCATTTCTTGCAGTCGTTATTGCCTTGTTCGTCGTCTAGGACTTGGACAGCGGAGACGATAACATCGAAACAAAACTGTAGGTTCCCTCACGGAGAACGATGACATGCAGCCGAATCGGTTCAAACCAGAAGTCGTCAATTTAGAAGACCGAACCACACCTGCGGTCTCGCCGACGGATGTGTTCGCCGCGATTGACCAGGCGAATTTCGCGCACGATCGCTTGTCTGCCGTCCTGGCGATGAAGCCCGATCTCGTGAATGTCTACACAAAAGCCTACCTGCGAAACTACTTGCCCACTCTCACGGTTGAGAGCCAACATGCCGATGCCGTGCTATCGGAGTATCAAAACGACTTGGCAAAGGAAGTAACAACCAATCCCCAGCTAACGCCCTACGTCGGTCTAATAGCCCAGGCACGGTACAAGGCGGAAATCAACGCCGTCTACGCCGTGTCTACCACGATTGCCTACGCCGGAATTCCGATCAGCAACGTCATCACACCGATTGCCCCCGGCAACCCGATTCCGCCAACACCAATTCCACTGCCTCCGGCTCCGCCGCCACCCGTGATCGACACAACGACGAATGCCGGGTTGTCTGCGACGATTCCGGACATTACGACGCCTGACTTCATCACGCAGACCAGTGGAGTAAAAATCGCTGATGCCGTCGTCGGCCAAGGCACTGCCGTGAAAGACGGGGACAGTGTCAATGTCTTCTACACTGGATGGCTGAAAAACACTGGTGTTCAGTTTGACTCGAATCGCACGAAGACAACTCCAGCTACGTTTACAACTGGCGGTGTAGTTGCAGGCTTCCGGGAAGGCTTGATCGGCATGAAGCCGGGTGGCATCCGCCGAGTGGTGATCCCATCAAGCTTGGGCTATGGTGCCGCCGGTAGCCCTCCAAGCATCCCAGCGAACGCTGACTTGGTGTTTGAAATCAAGCTTGTGACCGTTCCGACTCCTTAATCAGGATTGCAGTCAAGGGACTAACCGGATTATTCCGGTTGGTCCCTTGGCTGCTTCAAAACTCGCACATCGCCTTCGCGTTTGGTCAGCCCGACGCGATCAAGATATTCGCACAACGGCACGGCGAACTTACGGGTCGTGCCGAGCAAGTCGCGGATTTCGGCAACGGTCGCGCCGGGGCCAGTCGTCAAGCGTTCGACCACTTTCCGGTGCATCTCCTGGCTCGTTTCATCGTGTAAAAAGATCTCACTGGTCACTTTGACCAAGAAGCCTTCCGCACACGCCACTTCAAAAATGTCCTTCAGCGCACTGGCGTTGCCTGCCGCTTGATTGACGAAACTCGACGGCTCGGGCGGTTGGAAGCCGGCTTTCTTGTGCTCGTCCACAATCTTGTCTTTCAGCTTTCGCTGGTTGGCGCTCAGCTTCGGCTTGAAGTCGCCGCGTGCGATTCGTTTGGCGTCACCGACTAATTTCTTCTGCTTGATAAGCCGATCCGTAACGGCGTGTAGCAACGTTTCCTCACCGACGTAATCGAGTCGAGCCAATGCTGCACTGCGGTCGTGGTTGGTCATCAACGGGTTTTGTTCGTGCAGCACCGCCAACGTCTGCAACAACCGTTCTTCCAATTCCGCCACGCGATCGGCATGGATTAACAGTTTCCGGTTCGACGGCAGCGTCAGTTCCAGCACTTTGCTATCGGCAATGAGACGCGCCACAACCTCGGTGGCCTGTTGTGGGTTCACCCCGGCGTTGCGGACTAAATCACCAGCTTGAAACCCATGAAACCCGGTGAACCACGCCGCCATCTCACACCGAACGAGGGCGTCTTCGTTCCAGAGTATCTCGACCCGCTCCAGTGAATCCAAGTGGCGTCGGCGCAACTTCACTGCAACGGGTTGCAGCACTTGCCCGCCACCCAACGTGTGCTCGGCGGACGAGTCCCGCAGCACGAACGGTTGCCCCCAAACGGCGGTGACTGGCTCACTCAGAAACAGTTGCGTGATCGCCCATTTGCCCGGTTCGATCTGATCGACATCGAGTACCGATGTCGTGGCCATCACCTCGGCAGTGCCAATGTGCAACCGGGCCGGGAGACGATGCTTAATCGGGCGACGGGATTCCGCGAGGCAGTGCAAGCGGACCGTCAGCACTTTGCTCGGCAGCAAGTACCCCGCCGTGGCCAACTCCTGGCCGCGTGCCACGGCATCGTTGGCAATCCCGGCGAGATTGATGGCCGCCCGTTGGCCGCGATTCACCTGTTCGACCGGCTTGCCGTGGTTATTCAACGATCGCACCCGAACCGATTCCGCTGTCCCGTTCGTCTTGTGCCACACCAGTTCGTCACCCACTTTGATGACCCCGGACGAGACCGACCCCGTCACGACAGTGCCGTGCCCTTGCACCACGAACGAGCGGTCGATAGCAAGCCGGAACCAATCGCTCTCTTGCTGAACCGCCATGTTCTGGCACTCGGCCCGGATCGCGGCTTTCAACTCTTCGATACCCAGCCCCGTGAACGCCGACGTGGGAATGATCGGCGCATTTTCGAGGAACGTGTTCTTGACTAGGTCACGCACTTCCATCTCGACGACTTCGCGCGTCGTGTCATCGACGAGGTCAGCTTTCGTCAGTGCAATCAGGCCATGCTTCAAGCCCAACAACCGCAGAATTTCCAGGTGTTCGCGGGTCTGCGGCATGACGGAATCGTCGGCGGCGATCACGAGAATGGCGAGGTCGATCCCGGTCGCCCCGGCGAGCATGTTCTTGATAAACCGCTCGTGCCCCGGCACGTCCACGATACCCAGGCGAAACTCTCCCAGTTCCAGATGCGCGAACCCGATGTCGATGGTGATCCCGCGTGCCTTCTCCTCCGGGAGCCGGTCGCAATCAATGCCGGTCAGCGCTTTGACGAGGGACGTTTTGCCGTGGTCGATGTGGCCTGCAGTACCAAGAATCAAATCGCGGGGCATGATGAATCGCAGCCTTCGAGAGTGGAATCACGACATCGGCCATTCTATTTGGCGCAGCAACCGAGGTTGATCGCTTTTCTTACAATATCTCGGTGATCCTTATTTGCCCGGAGTCCTGAATGACCACACCGTCCCGCCCGTTCACGGTCCCGGATTTTCTTGCCGCCAAGGGGCGGGCGGAAAAGCTCGTCGTGGTCACCGCCTACGATTTCACCAGTGCGAAGCTTTGCGATGATGCCGGTGTCGATGCGATCCTGGTGGGTGACTCACTCGGGATGGTGGTACAAGGGCACGCCACGCCGTTGCCGGTCACGTTGGCCCAAATGCAATACCACACGACTTGCGTGGTCCGGGGCGTGGCGCGGGCGTTGGTCATTACCGATATGCCGTACCTGAGCTACCATGTGAGTCCGCGACAAGCCGTCCGCAACGCGGGAAAACTGCTCAAGACCACCGGCGTTTCTGCCGTGAAACTCGAAGGTGGGGAACGCATGGCGGACGCAATTGCGGCGTGTGTACGGGCCGAAATTCCAGTGATGGGGCATGTCGGCCTCACGCCTCAATCGGTTCACCGCTTCGGTGGCTTCAAGGTACAACGCGACGCGGAACAGATCATCAAAGATGCGATTGCCATCGAACAAGCGGGCGCGTTCGCCCTGGTCATCGAATGCGTTCCCTCCGACATCGCCGCTGCCGTCACAGCGGCTGTTGGCATCCCCACCATTGGCATCGGCGCCGGTCCGAATTGTGACGGCCAAGTGCTGGTCTATCACGACTTGCTCGGGCTGTTCGACGGCTTTCGCCCCAAGTTCGTCAAACGCTACGCCGAACTCGGCGAAGCCGTCCGCACCGCCATGCGCGACTACGCCACCGAAGTCCGAACCGGCACGTTCCCCGGTGCCGAACACGGGTTCAAATAAACCATTTTTAGGAGCCACGCGATGAAAGCCGTCATCAACGAAATGCCACAACACTGGCTTTCGGAACGCGCGAATGCTGATGCTGCCCAATGGGACGAGATGTGGGAAGGAGTGTTGCACAGGCCACCGATGCCGAACACGATGCACCAGGATTTTGAAGGCGCTCTGGCGAGTTATCTGCGCTACAACTGGGCACGCCCAAATCGAAACCGGGTGTTTCAGCAGATCAATCTCGCGCCAGTGGATGAACCGGATTGGACGAAAAACTACCGCGTCCCGGACATCCTGCTACTCACGCCGGATTTGATGACGATTGATCGTGGCTCGCATTTTGCCGGTGCGCCGCTGGTAGTTGTAGAAATCCGCTCACGGGACGATGAGACCTATGAAAAGCTGAATTTCTATGCACAACTCGGCGTCACCGAAGTCTGGGTGATCGACCGCGACACGAAGGCCGTCGAACTCCGCACCCTCGTGGGAAGTGGTTACAGTTTGCTTCAAATGGATATGGGTGGTTGGGTTCGTAGCCCGGCGACAAGGGTGGAATTTCGTCCGGGAGGCGTGGGCAAAGTTTGGATTCGTGTGAATGGGAATGACTCGACTACGGAGGAACTGCCGGAGGACTAATTGCGAATATCGCACTGACAGCCCGCTGTCACTTGGTGGCTGTTCCCAGGGTTTCACCCTGGGCTAATCGAACAACCCCCCTGGGGTTGAAATCGATCAGCCGAACATCCCCACCGCACCCGCACTCCTTTCGTATAATTGCACTTCACACTGTTGCCGCCTGCTTCAAAGGATTCCCGTTCATGGCTGAGAAGATTACCCCCCGTGCGAAAGACTATCCCCAGTGGTACCTGGACATCGTGAAGGAAGCGGGGTTGGCGGACAACTCCGACGTGCGCGGGTGCATGGTGATTAAGCCGACGGGGTACGCCATTTGGGAGAAGATGCAACGCGGCCTGGACAAGCTGTTCAAGGACACCGGCCACGTGAATGCGTACTTTCCGCTGTTCATCCCGATGTCGTATCTGGCGAAGGAAGAGGAGATGGCGGAGGGGTTCGCTAAGGAATGTGCGGTGGTCACGCACTACCGGCTGAAGGCGGAGAAGGGCAAGCCGCTCCACGTCGATCCGGACGCGAAGTTGGAAGAACCGCTGATCGTGCGGCCCACGTCGGAAACGATTATTTGGCGGACCTACAAGGACTGGATTCAGAGCTACCGCGACTTGCCGATTCTGGTGAACCAGTGGGCCAACGTCGTGCGGTGGGAGATGCGGACGCGGTTGTTCTTGCGCACCACGGAGTTCCTCTGGCAAGAAGGGCACACCGCCCACGCCACTCAAGCGGAGGCGGAAGAAGAGACCCTCAAAATGGTCCGGGTCTATCAGCAGTTCGCCGAAGAGTTCATGGCCATGCCGGTGATGGTCGGGCCGAAGTCCGACGGGCAGAAATTCCCCGGTGCCATTTACACTCTCTGCATCGAAGCGATGATGCAAGACGGCAAGGCGCTCCAAGCGGGTACGTCGCACTTCCTCGGGCAGAACTTCTCCAAGGCGTTCGACGTGTCGTTCCAAAACGAGAAGGGGCAACGCGAGTTCCCGTGGGCGACCAGTTGGGGCGCGAGTACCCGGCTCATCGGCGGGTTGATTATGACCCACTCCGACGACAACGGGTTGGTGATCCCGCCACGCTTGGCATCAACACACGTCGTGATTTGTCCACTCGGTCGCACGGACGAGGAACGCAAGCCCGCGATCGTGGCCGCCGAACAACTGGCCGCCGAACTGCGTGCCCTGCCCCGCGACGACTTCTTCGGCTACGAACCGATTGGCGTGAAGTTGGACACGATGTACGACAAGCAACCCGGCTTCCGGTACGCCGAACACGAACTGCGTGGCATTCCAGTGCGGGTCGAAATCGGCCCGAAGGACATGGCCAAGCAAGCGTGTGCGGTCGCCCGACGTGACACACCCGGCAAAGCCGGTAAGCAGTTCGACATCCCGTTAACGGGTGCGGCGTCGCACATCGCCAACCTGTTGCGTGAGATCCAAAAGAACCTGTTCGATCGGGCCAAAAAGTTCCGCGACGACGGGATGAGGACGGCGAACAGCTACGCCGAGTTCAAGGAAATGATCGAACAACCCGGCTTCATCTGGGGCCACTGGGACGGCACGCCCGAAACCGAAACCAAGATCAGCGAAGAGACCAAAGCCACCATTCGGTGCATCCCGTTTGACGGCCCCACAGAACCCGGCGTGTGCATGGTCAGCGGCAAGCCGAGCGCGAAGCGGGTGCTGTTCGCACGGGCGTACTGATCCGTCCGACTCGGTGCTGCGAGGAAAGGTAAATTCGTGACGAAAGGGAAATGGGTTTCGTTTGGAATACTACCCCTTCCAGTGGGTAGGAGTCATTCTTCCAAACGAAGGGTGGGGGAGTTCGTTTGGAAGAACGGTCCCCACCCCAGCCGTTGGGTGGAATTTTCCGGACGAAGCAATTCCCCTTTCGTCGCAACAGACGGGGCACCACGGTTCCGAACGGTCGTCCCACTTTCCCCGGTTTCCGCTTGACACGATCGGAGGGT
Organism: Fimbriiglobus sp.; assembly: GCA_043785105.1. Taxonomy (GTDB): domain Bacteria; phylum Planctomycetota; class Planctomycetia; order Gemmatales; family Gemmataceae; genus Fimbriiglobus. The sequence goes on from JAYVXO010000024.1 coordinate 31,566, forward strand.
GGTTTCACAATTTTACATGTGTGACCCTGTCGCCGGGTCGCTGCGGGATTGGTTCGTAGGCATAATCTGATGACATGTTTAGCGATGGAGGACGACCAATGCGAGTTCGGTTCGCACTCCTGGGCATCACACTCACGGCCTTGATCGTCGTCGGCTTGACCAGATGGCGCGTTGCCGATCGGCCACCACCTGGCGATCAACCACCTGCGACAACTGCTGACCGGCCGCAGACGCTCATACTTGAGGCTCGGGTTTGGTTCGTGACCAGAGTAGACTTCACGGACAGGCAGTTGGGTCCGCCGCCGTGGCCGAAAGGCAACTGCTTCGACCTGTCCACGGACCGACGCCGGTTGGACGCCCCGGCGTACCGGGTGGTCAACATTCACGCCGAGAACTTCGCTCGGGTGGTGGAGACGCTGCGGCTTGACACCGTCGAGGTTATGCTGTTAGACGGCAAGCTGTGCCTAGTCACCGACGCCCGCATCCCGCGTGAGTGGCTACTTGAGGCCCCCTGTCGGGGCTGCATGCCGACAGACTTCTGTGAGCGGCTTCGGGAAGCGCACCCAGACAGGTTCCGGGGCAGTTGAGTGCCTCGCACAAAAGCAGGCGCTTCAGCAGATGGCGGGAGGCATGATCCGTTTCCGCCGATCCCCGATCGAATCATTCCACAATCACCACTTCCCCGCCGGCGCGGGTGCTGAAGGCAACGAGTGTGAGCAATGGTGTGGTGGTGCGAAGGAATCGCACGGAGCCGTCTGCCATCGTGAAGTTGGCACCGCCGGTGTGGGCGCTTCCGTAAGCCCCTAAGCGATCCCATGCGATCACGTCTTGGCCACCCCAAGGCACCGGCGGTGCTGTGGTGTTCGGCGGTAGCACCGGCGGGATGTAACGAGTCGGGAAGCTGAAGTTGATCGAAAGAGTGCCGATCATCAACAGCCCCGCGCCGGCGTTCGGGCCGGGGACCGATGCCCATCCGGCATAACTGCCCGAGGACTGCAACGCCGGTGTCGGAGCCGGTTGCAACGGCGCGTTCAGGTAACTATCGAGGTTGCCGTCTCCGATGTTTTTCTCGCCGAACAGGATCGTGTTGGACGCGCCGTCCGTCATGTCGGTGATGCGCACTACGTTCGGCTTGGCGGCGGTGGAGTAACTGAACACACCGTCGTTAGTCGCCCGCGCTGGCGGGTACGACTTGCTGCCCGCGTTTCCGCCGTAACTGCTCAACGCCATCGTGAACGTTCCGAACCGCACCGGGTTTTGGTCGAGACTTGCTGAGGGACAAATCAACCCCACCAACGGCGTGGCCGCCACTGTCGCATCGCCGCCGAAGTTGTTCGTGGGAACAAGATAGTCCCAACGCTTCTGCAACGGCCCTTGCTCTAAGTTCGACAACAGTTCCACGAACAGCGACGTGTAGCGATTATCAGCGCCGGGGTAGGCGATTCCGGGCGGCATCATCCCGGTTGCCGCGTGGTAGTTGTGGGCGGCGAGGCCGAGTTGCCTCAGGTTGTTTTGGCACTTCAACCGTGCCGCCGATTCGCGGATTTTTTGTACCGCCGGCAATAGCAGCCCGATCAAAATCGCAATGACGGCAATCACGACGAGTAGTTCAATCAACGTAAATCCGACACGAGGCGAACGACGCATGGTAGACCCTAACGAGTAATGATTCGAGATGTGTAAGAAGCTATGAGTAGTCCGACCGGAGTGCAAGCCAAGAGTCCGAAACCTGCGGTGGAAAATCCGATGGCGTGCGCAAAACCGATTCAATGCGTGGTATCGGTCGCCGAGTCGGCCTCAGTATTCCTTCATGTTAACTTCACAGTGACGCCCCTCCCATTTCTGGCATTCTCAGTAATTCACTAGGGTACCTTTCGCGGGGTCTGGTTCTCTCCACGACGACCGCTGCTTCAATTGGGACTCCTTTACATGGCCACTGATACAGTCGCGCGGTCGCCATCGTCATGGCCGGAGATGCTGTTCTCGGCGGCCACGAAAGCAGCCGGGTTGTTCATCCTGACCTTGGTCGCATTACTCGTTTTGGTTTTGGTTCTGGATGCGTTTCCCGCGTTGAAACGGGCCGGTGAGTTTCAACTTTTCACCAGTCAAGATTGGATCCCAAAGCCTGCCGATCCGGGAGCGGGGTTGCCAAAACCGTCCCCGACGTTCGGCGCGTTGGCGTTCATCTACGGCACCGTCATCACGTCCATCATCGCCATGTCAATCGCGGTTCCACTCGGTGTGGCCTCGGCGGCGTTCTTGTCCGAAATTGCCACGCCGATGGTTCGTAAAGTCGGGGCGTTTCTCATCGAACTACTCGCGGCGATTCCCAGTGTGGTCTACGGCTTCTGGGGCGTGTTCGTATTGGCACCAGTCGTGCAACTGGTCTTCAATCAACTCGGCGGTCCGAACACCGGCGGCAATGGAATCCTGTCTGCGGGGATCATTCTTTCGATCATGATCCTCCCGTACATCACTGCGATTAGCTTCGATGTTTGCCAAGCCGTGCCTCGATCGCAGCGGGAAGGTTCCCTGGCTTTGGGTGCCACCCGTTGGCAAACGATTTGGAGCGTGGTTCTGCCCTACGCCAGACCGGGGATCATTGCCGCAAGCTTCCTAGCGTTGGGGCGGGCACTCGGGGAAACGATGGCTGTCACCATGTTGATCGGCAACCAAGCTGTCATTGAACTCAGCCCGTTTGCCCTCGGCGACACCATCGCCAGTCGGATTGCAAACCAGTTGAACGAAGCGGACGAACCCGAGTTCCGAGCGGCGTTGATCGCCCTCGCGCTCGTCCTCCTCGTTGTGACCGCCGGGTTCAACATACTCGCGCGATTCCTGCTCAATCAACTGACCGGCGGGCCGAAAGCACGACCGCTACCCGTTGTGGTCGTAACGGATTCGCCCGCCGAACGGCTGCCGATGCCGAAGCACGTGCCCCCGCGCGAGGGGGTTTCGTCCCGTTCGCGGATCTGGAGTCGCGTCATGGTCGGGGCGTTGATCGGTAGCTTTGCCCTCACCGTGGTGCCGTTGTTTCTGATCCTGGGTTACATCACGGTTCGCGGCGTGTCGGCACTGGAAGTGAGCCTGTTCGTGGAGCGGGGTCGGCCCGCATTGACGGACGAAGTGTTCGAGAAGTACAAGCAGGCCAAGGCAACCGGCGCCCCCATGCCACTGGATGATTTCGACCGGCCCATTCGGCGGGGCGGCGTCGGCCATGCCATGATCGGCAGCGTTATGATCGTTTCCCTGGCAACTGTCGTTGCGGTCCCGATTGGGTTGATGGCCGCCGTCTATTTGTCCGAAGCCCGCCGGTCCCCGACTGCTAAACTCGTCCGCTTTGTGACCGAACTACTTGGTGGCGTGCCCTCCATCGTCATCGGTATTTTTGGCTACGCGCTGCTCGTCTACCCGTTCTGGTTGGGTGGCCGTCCGTGGGGGTATTCGGGAATTGCCGGATCGGTCACGCTAGCCATCATGATGATCCCGATTCTGGTCCGCTCGGCGGAAGAGTCGATGAAGTTGGTGCCCGATTCCCTGCGAGAAGCAAGCTATGCACTGGGTGCGAACCGGATGCAAACGATCTTGCGCGTCGTGCTACCGGCGTCCTTGCCCGCGATCGTGACTGGTGTATTCTTGGCTGTTAGTCGGATTGCCGGTGAAACTGCCCCGCTGCTTTTAACGGCGGGTAACATCGAACGCTGGCCCGGTTCGCCCACCGGCCAAACGCCGTACTTGCCGTATTACATCTTCAGTTATTCGCGCGGGCAGTACCTCGATCAACAAGAACAAGCCTGGGCCGCTACACTGGTGTTACTGGCCGTCGTGATGTTGCTCAACATCGGGACGCGACTGATTGCGGGTAAGCGAGTTGTGGCGGCCTCTCGTGCCGCTTGATTATCAGTGTACAATCAGACTTTGGTATCGGACGGGTGTCACAGAGTAGCGGAGCGACAACTCGATGTTTTGGCGACTCTTCATCACCTATCTGACGCTTGTCACCGTCGCCGTTTCGTTGGTCGGAATACTCGTGCTGCAACGCGCCGGTGACCATTTCGCTGCGATTGCGTTGGACGTGGCGGCGTCAGTCGGCATGATCGTTTTGCTCTCGGTCGCGCCGGCCTATGTTCTGGCCCGGCGATTTACCCTGCCACTGGAACGGCTCTCGCTCGGCGCCCAACGCCTAGCCGAAGGCGACTTGACGCATCGGATTTACACGGCGGGCAGTCAGGAAGTGTCGTCGCTTGCGAACACGTTGAATGCGATGAGCACGAAACTGGCGGGTTCCTTTTCCCAATTGCAACACGACAAGGAGCAACTCCGCACCATCTTGTCCGGGATGGTGGAAGGCGTGATTGCGTTCGACCGGGATCAGCGAATCTTGTTCGCCAACGACCGGGCCGCGCAACTTTTGGAGTTCCAACCGGACCAAGCCGTCGGGCGGAAACTGTGGGAAATCACCCGGCAACGGGCGGTTCAAGAAGCGGCGGTGTTAGGGTTGCGTGGCGTCGGGCCGTACCGCGAGGTACTTGATTGGAAGGGCGGCACGGAGAAAAGTCTTGCGGTCTATGTCTCGTGTTTGCCCGGACCGAACTCGCCCGGCGCGGTCATGGTGCTAAACGACATTTCGGAGATTCGTCGCCTCGAACGACTTCGCCAAGACTTCGTCGCCAACGTGTCGCACGAATTGAAAACGCCGCTGGCTAACATCAAGTCGAGTGTGGAAGTCCTGATGGATGGGGCGGCAGAAGACCCGGCCACACGGGGCTTGTTTCTTTCCGAGATCGACATTCAAGCCAACCGCTTGGATGCACTTGTCGCGGACTTGCTGAGTTTGGCAAAAATTGAATCCGGCGAAGCGGGGTTGGAATTCGAGGTCGTGTTAGTTGAAGACGCGGTTCACGCTTGTCTCGACCGCCACCGAACCCGTGCCGAGGTCAAGGGGTTAACGCTGAATGGGGTCGCGCTAGTCGGCTGTCCGCCCGATCTGGGCGTGTGGGTCGATGAAGAAGCCTTGGCACAAATTCTCGACAACCTCGTCGATAACGCGATCAAGTACACCCCCGAACAGGGTCGAATCACGGTCCGTTGGGAAGCCACCGATCAACAAGTTTGTTTTGAAGTGGAAGACAGTGGCATCGGTATTCCCGACCGAGACATGCCGCGTGTTTTCGAGCGGTTCTACCGCGTGGACAAAGCCCGCAGCCGCGAAATGGGCGGCACCGGGTTGGGGCTTTCCATCGTCAAGCACCTCGTCCAGGCCATGAAAGGGACCGTCCGCGTCACCAGCCAAGTTAACCTCGGCACCACGTTTCGCGTCTGCCTCCCCCGCGCCGCCGAGCGGTAACTCGCTAACTGTTTTGATGCCCGGTGAATGGCGTTGTGACTTCACTCAGCGGGCCGTAGAACTCGGGGCGGCGCCAGTTCACGCGGTCGATTTCGTATTCGCCTACGCAGTGGATCACTTTTTTAGCACGGGCTAGTTCTGGGTTCACTTCCGCGTAAATGATCGCTTCGGCGTCGTGGTCGGCCATTGCTTGATAGTCGCCGTTGAAATCGGTGATCGAACTGTAGCCGATGTAGTGGTAACCCGATTCCACGCCGACGCGGTTGACGGCGAGGTAATAAACGTGGTTCTCGAATGCTCGCACCGGAGACACGAGTGTGGCCATCTTGATTGCTTTGTCGGCCCAGTTCGTCGGTAACACAACCAGATCCGCACCGGCCAAGGTCAAGATGCGGGCGGATTCGGGGTAGCTCCCGTCGAAGCAGATGTTGATGCCAATCTTCAAGCCACCCAGATCGTGGACTTCAAATGGACGGTTGCCCGGATCGGTGAAGCGGTCCGCGCCGACACAGGGGAGGTGTATTTTGCGATAGGTCGCCACATAGCCCGTTGGCCCGATCAACACGCAGGAGTTGAATAATTTCGGCCCGTCACGTTCCAAGCAACCATAAATCGCCCAGACGCCATGCTTGGCACAATCGGTGGCGATCAAATCCGAACTTGGACCGGGAATGGGTTCGGCACATCGTAACGCTTCACCCCGACTGATGAAGCCGTACCCGGTGAGCACGCATTCGGGGAAGACGATGAGTTTCGCACCCGCGTCGGCGGCGATGGCCAGTTTGGTCCGCACCGCGTCGAGATTGACCTCGGTGCGGCCCAGTTGGCAATCCATCTGCACGCCAGCGATTTTCCAACTTGCCATCGGCTCGATCCCCGTGAATGCTTACTTGGGCAGTGGCGTTGCCGCACGCTTGATGAGTTCGAGGTACTTCGTTATCCGGATAAACTGTTGTGGGTCGCCGAACTCGCGTAAATCGACGCCTTGTGGCTTGACCGCTTGTGATAGCCAATACTCCGCATCTTTCATGTTGCCCATGCTGATCGCCAGTAACCCGCGGTCGTAGTTGTACAGCGATTCTTGTTGCAACATCCCGCGTTTATTGTGGATGGTTGCGACGTAGCTCACGATCGGTGACGGAGGGTTCTGTTGGCTATACGGGGAGGCAAGTAAACCACTGAACGTACCACCAGCAATCCCCCCAATTGTGCCGACCACGGCATCCAGGGTGCGTTCCGGAGCGTCCCAGATTAGCGGTTTGAATGGCGACTTTGACAACGCCTTTTCCGCGCCAACGAAGTTCCCTTCTAGGCGGCATTTCAGTCCTTCAAGTTGCTTCAGAGCAGTGAACAGTTGGTTGCTCGGGTCTTTCGTGGCGAACTCTTCCATTTGGGCTTCGAGGCTACCCAAGCGGGCGGCGGCATCTTCCAGTTTGCCGGCACGGAGCAACACACTGATGCTCTGCGCCAACATCGCGTTGCGTTCCGGACCCGGCTCTTTGCCGTCTTCCGTCAGTTCGTTGAACAGTTCCAGTGCCTTCAACGGTAACCCAGTCTGTGTTGCCATGCCGAACCGTTCATAGGCCGTTCGACCCCGTTGGACTTGCTCGGTTGCGCGTTGAATTTGCCGTTCCAGATTGACCAGGACTTCGTCCGGTTTCTTCAACATGGCAACAAAGCTCGGCTTCCTGTTCCTGGGGTCCGTGTTCTGATCACGCAGTTGTTCCGTTTTGGCGTACTGCTCGTGAACTTCCTTGGGGAGTTTCTCCCAACAGGCAACGGAGCGTTCAAACACGACCTTGGCCCAATCGAGTTGGTTCGATTGGGCCAAGGTCATGAACAGTCCCATCGACCCCATCGACCCGATTGACCCTTGGATCGACATCGTGCCTTCGAGCATCATCATTCGTTGAAAGTGCGAACAGACTGACGGCGGCGGTAAGCGATCCAGGAAGCGAACTTGGGCTGTGAGAACCTGCATTTGTCGTTCAGTGATGTCGCCTGCAAACGGCACGTCCAACACGGGCGCCAACGGTTGCGAATAGGCTTGAATCAAGGAAAGATAGCCACCCGGTAAGTCCGGGTTTGCCGCAATGCCGCGACGGGCGGCACGAGTCATGAGTACCGGGATGGCGAATTGGACGTCGTCAACAGCAGGGGGTGCCGGATTGAACAGAAACACGGACGGCCCGACGACGCTGGCATTTTGGTAGAAGGACACAATCATTTTCTGCTCCCATTGCTTCCCGGCGATAAACCCGCTGTACTCGCCGTAGAAGGCGTAAGTCGGGGCGTCGTCCAGTTCCGCAGGGGAGATGGTGGGGCGGTACACAAAGTCGTCAAAGAATTCCCGCTCCGTGAGGGGCGGATAGACTGCTTTCCCAACCGGGAGTTGTTCTTGATCCGGGGCAAACGCGACGCGGACCGGGTCAAACTTCAACCGTTTGATAACCGCGCTCAACTCGCGGTCGGCGGGGATTCGTCCAATGATGGCGCTACGGCCGTCCAGGTGCCAAAGTACCCATTCGTCGTCTTTTTGCAAAATCTCGTACAGGCCGTTTTCATCCACTCGTTGCAACCAGGATGCGAGGATGAAGTAGCCCACTTTGTGCTTGTCGCTAAACGTCGAGAGATCCTTGAGGTTATTCGGCACTTCCCGTTGGGTCTTCGAGTTCACCAAGATTTGCCGCACGGCAACCAGATCCGGAAGCTCGTGCCGATGGAAAGAAAACCGCGAGTTGACAAAGACTTTCTGATTCGGCGCAAACCACGTCATGTAGTTACCGAATTCGGCGCTGGTGTTCATCGCGTGAACGCTGACTGGTAGCTCGCCTTCCGTGTGCAATCGCGCCACGTTATTGGCGGTCCGAACCATCGAGGGTGCGGCTTCGATTGACCAATCGAGCCGATTTTGCAACGCGGGGTTTGGCATCAACCCGTGCAGCCAACCGGGGTAGGCGACCCCAATCAAAGCGAAGCCACCCAAGACGCTCAGCATTCGGACCAACCCTGTCCCGGTTAACAAAATTCGTGTGGTCGGGTCGTTCCAACTGCCGAGACGAAACCACCCGGACACCCCGTTCAAATGGGCAGCGACTAACGGGACCGCAACGATGGCGAAGAACGGAATCAACCGGACGTGTTGTAACGAAAGTGCTGCGAACGCGATCCACAACACAATGTGCGTTGCTCGTAGGTTGCGAATGCCCAGGACCAATGACATCGCCCCGCCGACCAAGAGAATCGCAAACGAAAACCCGTTGATGCTCTGCCCGCGGTATTTGACATCCATGTATTCGGCGCTGAGCGGGGTGATGGTCAAGGCGGCGAGTTCGACATCTTCGGTGGCACCGACCGGCAGTCCAAACCCCAGTTCCATTGGCAATAACTGCGCAACCGCCTCGGTCGGCGATTTGACCACGGCGGCCAGAAAGTACGGGTTTAACAAGCACGCGATCACGCCCAAGAGGAGTGTCTTGACCAAAGCTTGCAAGGGTGGAGCGGCCCAGAACGGACTCTCGGCATCCTCCTCGACCTCTTTCATGAGGAACCGATTCAAGAACTCACCGATGAGCACACAGGCCACGACCAGTGGACCCAAGAAGAACCACACGTCGCAGTTCGCCCACAGTGCGAAGAGTCCAGCCACAATAGCGGGTTGTCGCCACGAGTTCTCCTTCCACGGCAAACGGTACAATAGCACGATCGTCGTCGATAAGAACAGCATCGACAGCACTTGTGGTCGAAGATGGGCGTAGGGTGCGGATGCCAGGATTGCTAGAATCGCACATATCGCCCAGGGCCACAACGAATGTCCCGGTCGGCGTAAAAAGGCAAACAGAGCAAAGACAACCGTGAACAGGACGGCCTTCACAGCAACCAACGTCACGCCTGCGGTATCCACGGAGTACAGCGCGTACATGCCCAGATCGTTGAGCCAAGTCGTGTGAACCCACGGTCGGTCTTCGCCACTAAAGCTGAACGGGTCACTACCGAGGTGCAATTGCCCTTGCGCGATCAAGCGACCACTCGCCAGTTGAAGCCACAAATCGGAGTTGCGGGCGGCAAACGAGGCGGCCAGAAACGCCACGATCAGGGCCGTGATCCCCAGCACAATGTCGAGTGCCAGGAACCATTCGGGCCAAGTCGCGGTTTGCGGCGGTGTAGCCGAGGGTGGTGTGGGTAACGATTCAGATGTCGGAAGATCCAACCCAGGTGCAGGCGGCGATACTTCGGATGTCGAACTGGGAGCGGGGCTAGCCTTCACGAGCGGTCCTCGACCTGTTTTTGTGGGGTGGATGGCCCGGTTGGGCTTCACCTCAATGTTCTGTCACGGTAGTTAGGCAGACCAAGGGGGTCAAGGAGAAGTACGCCAGTCGGGCTTGTCAAGATCGACGAAATTCGTTCCAATTCGGCACGCCTGGGGTCTGCACGCACGGATGTGATGACAATCAGGCGACCCGTGGGAGTACGAGCGGGAAGCTCGCGGATGACTGTTCCCTATCTTAAACCCCGGTTTCATAGCACTTTACCCGTCTCGGAGGAGGCAGCAGGGGTTAGTCTCGACGTGCGCATCGGCTCCGGTCGCCCCACGCGGTACGAGTTTGAAGGAACCGAATTTTCCGTCGGTGGTGCTGCCGGGTGTGACTTGCGGTTGCCCGGCGCGAACGTTCCGGCGTTGGTCTGTCAGATTGCCCGCACTCCGAATTCGCTTTTCATCCAACGGGCTGACACCGCGTTCCCGGTGTTGTTGAACGGCAACTTCCTCACAGCGAACACGTCTCCAACGCGGCTGAATCACGGCGACCAAATTGCCGTGGGGTCCGTGGACGTGACCGTTCACCTCGGCACGGGTTATCTTCACCCCGATCTGCAATCCCCTGCGAATCCGCCACCGGACAACCATCATCGGACTTACCAATCGGAACGTGATCCAACCCCGCCGCGAAACACTCCGCCGTCTCCACCCACCTATGGCCCGGATACGACTGCATTTGACGAAGAACGCGCCGAACTCGAAGCCGATCGTGTTCTTTGGTACCAACGTAAGACGGAAATTGAAGCGGAGCTAACCGCCAAGCAAGCCGAACTCGAACGCTTCCGTACCGAGTTGATGCACGTCCGCGATAACCTTCAAAAGCAATACGAAGAACGCCGTCAAGAACTCGCGTTGTCGCAAACCCGCTTCGACGACCATGCCGCCAATCGCAAAGCCGAACTCGATGCGCGCGAACGTCAACTCGTCGCGGAGCACCGTGACCGGCTGGCTGCACTTGAGATTGAAACAACGAAACGGCGTGAAAAGCAGCTTGATGACGATACGAATCCGATTCGCCACACGTTGCTGGCCACGGCAACCGAACGCGACGCCGCACTGACGGAACGCGAACAAAAGTTTCGCCTGGAGCAGATTGCCTTTCAACAAGAGCGTGAACACCACGCCGCGAAACTGGCTCAATTCGAGCAGCACCAACGCGAACTCGACCATCGGGCGTCCGACGTGGATCAACGCTTCGACCAACTGATGCGGGATACGGTTGAACTCGAAGAGCAATTGAAACTGGCCGAAGCCGAACAGGGCCGTGTGAGTGCTGAAACCGCAAGCTTGCAGAAACAGAAAGACGAATTCGACGAGCAAGCAACCAAGTTCGCCGAACACGCCGCCCATGTCGAAGCTCAACGCGCGATGCTGGCCGTACTGAAAGCCAGTCTTGATCGACAACAAGACGAGATGAACGAAGAATCGAGAAAGCTCGCTGCCGATCGCATTCGCCAAGATGACGCCCAGCGCGAACTCGACAACCGACTGCGTGATGCCGAACATCTGACAACCGAGCGTGACGGACATGCTGAACAAACCCGGCACATCGCAGAGCGGTCTGCTGTGTTTGAAGCGACGTTGAACGAGATTCAACAGCAAAAAAACGCACTGGCCGCCGAACAGCTTCGCCTGCAACAAAAGGAACAAGAACTCGACACCCGCACGACCGAGATCGCGGGCCAAACCGCGATGCTGCAAGCCCGTGCGGAGCAAGTGGCCCAGTTGCACGAACGCCTCGAAGCCGAGCGCACGACCGTCACCGAACGGCAACTCACACTCACCGATTCGGACATCGCCCGGCAGACGTTTCAAGAACAACTCCGACGGCGGGCGGAAGAACTCTCGGCCCGCTCCAAAAGTTTGGACGAGACAACCAAGCGGCTAGCCGACGAAAAAGCGGAGTTGGAAACGATCCGCGCCGACTTGCAAAGCGAGCAAGAGAAGCTCAAGCTCGCACACACCGCCAACCACGGCGAACTCGATGCGAAAGTCGCGGACCTCGATCGCCACACGTCCGAACTGACGGATCGAGAGGCAAACCTGGAACGCCAAGTCACGCGGATTCGGGAGGTCGGGAAGACGGTCGCCGGGGCACGGCGTGAACTTGCGGAAGGGCGTAAAGGTTGGGACAGCGACAAAACCGTTGCGTTAGAACGAGAGGCCAAAGCGCGCGCGGAATTCCTGGCGTTCTACTCGAACGCGGTGAACGAACTTCACACGCTCCGCAGTCAAACACCGGACCTGATGGACCGGGCGAAAAACGCCTTCGACAAGCTGACCGTTGCGCGCGACGGCATCCGCAATCACCTGGGTGAACTGCACACCTACGCCGGCCAAACCCGCGAAGAACTGGAAGCAGCCCGCCGGGAACTCAGCCTCGAATCGGAACGGCTTCGCGACCGGGAACAGGCACTCGAAAAAGCCCGTGGCGAACACCGACTTGCCGTCACGGAGTTTCGGCAACAGCTTGTCGATTGGCAATCGAAGGTCGGCGAAATTAAACAGGGGATGGTGCAAAAAGAATCCCACCTCGAAGCCCGCCACGCCGAAGTGAACGCGGTGGCGAAGCAGATTGATGTCGATGCGATTCAACTCGCCCGCCAAACCGATGAACTGCGGCACGAAAAACAACGGGTCGCCGAACGCCGAACCGAAGTCGAACGGCACCTGTCCGACATGCGCGAGTGGTATCGCCGCAAGCTAAAAGAACTCGCCTACAACCGCACGGCGGCAAATGACGACGGCGTGACCGTGTTGCCGATTGCGACCAAGTTTGCATCCATCGACGAAGTCGATCCGGGCGACAAGCAACTCGGCGAGATGTTGCAGTCGCTCGAACTCATCGACGCCGAAAGCCTGAACACCCTGTGGTCCGAGGCACGCCGACAACGCCGGACGTTGCGCAACGTGTTGTTGAGTAGCGGCACCATCACCATCTATCAACTCGCGTTGATGGAAGCCGGTAAACTCGATGCACTCGTGCTCGGTCGGCTTCGGGTGATTGATCGACTTCGGGTCACACCACGAGAAGTGGTGTATCGTGTCCTTGATCCCAACCTCGCCGACACCCCGTCGAAGGGCGTGGCGATCCTACGCCACCTCGCCGAAGCGGAGATGGAAGACGCCGTCCGCCCGGACGAATTCCGCCAGATGTTCAGTGCGGCTCACGACGCCGCCCACCCGAACTTGGCCGCCACGTTGGAAGTGTTGGAAATCAACGGCCGCCCCGCCGTGTTGCAAGAATGGCTCACGGGTTTACCGAGTCCCGATTGGCCAACGGATGCCGCGATCCCCGGTGTTTGGGTGAAACTACTTTCCGATGCCGCAAAAGGTCTGGACGCGGTCCACCGCCAGGGGTTAACGCACGGTCGGCTATCCTCCGACACGTTCTTGATGACCGCGAACGGCACAGTGAAATTGCTGGGCATCGGCGAACCGATGTGGCTGTCCACGGGCATCGCGGCGGCATTCGACCCGACGCCGGAAGCAGACTTGCGAGCCATCGGTCAAATTGCGTTCGGCTGGTCGCAACTCGGTCAACCGCCCGGTAAACGACGGACCCGCGCGAAAGCGTTCCCCGAATCCCTGATGGCCGTCGTCCGCCGTCTCGAAGCCGACCCCGAAACCCCGATGGCCGACACGGTCGCGGGCGCTATGCCCTACCGTTCCAGTGGCGATCTCGTCGCCGACTTGAAGCGACTCACCACCCTCTTCCCCTGCCCCACCGACGCCTGGCAACGCCTCGTCCAACACGTCACCGACCACGCCGCCGACACCGGAACCAGACAGTCGGCGTGATGCGTTCGGTTGGAACCGATGTTATTACCACGAATCAGACGAATAAGACGAATAGATTTTAGTTCTAATGGGCCGAGAGCGAGGACGCCGATCCTCGTGAGATTCACAGGCACTTTATGGTCCAGTTTTCTTTCGTGTTATTCGTGTTATTCGTGGTGAACAATCTGGGTTAATGCGCATGGACGTGAACTTTCTTGAAGTGCTCGGCGACTTTTTCCATCGCGACGTGCCACCCGCAATCGTCGCAGGCGGGGACGGTGGGGTAGCACTTGGTGCAATATAGCGGGCCGCCGTGGAGGAACTGCTCGAAGCGTTTGCGGTCGGCGGGGGCGGCGTTGTCTGAGGAGAGTGGGACTTCCACCATCGCTTTGCACTTGTCGCACGGTCGGCGGTTGTGTTCCGCGATCACGGGTTTGAAGTGGTCGTGTAGGCCGCGCGCCACGACACCCGTGCCGGTGCAAAGTGGGCAAGTCATCCCGAACTGGGCCAAAATGGCTTTGCGGATGAAGTCGCTTTTGTTCGGCAAATCGTTGAGGAACTTCGCCAGTTCTTCCTCGACCTTGAACGCCACAATCTCGGATTTCGTAGACTTCGTCGAAGCTTTTCGCGCCATGTCCCAGACCTTCATAAACTTGCGGTGTGTAGACAATCTTATGGTGAAGCGGCCCCAACCCACAACTTGAAATGCAAAAAGACCGGGTAAAAACGACGCACCCCGGTCGGTATGAACCGACCGGGGTGCGTCGTTTTGCGTCGTTCAAAGTATCATGAAGGGTCTTTTTTCTTCTTGCCAGCTGTGAACTTGATGATTGTGGCTTTGCCTTCTTCTTCGGTGAGGTCGAAGCGCTTGACAGCTTTCTCGCCGGTCATTTTCTTGACGGCGTCTTCGTAAGACACATCTTTGTCTTCGGCGTCCTTGAACTTGGTCTTGTCGGTGATCTTGATGGTCTTTTCGACCTGGTCTTCGCCCTTCTTGCCGGTCTTCACGACGGCTTCTTTGGTCTTTTCGTCGAACTTGACGAGGCTAACTTGAGCCGCGAGGGTCAGGCCCACGCTGGCGAACAGCACGATCACGGCGAGAAGCAACTTACGCATGGTCTAAACTCCAAAATACGTGAGAGAAATCGTCACCCAATCTTGCGAATACCGCAAGGACATGGGTTGGTGAAGGCCTTCACGCCTTCACCTCATCGCACACCAAGGCATTCCATGAGGGTTGGCCATCATTTTCAAGCGAAAATTTTATGAGAACTCCCGGAGTCGTTCTCGGCCTACCTCGTGACCCACGATAAGATTAACACGGTGAGGTCACGCGAGTTCCGCCGATGAGAGGTAAATTCCCCGATGTCATTCCATAACCCCGCGATCTCATTTCGCTCTCATTCGTTTTTAGGTTGGCGGCGCCCCGTCACGGCATTGCTTTTATTTACACTTGGCGCAACGCTCTTCGCATTGACTCTACCTGTCAGTGCGGGGGGCGAGGATGAAGAAAAAAATCCGAAGCCACCGGCCAAAAAAGTACCGCTCCCAGGAGAGGAGGAAGAGAAAGAAACGAAACCGCCGCTCAAGAAACTCCCCGGCGTTGATCCGGGTAGTCCAGACACGGCGCCGATGAAGCCACTTCCGGGTATTGACCCGAACAACCCCGAACCGGCCCCGATGCCGAAAACGCCGAACCCCCCGAACACAACAAACCCACCTACCGAAGCCGAAACGCCGGCTGAAAAAGATCCCACCTTAGCGCCGTACCTTGTCAAACTCACCGAAATTGTTCGGGAAGTGAATGCCGCCAAGCACCCGGTTCTGAAAGACTTTTATGCCCAGTTTACGGTCGCGTTCGACCGTATCGCGGTCGGCTCTAGCAAGCCGGTTCGGGTCACGCCGTTACCACTGTTGTGGGGGAAGGATCGGTACCCCGCTGAATTCGGCGTCTCCGTGCTGGACGACAACGACACCCCCGGTGACCCCCGCACATTGTCGAGCCGGCAAGTCCGGGACGTGGTGGCGTTTGAACTGTTCGCTATGAGCGAAGTGGATCGACTGCTGACCCCGACAACCGTGCCGGCCAACCCGCCACTTCTGCTCAGTGAGAAGCAAGCCGCTGCGGAAAAAGTGTTGGTCGCGGTGTTCTTCTTCCACGACTCGGCGCGGGAACAAAATCGCCGACGAGGTAAAAGTTGGGATACCGTCAAGAATGCGATCTCAGACAAGTTGGTCACTGTGCGGATGGGTCGGCTGAAATCAGCGGGCGATGCCCACGATTGGCCGAAGTTGAAAGAACTCAGCACGAAGTTCGCCGACCTGTATCGGTCATCGCCGAAGGTGCTGGAACAAGTTTACACAGCGCGACTCACCGAAGCCGAAGTGATGGTGAAGTCCGACCGTCAAGTCGATCTCGAACGCAGCCGCGAGTTGTTGTTCGAGTACGAAACCCGCTTCCCGAACACAGGAAATGCAGTGGCGCTCCGGGTTCGGAAAGGACTGGCGGACCGTGCGGCAAAGATGATCGCCGATGCGCAGCGAATGTTCGACACGAACAAAACCGAAGCCCGGAATATCCTCACGGCGATCGAGAAAATCGACCCGGACAACTCGAACCTCCGCTTGATGCAACAAAACATGAAGCTCGGCTACCCGGTGTTGTTCGTCGGGATGCGCCAAATGCCGGAGTTCATGTCCCCTGCCCTCGCACGATTTGACAGCGAACATCAAATTAGTGAAGCCATTTTTGAAGGGCTTCTGGACGCCGTTCCGGACGATGTCACTGGCGTCCGCTACGTATCCAATTTGAGCACGGATCGAGGCGTTGTCGGGGCTGGCGTCCGGGACTTTCGTCTCGTCGGGTCTGCCAATTGGTCGGGACCGGATTCGGGCCTGCTGAATTCCGCCGACGTTGCGGGAACGCTTCGGCTGATGCGGCAAAAACCGGCGTCGTGGGTGTCCGATGTCGCAACGTGGCTCGACGACCCCGGCTTCGACCCGTCCGACCTGGGTCGTATCAAGATGCGGTTCAAACTCGGGCACCCGGACCCCCGCAGTTTGCTCACGATGAAGGTTCACCCCGCCGGGTGGCTACTGGCGAAAAATAAACAAATCGACGATGCCGATTTCGGTCGGCAACCGTTCGGAACTGGCCCGTACCGCCTGGCCCCAATAGCCCGCGCTGCGCCGAACTCGGACGCACCGCGTGAGGTGATTCTTCTCGCAAATCAAGCCTACGCCCGCCGACCGAACAAGTTGGGGCAGCCGTTCATCAAGGAAATTCGCTTCGTGGATGTGAGTCAATCGACGGATTTGCCTGCCGATTTCCGGGGCGATCGGCTGCACATTTTGCCCGATGTTTCCACAACTGATTTGGCGAAGTTCACTGCCGGTGGAAACCTTGGTGGCCGGGTTCAGGTGGTGACCGCTGTGAACCCGCATCGCATTCACATTCTCGCCATCAACCACCGCCGACCGAACTTGCAAAATCCAGACGTGCGCCGGGGACTGTTACACGCCATCGACCGCGACCGCATCCTCGCGGACATCTTCCGTGCCCCAGCCATGCCAGAAGCCCACAGGCCACTGACGGGGCCGTTCCCCGCAGGAAGTTGGGCCACGCCGAGGCCACTGGGTGGCAACCCGCCGTCACTGTTCAACCGAGATTTGGCCGCTGCGAAGTTCCGCCAATACCTGACCACGCCGACCGCTACACCTGCCATGACATTGATCTACCCCAACGACGACTCCGACGCCAAACGGGCTTGCGAGCGGATGAAGCTGATGGTTGAGTCGCCGACTTCGTCCGACGCTCAGAAAATCACGCTGATTCTCGAACCCGTTGCACCACGGGAACTGTTGCGGCGTGTCGAAGTGGAAAACCGCTACGACTTGGCCTACATGGCGTTCGACTACCGCGACGAGTGGTACCCGCAAATACTAGGAAGTTTTCTCGACCCCACCGCCGCCGTGCAAGGCGGGCGAAACTACCTCGGGTACCTCGCCAACGGGAGTAGTACCCCTGCCGAAGAAGACCTTCGCCTTTCACGGTCGTTGGCCGAGTGCCGATTGTACCGCGACCCGCAAAACAAACTCTCACCACTGACCCAACGCATTCATCAGCAATTTAACGACGCCGTGCCGTTCATCCCACTGTGGCAACTCGACCGCCACATGGTGATCTCCACCGCCGTGAAAGTGTTCCTCGACGGCCAAGTCGATGAAGCCCCCGCGAAACTGCTCAACCCCACAACGCTGTTCGACAGCGTGGGGCGATGGCGGTTGGAGTGACAATTGGTCGTAGGATCGCTGCAAAAACTTCCGTGCCAATCGCCGTTGCTCAATGTGCGTTAGCGAGAAAAACAGGTTCACTGAGAAGCATCACCTGTGCAACGGATTTCGCAGCGTTCAATTAGGCTGCCTTGGTTTTGTGCCCTGAAGGGGCACCGGAGTGTAGCCACGGGTGGAGCGCTTCGCGGAACCCGTGGGCAGTGACATCCCATTGTCAATCGCCCTGAAGGGGCGAAGGAATTCCTCTGCCCCTTCAGGGCAGTCTAGTAGTAGAGCCACCGATTCCACGGGTTGCGCGAAGCGCTCCACCCGTGGCTACATCCCTTGGCCTCTAACGAGGCCACCAATCCCGTAGCACTCACGCAACAACTTTTGCGTTGCTCACGGACAGTTCGTTTTCCAGGGGCCTGGTCGGCTCGGGGGGATTGACACGGAATTTGTTGTTTAAGTGATCTTTAACTTACGGCAACTTCTCGCTCAACCCGGTTGGGGGTTCAATTCCCAGCGCTTTGCAAATCAGTGGGGCGACGATGAGCGAACTGGCTGGGCCTTCCTGTTCGCCCGTTGTTGGCATGTTCAAGCCGAAGGCGAGAACCGGCACGTGGGTGTCGTAAGCATGGGGCGTGCCGTGGGAGGTTCCGGTGGAAAACCTGCCAGTTTGGAGTGTGTACGGTTTGTTCACCACGAACACATCCCCGCACCGATCGGGGTGAAACGCCAGTTGAACACTTCGCCCTAATGGGTCCGTCAGGGGCGGACCAGAAAGTACGGTTCGGCTGAACGCCGTCTGCGCGATGCTTGGGTGGTTCGCGCACCATTGGGTGGCGGCTTCTTCGACGGTTTGCGGCGCGATGCCCTGGGACCGGATGAGCCGTTGATTCAGATACACCCACGGGAAATCCAGCACTTCGACCCACTTGCCGGCTGCGACATCGGCTTGGCCGAATTTCTGATCCAGAACTGCGCCCAAGGGTCCGTAGGCTTCGCCAGGGGAAAATCGCTCAGCGTCGGGGTGGGTTTTGACAGCGATCTCGGGCAACGGGCAGACGCCGTGATCCGCCGTGACAATGATCGTGAACCGGCCCGCACCGACTTTGGCTTCCAGGTACTGGATCATTTCCCCGACCAACCGATCACTCCGCAGCGTGGCGTCAAGCACTTCGTGGGAATCCGGCCCGTTGGCGTGCCCGATCACATCGTTCGCGGAAAAGCCAAGAAACAGCAGATCGGGTGAATCGCCCTGCCCCAGCTTCTCAGCTTCGATGGCCGTTTTTGCGAAGTCCCACAGAAGTTCGTTGCCAAACGGCGTGGCCTCTAAACCGGCATAGTACCGCCCGCCGGGTGTCGGTTCGGGCGTGAACTTGTGGGGGAAAACACGTCCCGGTCCACCTGGACCGCCGGTCTCACCCACGAAATCATCCGGCCCCGCCAGCTTGTTGTAAAGTGTTTCATCGCCAAGCCGAGTCCAGTCCTTCTGGAACCACTTGTCGGAGCCGTTGGAACTATTGAACGCCTCCACCCAGGGGTGCGCCTTTTCGCGGTAATAACTGGACGTGTGAAACTGCCCGGTTGCGGTGTCGAAACAGTAACAGCCGGTCGGACTTTTGCCGCCCATCAGGACCGCAGCCCGGTCCTTAAGTGCCAAACTGAACACGCGGCCTTGTTTCGATTCTGTCAGGGCGTCCCCGACCGTGGAGACCAGCAACCGATCGGGTGACAAGCCGCCGCCATCCTTGGTCCGAGACCCCGCGTTCGGGTTCGGTGGCACCCGGTCATACGGTCGATCACTGCTGGCACAATAGACTTTTTTGCTGCGTGCCCGGTCGTACCACTCGTTTTCAATGATCCCGTGGATCGACGGTGGCACGCCGGTCGAAATGGACGCATGGCCCGGCCCGGTTGAACTACACGCATACGGCAGATGGGCGTCGGAATACCACACGCCATCCTTCTTGATGCGTTCAAAGCCGTTGCTATCGAACATCGCCGACCAACGCTTGAGGTAGTCCCCGCGCATTTGGTCGAAGACAACGACGACCACGAGCCGCCCCCGATCCGTTTGCAGATCGGGGGTGCCCGAAAACTGCTTCAGGACGAACCAGGCGCCAGCACCGAGTAGCACAAAACTCGGGGTCAAGAGCAATAGCGTGCGAACAATCCGCCAAGCAGGCACAGGCAGCCCCTCAAAAATTACTGGCCGTCGTTGGGTTGAAACTCCCACTTCTCCCCGAAGAATCCGGCCCGGACGACCTTGCCGGGGTACCGCGAGTTGGGTGGGGTGGTGATGTCTATTATGGCATAGTCCGGGAGCTTCGGCACTTGCCGCGCGTTATTCAGTTGGTCATATTCCCGGAACGTAAATCCGCTGTTCAAAACCACGTAACGGTTCGGGTTCAGAGGATTGGGGAAGATCATCACCGGCACGTGCGTCTCACCGGCGTATTCTTTGTCGCCAAGAATGAGCTTGGAATCATACGCCGTCTTGCCGTTTCGCACGGCGGGGGTGATGAGCCACTTCACGGGTAATTTGCCGAACAACTTCTTCAGCACCGCGTTGCTATTGGAATCACCCCACAGGACGAGATTATTGTTCTTGATGTCGTCAGCTGTGATGTTTGTGTCATCCTTCACGATGGCATCACCACGAAATTGCTTCCGCCACTGATCGACGGAGTGCTTCAGTTCTGCCTGAACCCACGCACCGGTTTTTTCGTTCAACGGCGTTCCCGTTGGCCTCACGTTGATGAAGGAATCGAAAAACGCATCGTCGATCGGCCCTTGAAGTCCGTGCCGCTTCCCAGTGATTGCCGCCTCAATTCGTTGTTGCCATTTCCCTTGGGCGTCTTTCTCGAAGCGAACCGAAGCCAACTTACCGTCTGGATGAATGAATTCGACTCCAGCGCCGTCGATCGTGAGCGACTTCATCGGTGCCGTCACGGCCAATCCGGTCACGCCCGTCGTTTTGATGTCGAACTTCCCGTCGGCTTGCGTGGCGTCGATTTCTGCCCGTTCCCAGTGCTTGGCGAGCTTCTCGACTTTGATCCAACCACTTTGGTTGTATCGCAAGGTATACGTGACAAACTTAATCTCCTTCGGCATCGGATCGCGGCCTTTGGCGACGATTTCGTCGATACGCTTGATGACCTCGCGCTTGGCGTCAGATTGGTAACTGTGGCCTGTCTTCGGGCCGATGATGTGCGTCAGTTCCAGTCCGACTTTCTTCATCTCGCGGGCCATCACGTCGGCGGCTTGCTTCTGTTTGTCAATCTCACCGCTATAGGCGACCGTCGGCAGGTTGAAGAGGTTTTGGGCGTAGTCCGAGGCGTTGTAGAGGTGCCACAGTTTCTTCTCGTACCACGTCGGTTCGACTTTTTCGTTTTGGAAGACGTTCAAAAACTCCGGCGTTTCGCTGAAGCCCGCCCCCGGCGCCGCCGCCGCCCACAGCGTCGGGAAGTGCGTGGCGTATTGCCAACACGCCGCCCCGCCCATGCTGAACCCACGCGCCACCACTCGGTTTTCATCAACCCGATAGTGTTTCTTGGCATGGTCAAGACACTCGAAGGTATCGACTTCACCGGCAAACTTGTTCGCGTTGCAGTACCGACCATAGGGGTGCAACACGAAGGCGTTCTCGGGGGTAAAATCTCCCGCCGACTTCTGTCGTTGGTCGATGAACGCCACTTCGCTCAGCGTCTCACCACGACCATGCCACCAAAAATCGAGCCGGTGTTTCTCGCTGCCCTTCGGGTCAAATGTCTTCGGCACCACCATGCCATAAGGCTGTACGCTACCGTCGATCTTCGAGCGATACCCGCGCACCACCTGCCCCGTCTGGGTCGTCCAGGACGGTTTGCCGGCTTTCAGTTCCTTCGCGCGTTGTAGCCCTTGTTTCAGCAGCGTTTTAGCGACCGGAATTTCTCTGATGTTAAAGAACTCGCCATGCTCCACGGCGTACCGCACGGCTTTGTGATAGATCTCGATATCGGCAAGCAGTTCCTGCCCCTTCAGTTCGTCGATTGCTTTTTGCAGTTCGTCCAGACCCGCTTTCAGTTCTTTCCCGTCCGCTTCCGCCACGGCCACGCCCTTCGGTGGCACCGGGCGGACGTTGTCGGTGGAGTTGTCCTTCTGCCCGTCCGCGATGGAAGGGGAAAGCGTAATCAACGCGATCAACCCCGCACCCAATAGCACCACGCCAAGTGTTCGCCAGCGAATAACGATGTCCATAACCACCTCGGGGAGAGTCCAAACTTGCACGCAATTTACGATACAACGTCGCGGCGGCCAACCGAATACTTTTGGAATGTTCCGATGAACCAGAAAAGATCGTGACTTGAAGCCTGAACAAAATTGGTCGTCGCGTACCTGTTATGAAACGCAGGAGTCGGTCGGAGAAACTCCGACCGACTCCTGCGTGATCGTTGTCAATGTCATGTCGCTGCAAAAATTTACTGACAGTTGATATCAAACGTCTTCGTTCCTTTTTCCACTTCGATACTCAGCTCGGACGACTCCGGTTTTTCGTACTTAGCTGGGATTGGAACATACTTGGTTCTGGGGCCACTCATCTGTTTCGCCATTCCCGGTGGAGGTGGGGTTAGGTTTTTGAACTCCACGGTTTCGATCGAGATTCTTGCCTTCCCGAGTGGGATACCTGTCGCCCGATAGGTGCCATCGGCGCCCAACGATGCGACTACCGGATCACCTTTCTCCGGAAAGAATTTCACAGTCCCGGCCGTAACAGGTTTTCCGTCGGTCGTGACCGTTCCGGATATTTCACCAGTTGGGGGGAGACTCGATCCGCAACCAATGGTCAATCCGAGTAGTCCGAAGGATATCCCGACCATTATCCAAGTGGAACGCAATCGCCAGCTACGCATCGAAGTACACCTTTTGAGGAGAGTTCAGAACACAGGTGAAAATCAGAGCGAAACAGAAACAAAGTAGGACTCCCCAGGGGCAGGAGTCCATGATAGTTGCTGCTAACGGTCAGGAATTACCAGTCGCTACCGAGCACTTGTCCATCTTGTGGATCACAAGCGTTTTTCCAGGTGAGTGCGGAAACACCAGACGAGATGCCGCGAACGCTGCCGTCCCCCAAGCCGACGTTGATGACGCCGACCGAAAGAGCGTGAACCCGTTCTGGATTACAGTTCGCAACGGTCGTGCCGAACTGAGGGAGACCTTGGTTGCCGTGGAAAACCGGTGCGTTGGGATATTCGTAGGGGAAGCTGGAGTGAGACACAAGCGTTTTGCCACCGACCATCCAACTCAGTGGACAACTGCCACGCTTTTCAGCAAAGAGGATCGTGTTTGAAGAGCCGTCTGTGATGCCTTGAACCGAGATCGCTTTTGTACACTTGTTGAGATTCCAACCATCCCAAACGTCCCCTGCGACATCCGTGGGGTTACCGAAAACTTGAATGTTGAGCACGTAGTTTGTGTACGCAAAAGTATTCGTCTTCATCCACCCGTACCAACCTGTGCCATAGGCACCGTTGTAAGTCGCGGTGCCACTGACTCCGTCGGCAGGGGCTTGGTAGGTCTTAATCACTTTTTCGCAGACTGGGGTCAAACCGGCAGGAAGACCGATTTCTTTCCAGGGGCCGTATTGCAGTTCTTGTTTTTCAATGTTGCCTTGTTCGATGAAGGGCAACAGAATCAAGTGTACAGAAGTGTCCGCTGGCCAAGCCTTTGTGTACGTGTTCGCACCACCCCACCAAGGGATCCATTCGATCGGTAATTTGCCGAACGTGTCGTTGCAGCTATGGCACGCGATGCCAATCTGCTTCAGGTTGTTTTGACTTTGGGCACGGGCCGCAGCATCGCGGACCTTTTGCACAGCCGGAAGCAGCAGTCCGATCAGAATCGCGATGATGGCGATCACGACCAACAGTTCGATCAGGGTGAAACCTGACCGTTTGCGAGAGAGAAACCGCGACATAACATGGCTCCGAGGATGGGAGTAAACAACTCGAATACGTCGGCGAACGCCGCGTAGATCGTCATTGGAAATGGCTGCAGAAAGACGTTGGGAGTGTCTTTGTGAGCCGCGAGTCCGCAAATGAATTTAGGAGTTACGCAGTGGTGTTGTGAGTCGGGTTCTCGAAGTCCCGCAGGGTGGCTATAGTCGCGGGCATGAGCCAGCCCAAAGTCTCCGCGCTT